>NZ_JACJQD010000004.1:0-381213 GCF_014696485.1 Limnothrix sp. FACHB-1083 | reverse complement strand
AATCGTCGATTTTGCAGAACAGAGCTTCTAGACTGAGCATGACGGGGTTGGGTTGAGGGCTTTTTTGTTAATGCCTCAGCTTAACCAGCCCCGTCTTTCTTCCGCTCCCCTTATCCCGAACTGACGTCAGGGTTATGGATTTTTGTATTGATTTTTAACTACTTTTTATCAGGCTGCAAAGAACTCCCTACCCAAAAATTATGGGAGCATCTCGCTCCAGATGCCCCCATGATTCACCTCTCTCCAGGGGTGATCAGACTCGTTGGGCGATCGATGACGGGTGGACATTGCCCACCCTGCAACCTGCTCAACCCGAGCTGATGATTCCGTAACTCGGCAATAACTCAGTCGCGATGTAGCCACGACTTAGCCACGACTTAGCCACGACTTAGCAGCCATCAGCAGCAAGCGGTTTAGTCCATTTCCACCTGCAAAACGTTGGCGATCGCCTGTTGGGAATCGGTTTTGAACTCCCGCACATTCACCCACCACAGCAGCCCGATCGCGATCGCCATCATCAACGCTTCCGCCGCAAACACCGTAATGAAGCCATAGATCGGTTGCCCAAACAGCGCCAGCCCAACCCGTTGGTAAATTAAGCCGCCCAACCAGGTAGACAGGGCCTTGGCCAAGGCCTGAGCCAGACCCCAAGCCCCAATGAACGTGCCGGCCGTTTCCGCCGCCGTTAGATCCAACATCAGGGTTAAGGCCCCAGTGGTGACAATGCCCGAGGTGAGGCCAAAAATGCCCACGGCCGCTTGCAAAACGGTGGGATTAGCCCCGATCGCCCCGGGATTGGGATTGCTGGAAAATCCCGCCAGGATGATTAGCCCCAGCGCCGCGATCGTCAGCAAACAACCAAGCTTTGTGGTGCGCTGTTTGCCCAGCCGGGGAATCAGGCCAAAGCCCGTGGCCACCAACCCCAAAAGGGTTCCCGTGCCAAAGAATGCATTCAAACTCGTGGTGGCCGAAGGGGGCATGTTGAACACTTCGCCGCCGTAGTTTTCGAGAACGGCCTCTTGCAAAAACAGGCCCAGGGTCATGGCTAGCAAGAATGCAAAAAAGATGCCCGTTTGCCGACTGGCGGTCAAAATTCGTAGGGCCCGCCCGAGGGTAATTTGGTCTTCCCGTTCCGCCAAGTGCGATCGCAGGCCATAGCGCGAAAACCGTTTTTCCACACCCCAGGTGGCCGCAAAGGCCAACCCAACCACAGTCGCGGGCACGATGATGAACAGTTGGTTCAAGGCCCCTTGCAAAGCGGCGAGGCTGTTGGCCGCTTCGGCCCGTTTCAGGAGAATCGAAGTCAGGATGGCCCCGATGATGATCCCCACCATCAGCATTGACCAAACCACCCCCACTAGGCGCGATCGATCATCTTCGTCGGACACGTCCACCAACAAAGCCGCAAAGGGCGTGGAACTGGCACTGATGGAGAGGCCATAGCCCGCAAACAGCAATCCAAGGGCGATCGTCCAGAGGCCCGTGGTTCCCTCCCAAGACCAACCGCCCGCCTGCGCCACCGCCGCGCCCAATTGCCACATCACCTGCACAATCAAAAACGAGAGCACAGCAAAAACCATCGATCCCAGCCAGACATAGCCCGATCGATGCAGTCGGAACAGGGGCTTGGCATCGGACAGTTGCCCAAACCAAACACGGGCGGGCGCAATGAACTGGTGCAGGGCGATCGCCCCCGCCGCCACATCCAGGGGAATGGCCAACTCATTGCCCATCACCCGGTTCAGCAGCCCCAAGGTGAGCACCGACATCATGCCCAGGCCCATTTGAAACAGGCCCAAGCGCAACATCACTGGCAGGGAAAGCTTAGGGGGCTGTTGGGGCAAGTCATGGTGCGGGGGCAACTCCAATGGAGGAGACAACGGATTCAAAGTGGATTCGGGAGACTCTGGAGGCATGGTGCTAAGAAGGGCAGAGAATTCAAAGATGGATTGGGATCGTGGATTGAGGGCTGTGATTCGGATTCGTGAGCCTCTGATCCTGCCGTTGCGAGATCCCAGGAAGCAAGGCGAGATCCTAGGGAGCAAGGGGCTTAAGCCTCTTGTTTGAGGCGGTTAGGCCAGGAAAATCAGCCATTTTCGCCTCAATCGATCGAATTCGATGACAAACCTCGGCTCCTGGGTTGGATCTGGGTTGAGATTTTTGGATCTGGGTTGAAATTTAAGCTGGTTGATAAAAGGTTTTGACCCAAATTTTGCAGCCGACTCGCCGGGGCGATCGCTCTCCAATTTTAAAAGGCACACCGGAACTTCCCCTTCAGTCCCGAAATCCTGACGGAATTTTGGGGAATGCCCAAATTTCTTGAAGAATAAATCCTTATAATTGGTTCACAGAAATTAATGTTTTGTCTAAAATTTCTCATCAACTCCAGCCCAAACCTTTAGAGAACGAGATCCAACCATGACCGGATTCATTCGTGGCCTGTTCGGCGGCAACAAAAAAGAAGAAGCACCCGCGCCCCAACCCGCTCGCCAAAAGGAAACCCAGGACTTTTTCTTGGATTTTGACAGCGCTCGCACCTTCGGAGACATTGAGCGGATGCGCAAGGAAGTGGAAGTCCACAAGACTTTCCCCAAGGGAACTACGCCCGTTGAACAACCGGCCAAGCCCAAGGCCAAGGCTACGGAACCCACCAGCAGCGCTCCGGCTAGCACGGCCGGCGAAACCCTGGAACGCCGCAAGGCCGATCGCAACTTGGATGCGTTCCGCAGCATGGCTAAAGACCTGAAAAAATAGGCGGGGTCTCAAAACTGGGATCGCCAAACGAATCCAGTCGATCGGCACGGGAGGGAGAGCAATGTTGAGTTGTTCTCCCTTCTGTGTGTTGACGGGTTCTGATGTGGATGGGTTCTGATGTGGCTTAACGCTGGCTGGTTAGTTCGGGCGGTGATTGATTCTTGTGCTGGCTCATTTTGCGAGCAATCTCTGGGCAGTTAAGCTGTTGGTTGCCACTTCCAGCTAGGGCGATCGCGCCGCTGATGGCTTTTGAAGGTGGCTGCCCGGTGCAAACTCCTGCTCATTGAGACAACGAGATCTGGCCTATGACCTACTTGCGGACTGACGACCCATCCTCCCAGCGGCCGAAAATTAGTCCCGGTCGGTTACGGGAAATTCAGGAGGAGGCTGAACGGCTGCAATGGTTGCTGGCCTCGCTGCTGGTGTTGCCGGGAGTGTTGGATAACGAAGTGGGCAAGGCTTTTGCGCAGTTTTTGGGAACGGTGCTGGAGCGATCGCGCGATGCGACGGATATTACGTTGGCCTATGGGCGCTGGTTTCGGGCGCTGATGACCACGGGCCAAAGCTGGGGCGATTATTTGCTCGATCGCCTGGTAACGGTGGATGCGGTGTTGGCTCCGGTGCTCAAAGGCAAGACGATCGAGCAATTGCCCAAGGCCACGATCGCGGCGATCGACCATGATTTGCGGGCATTTCAGCAACTGTGGCAGTTCGAGCCGGCCTTGGCTTGTCAGTGGGCCCAGGAGTTGGCGGGTGGGGCGATCGAGCTAGTGGCCTGGAGTGGGCCCAGTGCTGACTCAGAAATGGAATTGGATTCACTCGACGCATCTGATCTGCTTGATGTCTCTGATCAACTGGACAAGCCCGATCACAAGCCTGATCAATTGGCTGCGCCTGATCCTGATCAACTTGATAAGCCTGATCAATCCGATGCGTCGGATCAATCTAACGAGTCGGATCAATCCGATGTGTCGGATCAATCTGCCGTCACCGAGCCAGAAACTAAACCCAATCCAAAAGCCGCACTCCGGGCCCAGTTGCGCAACCTGGACGACTGGGCGACAGCCACGCCAGCTTTAGTGCGTTATTTGGCAGCGGCCGATCGGGGACAGTTCAGCGAGTCCCGCGCTTTCCGTTGGCGATCGGGGCAGCTTGTGCCGGTGACTCATCCTGACCCGATCGATCTGCCCGACCTGGCCGGCTATGACGGCCCCAAGGCGCAACTAATCCAAAACACGGAATTTCTGTTGGCGGGTCAGCGGGCGCTCAACGTGTTGCTGTATGGGGCGCGGGGCACGGGAAAATCATCCCTCGTGAAGGCGCTGCTGTCGGCCTATGGCGATCGGGGGTTGCGATTGGTGGAGGTGGCCAAGCAAGAGTTGGATCATCTGCCGGAGATTGTGGACTTGCTGCGGAGCGCACCCCAAAAATTCATCCTATTTGTGGATGATTTGTCCTTTGAGGAGGATGACGAGGCCTTCAAGGCGTTGAAGGTTTGCCTGGAGGGCGGCATCACGGAGCGGCCAAAGAATGTGGTGGTCTATGCCACTTCAAACCGACGACATTTGGTGCGGGAATATTTTGCCGATCGCCCCCGGCCCAGCGATGCGGATGAGGTGCAGTCCTGGGATACGGTGCAGGAAAAGCTCTCCTTTGCCGATCGATTTGGCTTGACGTTGACCTTTGAGGCGGCCGACCAAGACACCTATTTAGAAATCGTGAATCATTTGGCTGATTTAGCCAATCTCGGGATCGATCGGGCAGAATTGCGGTTCCGAGCTTTGCAGTGGGCCACGCGCCACAATGGGCGATCGGGTCGCACGGCTCGCCAGTTCATCGACTTCCTCACCGCTGAGCAGGCCTTGGCCGCCAAGGCCGCTCCCAGCACTGAGACTTCGGAAGCTTCTGAGACTTCGGAAGCTTGAGGGCGCTCATGGCTCTGGGTTAACCGCTGATGCTGATTTGGACGAGCCACCTATGCATGGGCCCATTCCGGAACACCGCTTTTTTGCTTATCTAACTTGGCAAGATATCGCGGCCTTGCCCGATCGGGAGCGGGCCGTGGTGATTTTGCCGGTGGGGGCGATCGAGCAGCATGGGCCCCACTTGCCCCTGAATGTGGACAGCGCGATCGTGAACGGAATTCTCGGGCGATCGCTCCAATGGCTCGATCAACAACGGCCTGACGTGGTGGCCTATGCCCTGCCACCGTTGTTCTACGGCAAATCTAACGAGCATCTGGCGCTGCCGGGAACCATTTCCCTCAGCGCCACCACGCTCCTGTCCTTGGTGATGGACATTGGCCACAGCCTCTATCGATCGGGCTTTCGGAAGTTGCTATTGCTGAATGGCCATGGAGGACAGCCCCAGGTGTTGGATATTGCCGCCACGGATCTCCACGAGCGATATCCCGACTTTTGGACCTATTCCTGTTTTGTGTGGCGATCGGCCAATTACAAACCCCTTTTGAACCCGGCGGAAACCCTGGGAATGCACGCGGGCGATGCGGAAACCTGCGTGATGCTGGCCCTTGATCCCGATCGGGTGCGGATGCAACGGGCCCAAGCAGAGATGCCCCTGACCCATCCGGGCAAGCGACTGGGGCCCAAGGGAGCCTTAACCTACGCCTGGACAATTCAAGATCTGAGCCAAAGTGGCGTGATTGGTGACCCAACAGCGGCGGCGGCCGATCGGGGCGAACAGATTATTGAACTGCTCGCCCGCAACTGGGCTGAGATCCTGGCCGAAATTTACGACTACTACCCGATCGCCCAGCCCTAGCCCAGGATGGCCCAACTGTTGAAACTACTGGACAAGTTGGCAGGCGCATTGGGAAAGGTGGCGATCGTTTGCACGCCGGATCCGTTGTTGAACTGCAACGCGACCCCCGTGCCGCTACTGACAAAGGCAAACCCGCCCCGCTCCGGATCCACCGAGAACACTCGCAGGGTCGTAATTCCCCCAAATCCAGTGCTCCGAATCACCAATTTGTCCAACGTGGGGTCAAAGTCCGTCAGCACATCACCCCCTTCAGCGGGCGTGTTGTAAATAAAGAAGTCGCTTCCCCCCGTAGCCAGCAACGTATCAGACCCCAATCCCCCTTCCATGGAGTCATTGCCCTCGCCGCCATCAATCAAATCGTTACCGCCACTGCCCTTCAGCAAATCTGCACCACCCAAACCGGTGATCGTATCGTTGCCATCCAAAGCATCGATCGTGTCATCCCCAAACGTGCCTTGAATATTGTCATTGCCGGTGGAGGGCTGGGTGGAACCGGTGCTGCCCGTGCCGCCCGTGCTGCCGCTCACGCCGCCCGTGGTGGTGTCTGTGCCCACGGGGGTGAGGAAACTGAGGCGCTGACTGTTTTTCACGATCGCAATCAGCCGCTCCGTGTTGTTGGTATCCACCAACGTCAGGAACGTATCGGCCGCGTTCAGCCCCGTTCCCGGAACCACCACCACCCGCGAGGCAATGTTGCCCTCGAACCCAATCAGGTCTTGGGTGAAGTCATAGTCAGCAATGATGTCAACGCCACCCGCTTGGCCTGACACGATGAAGGTGTCGCCACCATTGCCCCCAATCAGGGTGTTGCTGCCCTGGTTGCCATACAGGGTGTCGTTACCGTTATCCCCGGACAGGCGATCGTCCCCGGTTCCGCCGAAGATCACATCTTCGTTGTCGCCGCCATTGATCGTATCCGCATCGCCGTTGCCGTTGAGGGTGTCGCTGCCTTCGCCGCCGTTGATGATGTCAAGGTCGCGGCCGCCCAGAATCAGATCAGCCCCGCTGTCGCCATTCAGATCATCGTTACCATCGCCGCCATTGATGGTGTCGGCTTCTCGGCCACCAAAAACTACGTCATCCCCTCGACTGCCATCAATCCGATCGTTCCCTTGGCTACCAAAAATCAGGTCATTGCCCTGGCCACCAAAGATGACATCGTTGCCCAAATCTCCAAATAGGATGTCTTCGCCCTCATTACCTTGCAGCAGGTCATCGCCCTGGCCACCGTAGAGGGTATCAGCTCCCACGTCGCCCCATAGGGTGTCGTTGCCTTGGCTGCCTCGCAGGATGTCGGGATCTTGGCCACCAAAGAGCAGATCGTTGCCATCGTTCCCATCCAGCAAGTCGTTATCTTCGTTGCCGTAAAGGGTGTCATTTCCCTTGCCGCCAAAGAGTTGGTCGCTGCCAAAGCCCCCTTGCAGGAAGTCGTTGCCATCGTTGCCATTGAGGATGTCGTTGTCGCGGCCCCCTTGGAGGGCATCGTTACCGGCTAAGCCAATGAGGGTGTCGCTCCCTTCGTTGCCAAAAATTTGGTCGTTGTCGTTGGTTCCGGTGAGGAGGTTGGGAAGGTTGTTACCGTTAATGATGGCCATGGGGCGCTCCAAGGTGGGCTACAGTCCTGCGGGCGAACCGATGCGTGAGAAGGCTGAAGATGGGGTGAGGGTGGGTGTGGCTCGCGCGAATCGATGATGGTCGATTTGTTCTGGGGTTGTCAAATGGGGGATGTGCCGAAAATGGCGGGTTTGGGGCGGGTGCGAGGCGGAGAGATGGGGCCGGCAAGGTCAGGAATTGACCTGGATCCCTAGGGCGATCGGGAGGGGGCAAACCCGATTAACCCGATTGTTAACATAGGCTTGCGTGGGGCGACCCCGCACGGCGTTGGGGTGGGGTGGTTCAGGAAATCCGGAAGGGACGGGGGCGATCGATCGGCCCGGCCAAAGCAGCCCAGGACGATCGCCCCCAGTCGTTTGCGTCCTAGATTCCCAATCTGAGCGGTATTGCAGCGCACAAAGCAGAGGTTTTTGATTCATGAGTCAATCGTTGAGAGCGGCGGCGGCCAGCCCGATCAAATTCGGCACGGATGGTTGGCGGGGGGTAATTGCGGCGGACTTCACGATCGAGCGGGTGGCTCGGGTAGCCCCGCTGGCGGCGGAAGCGTTGGCCCAGGAGTTTGGGGCCAGCACCGGCAGCCGCACTATTTTGGTGGGCTACGATCGCCGGTTCATGGCTGAAGATTTTGCGCGGGTGGCCGCTGAAGCCATCCAGGCGATCGGCTATCGGGTGAAGCTGTCGGACTGCTATGCCCCCACGCCGGTCTTTAGCTGGATTGCCCACCATGAGCAGGCTCTTGGGGCGATCGTCCTGACGGCCAGCCACAATCCTGGTCGTTATTTGGGTCTGAAGGTCAAGGGAGCCTTTGGGGGTTCTGTGTCGCCGGAGGTGACCCAAAAGATTGAGACGATGTTGGCGGCCGAAACGGTTCCGGCCGAGGTGGAGCATCCGGAGCCGATCGAGTCGTTTAATCCTTGGGAAAGCGGCTACTGTGAAGCGTTGCGGCAGTTCGTTGATCTTGCTGCCATCCGAGCTGCCATTGCCGATGGCAAGCTGGCGGTGTTTGTGGATGCGATGCATGGTGCTTCGGCGGGCGGCCTCAGCAAGGTGCTGGATGTTGCCGTGCAGGAACTGAACACCAATCGCGATCCGTTGTTTGAAGGGGGCGCGCCGGAGCCGTTGCCCAAATACACCACCCGCTCGATCGCCCAAATTCGCGACCACCAACAGGCCCATCCCGACCAGTTGGCCGTGGGTTTGGTCTTTGATGGCGACTGCGATCGGATCGCCGCGATCGATGGGTCTGGGGAATTTCTCACCTCCCAGATCTTGATCCCAATTTTGATTCAACACCTGGCCGTGGTGCGCGGGCAAACCGGCGAAGTGGTTAAAACCGTCAGCGGCTCCGACCTGATGCCCAAGGTGGCGGAACTGTATCAATTGCCGGTTCATGAAACCGCCGTGGGCTACAAATACATCGCCGATCGCATGTTGAGCGTGCCGGTGTTGATTGGGGGCGAAGAGTCCGGCGGCGTGGGCTATGGCAACCACATTCCCGAACGGGACGCGCTGCTCTCGGCTCTGTATGTGCTGGAAGCCGTTGTGAAAGCGGGCAAAAGCCTGAACGAGCTTTACGGCGATCTGCAAACCAAAACCAACTTTTTCAATGCCTACGATCGCATTGATTTAGCTCTGGCCAGCATGGCCGCCCGCGATCGGCTGTTGGGACAACTGCAAACCAACCCACCCCAAACGATCGCCGGGCAAGCGGTCACCGACTGCCAAACCACCGACGGCTATAAATTCCGCCTAACCAGTGGCGATTGGTTAATGGTGCGCTTCAGCGGCACGGAACCCGTCCTGCGGCTCTATTGCGAAGCCGTCACGCTCGATCGGGTGCATGAAATCCTGGAATGGGCCCGCCAATGGGCCGAAGCTGCCGCCGCCTAAGGTTGCTGCCCAATTCCCACGGGCGCACCCACCCAAAACCAACCGTGCGCTCTTGATTTAACCCAAACCTGCTGGACTTGGTTCGCCCGGGCTAATCCCCGGGTGATTTTTTTGGGTGGTCATTACCGTTGGTTGCCCTTTGCCAAACCACCCCCGATCGGGACAATTGGGAAGTTCTGTCCATCCTGAAATTTCTTTTTTCGCCATGCCCCGTTTAGTCGTTGCCACCGGAAACTCCGGCAAACTCAAAGAACTACAGGCCTACTTGGATGATTTGGGCTGGGAACTGGCCCTGAAGCCCCCGGAGCTAGAGATTGAAGAAACGGGCCAAACCTTCCTCGAAAATGCCCGCCTGAAAGCCACCCAAGTGGCCCTGGCAACCGGTGAATGGGCGATCGCCGATGATTCCGGCTTGGCGATCGATGCCCTCAATGGCGCACCGGGTCTCTACTCCGCTCGCTATGGAGTCACCGATGCCGATCGAATCAACCGCGTCCTCACTGAACTGGCCAACCAGCCCGATCGCCGGGCCCAATTTGTTTGTGCTTTGGTGGTCGTGCGGCCCGATGGCACGGTGGCCGCCGAAGCCGAGGGCATCTGTCCCGGTGAAATTACCACAGCCCCCCGGGGAGAGCAGGGTTTTGGTTACGACCCCATTTTTCTGATGCCTGAGTTGGGCCTCACCTATGCCGAAATGTCTGCCGCCCAAAAACATGAACTGAGCCATCGCGGCCGGGCGATCGCCCTGTTGCGGCCCCAACTCGCAACCCTGTAACCTCCACGCCAATTCATCACCCCCACCCCAAGGGCCAGCGACCTCGTCTCCTCACCCCCCCAGCTCAACATTCACCACAGCGCAAGCGGCATACGCAGCAGGCAAAGGACTAATCCCCTTTGCCTTTATTTTTCAATCCCCTCATTGCCACTCTTTCTCCATAGTTTGCACAGCGCTTCAAGCACACAATTTCAATTGGTGAACTTAATATTTTTTACAGAATTTCAGTTATAGAGCCTTAGGATGGGTGATCAGGTTCACAAAACTTTGATTTTGACGTTGAAAGGTCGAGGATCTGAGGGGGTCAAACCCCTCATTTGCGATGATCTGACTTAGGAGATTAACTACACTTTCCTTCAAGAAGTTAGTTAGCGATCCACCTTAGTTGAACAGAAGAATTTTTACCAAAATTCTTGAGCTTCAGTTATTCAAAACCAAGGCAAATGTATGATTTTTAACACCCAACCCCCTTGGTCATGTATCCAATGATATCTGCTCGTTAAATTGATCGATGAGCCACGATTTTTAAGTCCATTCAAGAGATTAAGATTCATTACAATCACTGCTTTTTCTATTTGCGATCAAAATTGTCTTAGCCTAGAGTTAATCTGACCTTTAAACAGCATTAGACCTAAGATCATTCCACCCCTCCAGTCGGAATTTCTAGGTCTTGACTCAAGCATCTTGCTTGAGCGAATAAGCTTCGTCCATGAGAGTCATTGTTGGGCTGTCTCTCTTGAACTAGTCACTTCGAAAAATCTTCCAAGGCTTAAGTTAAGTCGGGTTTCCGTTTGGTTGAATTTCAAAACGATCAAGGGATTATTGAGCTGAAATAATCCCGCTATTTGGTTCAGCAATTTTCGCTGGCGAGGCTATTGAAATGGCAGATTTTGACGTTTTAATTACGGGTGGTGCTGGTTTTGTCGGCAGTGCGATCGCACGCTATCTACTGAGTGTGGGCAAGTCAGTGGTTTGTTTAGATCTCCACGATCCCGGTCGGCTAGTCGATATTGATGATCGAATTGAGAACGTCGCGGGCGATATTCTCGATGCTGATTGCATGGATCATTGGATTGCTCGCTGCGATCGAGTGATTCATCTCGCGGCCGTCGTTGGTGTGGATGAATATGTCACTCGGCCCCACGATGTTTTGGATGTGAACATCTTGGGAACGCGCAATGTCTTAATGGCTTGCTTGAAGCATAACCGCCCTGTTTTAATTGCCAGCAGCAGCGAAACCTACGGCTTAAATACCGGCATTCTGGAAGAAGATAGCGATCGCATCTATGGCACTTCTCGAAACCATCGCTGGAGCTATGCCATTTCCAAAACCACCGGGGAACACTACGCCTATGCCCTGGGCCGTTTGGGACTGACCGCCGCCGCCGTTCGATACTTTAATATCTATGGCCCCCAACTTGATGCACCGGGCAAAGGACGTGTCATCAGTAAGTTTCTGGGCAGAATTCGCGACGGTTTGCCCTTGATGTTGGTGGATGGCGGTCAAGCCGTGCGCACCCTTTGTTATATCGACGATGCGGCAGAAGCAACCGCAAGACTCGCCCTTGAACTCAGTCCCGACTGTAGCTATAACCACTCAGCCGTTAATATTGGCCGTCCTGAGCCAATTACCATGCGTGAATTGGCGGAAATTATGATTCGCCTCTCAGGCCACAAAGCCGGAACCGAAGACATTGATGGAAAGCAATTTTTTGGCGAGGGATTTGAAGAAATTCCCGTGCGTGTGCCTGATGTGTCCAAGCTGGAACGGATCCTAAACTTCAAAGCCAAAATTGACATGGAGGAAGGGTTGCGCCGAACCCTCGACTATTGGGGACTGCTTAGCCCCGATGCCGGTCGCGGTGCGTTCTCTCGCAGTTCCAGCCATACTCCTCCAGTGGTGCCCATGGTGCGCCCGCACTTTGCACCCAATAGCGTTCTCATCCAATCCTTCCAGCAATCTTTGGCCACCGGGCAAGCCACCAACGGCGGCCCCCACTTGCACAATTTTGAAAAGGAATTGGCCCAGTATCTCGGCGTGCCCGATGTGGTGGTCTTGAGCAATGGTGCGGATGCGCTGACGTTGGGTATGCAAGTGCTGGGGCGCAAAGGCAAGGCGGTGTTGCCGTCCTATACCTTCATTGCCACTTTGAATTCGATCGAGTCGGCGGGTCTAGAGCCAATTTTCTGCGACATCGATCCCGAAACCTTTACGATGTCGCCCACGGCCTTGGCGCAAATTCTTGACCAGGAGCGGGATGTTGCTGTGGTAGTGCCGGTGAATGTGTTCGGGGTAACGCCTGACTTGCCGGCGATCGCTGCCCTTTGTCAACAGGCTGGGGCGGAGCTGATCTATGACAACTGCCACGGATTTGGCACTGAAACCTATGGCCGTCGGGTTCCCGCAGAACCGCGCCTGCAAATGTTTAGCTTCCATGCAACCAAGGTGCTGCCAGCGATCGAGGGCGGCGCACTGGTTGGCCATGATTTGGACTTGCTCAATCAAGTGCGACAGTTGCGTAACCACGGCATTGCCCATCACAACTTGTCAGAATCGAGCTTGGGCATGAACGCCAAAATGGATGAGTTGCGGGCCGCCACCGGTCGCCACGTCCTGCGCCACTTCCCCAAAAATCTTGAGCAACGCCGCCAATACGCCCAACAACTGCGCACCTTCTTCCAGGAGTCCTGTCACGGGGCCCTGATGCCCCAGCGAATTCCTGAGGGCGTGATTTCCAATTTCCAAAACCTGGGAGTGTTGATGCCGGTTGCCAAGCAAGGGGAACTGAGCCGCGTCATTACCGCCCTGAGGGAAGAAGGGGTGGAATGTCGCTCATACTTCAACCCCGCCCTTCATACCCTGGCACGGGCTAAGAGCTATGCACGCTACCCCCTGCCCGTCACGAATCAGGTTTGGAATTCGCTGCTATGCTTCCCCATTCACAGCCAAATGGATGCGAAAGACATTGATCGGGTGCAGTTAGCGGCGCGATCGGTTGCTGATGTTTTGACCCTTGCGCAAGTGTCCTAACCAATCCGTTCGATCGGCAGTGGATCAAAGATTCACTGCCGGTAATGGCTTGATCAAGCAATCATGAAATGCTCACGAATGACTTGAAATTAATCGGTGAACGGAGCTGGTGTCGATTGCCCATTAGCTCATCACCAGTTCATTGATTGCAGCTTGAATGCAAAGCGATCGCGAGTTGATCACCAGGTTAATTTGGCCGTCAATTTGCCGCCAATTCAATAAGTCATTCACCTGCTCGGGTTTTGATTGCCCTGACCGCTTAGCTTCCCTTTGCCTGAACAAGAAATTTCAGCAGAACACTATGGATATTGCAATCGTAACTGGCGCATCCGGCTTAATTGGCTCTGCGGCTGTGCGCTTCCTGGCCGATCGGGGTTTACAAGTGGTTGGCATTGACAATGATTTACGTCGCTACTTTTTTGGCGAGGAAGCTTCCACCGCCTGGAACCGCGATCGACTGCAAGCCGAAGTTGCCCACTACATTCATGAAAACGAGGACATTCGCGATTTAGCAGCCCTAGAACGCATCTTCAAAACCTACAACACAGACATCAAAATCATTATTCATGCAGCAGCTCAACCATCCCATGATTGGGCCGCAACGGAACCTTTAACCGATTTTGCAGTGAATGCCAATGGAACCCTCAATCTTTTAGAGATGACCCGCCAGCACTGCCCCGAAGCAGTGTTTATTTTCACCTCTACGAATAATGTGTATGGAGATGCCATTAATCACTATCCATTAGTGGAATTGGAAACTCGATGGGAACTAGAACCGTCTCATCCCTATTTTGAACGCGGAATTGACGAGACCATGAGCATCGATCGCTCTGTACACACCATCTTCGGAGCTTCCAAGGTTGCTGCTGACATCATGGTGCAAGAATATGGCATTTACTATGGCTTAAAAACAGGCATTTTTCGGGGGGGATGTCTGACTGGCCCCGACCATTCTGGAACCCAGTTGCATGGTTTTTTAGCCTACCTCATGAAATGTGCCATTACCGGTCGTCACTACACTGTTTTCGGCTATCAGGCCAAACAGGTTCGCGATAATATTCACAGCTATGATTTGGTGAATATGTTTTGGCATTTTTATCAAAATCCTCGCTGTGGAGAAGTGTATAACGCTGGCGGCAGCCGCTATTCCCACTGCTCCATGATGGAGGCCATCACCCGCAGCAGCGAAATTGTGGGCAAGCCCATGAATTGGAGCTACAGCGAGCAAAATCGCCTCGGTGATCATATTTGGTGGGTCAGCGATGTGCAGAAGTTTAAGGATCACTATCCCGATTGGGACTTTAAATATAATCTGGATGATATTTTAATTCAAATTTATGAGGGTTTATCCAGGCGAGAAGATATGGCCTTGGTTTAGGATTAACAGGATTAGAATGCGATGGCTCTTGAATCAAAAATCTTGACAGGTTAGCTCATGGTCAACAGCTTTTCGGAAGCTAATTTCTGGTCAACAATGCAATGGCACAATCCACCAGCCGAATGGAGCGATCGCAATGGTCAACTTTGGGTTAAAACGGGCTTAAAATCCGATTTTTGGCGAACCACTCACTACGGATTCATTCGAGATTCAGGGCATTTTTATCATTGCGCCATCAACGGCAACTTTCGGGCACGCGTTTGTTTTGCAGGGCAATATCAAGATCTTTATGATCAAGCCGGATTAATGGTACGCGCAAGTGAAACTCACTGGCTCAAGTGTGGAATCGAATACGTTGAAGGCGTGCAATACGCCAGTGCAGTCGTAACGCGCGATCGCTCGGACTGGTCTGTTGCACCACTTCCTGGACAGCCAGAGCGTGTTTGGTTTGAAGTGCGCCGAAAAGATGAAGCAATTGCAATTCTCTATTCCCTGAATGGGGAGCAATTCACCCTATTACGATTAGCGGATTTTCCCGAAGATCCTACAGTTCAGGTAGGGCCCGTTTGCGCTTCGCCGGAGCGGGCCCACCTTGAGGTGATCTTTGAAGCTTTTATGATTGAATCTTGCTCTAAGCCAGTCGTCGATTAGTAACTATCATTCAAGCTTCCTCGAAGCTAGCGGGTGTCATTTCTGCTGTGATTTTTCTGCAAGGCATATCCAAACCTGAAAACCGTGGCTTAACCTTATGACCCCTGAAGCTCAAGCATCTCCCAGTGATGATTCAGACAATCCAAAAGAGGAAACAACCACCAATCATTCCATCAGCCAGCCACCCACTTCTGAGTCTGATTCCCAAAATCAGAACAATCGCCATTCATCACTGGCTTTTTTGTGGCTAATTTTGGGGCTAATCGCTCTCTCATCGACAGCCATTTTCATTAAGTTATCGATTCGAGAAATCAGTGCAGAAGCAACAGTTTTTAATCGATTATGGATTGCAACGCTGGCGTTTACGGGGTTGAATTGGCTTCAAAGAGAACAGCCTCCATCAGCAGTTTCCGAAAGCAAAACGGAAGGTGGCCATACTACCCAAAATTCTGGAGCAGCCGACCATTCTTCCGCAGCAGTAACAGACCAACAACAAAAACTACCTTGGGCAACCATCAACCTGTTGTTGGCACTGGGGTTTGTGCATCTTGTGGGGCGTTATTTGTGGACATGGTCGCTCACCAGCACCACCGCAGCCAATGGAGCAATGTTGGCGAATATGCCTCCCCTGTTCACGGCCCTTGGGGGTTGGCTTTTTTTGGGACAACGGTTCGATCGACGGTTTTTGAGTGGGTTGGCGATCGCGGTCATTGGGGCAATCACCCTCGCGATCGGTGACTGGATTCAACCCAAAGAAGCTCTTTTTGGCACTAGCGCCTTGCTTGGAGATGGGGCAGCCTTGCTCTCCTCAGTCTTTTACGCGGCCAGTTTCCTGCTCGTTGAAAAACTGCGTCAGCACCTTTCAACCTCAAAAATTCTAGTATGGCGCTGTGCTATTGGTTTGCTCTTGGCAACACCGATTGTTTGGGCGATCGATAGCACCATCTTTCCCATTAGCACCATGGGTTGGATTGCAGTCATTGGACTCGCATTAATTAGTGAAGTCACCGGCCATGGATTAATTGTTTATAGCCTCAAGCATTTCTCTTCTACATTTGTCACCATTGTTTTGTTGCTAGAGCCAGCCCCTGTTGCTGCCATAGCTTGGTTGTGGTTTGGTGAATTTCTTGATCCTCTTAATATTTTGGGCTTCTTTCTAATTACCCTCGGAATTTATCTAGCCAAAACAGGCACTGGAGCAACAGGAAGCAAAAACAATAGTCCCAATCTAATTCCCAACCCATCAAATACATCTACTAGTCAAGATTTGGCACTAGAGACACCAGAAATTTCTGGCGAATCGTAGTAGCTTTACGCGACATTTTTAGCTTCAAATTCAAGGAGGATTGCTATTATGAGCCATCCAGAATCAACGAATCAAGACAACCAAAATTTATTTTATAACGGTTGCTTTTACGACTTAATTTTTCAGGGATCCTATCGACACTCAGTTCAATCTCAAGACATTGGATTTTGGCAGTCGATCGCCCAAGTTCACGGCAGTCCCATTTTGGAACTGGCTTGCGGAACTGGAAGGGTTACCACTGATTTGGCAGAAGGAGGCTTTCTTTGCACCGGCATCGACATTTCAGAATCCATGCTCAATGCGGCTCGTACTAAATCCCAGAAAGCCCATTGGGTTCAAGGAGACGTTCGTGATTTTGATCTTCAGACTCAGTTCTCCCTCATCATTTTTCCCTATGACACATTTACCCACTTGCATAGTCTTGATGATGTGCGGCAGTGCTTAAGTCGGGTTCGTCAACATCTGGCTCCTGGCGGTCATTTCATCGTAGATTTCAAAAATCCCTACTATATTTTCGACATTCTGCAAAATCCGGATCGAATTGATCCTTATTCTCAGTTTCAAGATCCTCAGGATGGCTCTTTGGTGACCATTAAACGGCGGAGGCAGTATCATGCCTGGAGCCAGATCCATACAATGACATTGATGTTTTATCGCAATGGCGTTCAGTTTGCGGAAGAAGATTTAGATCTCCGAATTTTTTGGCCGCAAGAGATTATGACACTCTTGCAAGCTAATCATTTTCAGATCGTGAAAACCTGGGGGGACTATCAATCGGGATCCTATAGCATTAATGCTTCACACCTGATTTTGGATTGCCAAGTAAGTCCTAGTCCTTAGTCTTTTCAGTTAATCCTCTCTGGCGGTTTTTCATTGCAATGATTTCTAGCTCTTGTTCTACTTCACCCTTGTCTCGTCAAGCAATGACCATCAACTTTTTGGCATGGCTTTATGGTGAAGAGTCCCTATTTCGCAGTGGGACAGGCTTAGTTTATCCAATCAATCTATGCTCTTGGGTTGAAAAACCACGAAGTCCAAGGCAGGTTTTGGGCAACTTAAAGCTTGAAACAGGTCAATTTCCAAGCAGTAGCTGGTTACTGGAGAAAATGCAACGCACAAGGAAGCATTTATGGAATGGAAAAACCTATGCATTGGACTTTATAGATCGATTTAAGCCTGCTTCTGATGCTGAAGATTTTCTGGCGGGCGATCGCCTCCACTGCACCGTGGGATCGTACTTTGATACTGTCAATACTTGCACCATTTTGGAAGCTGAATTGGAGCAGGCGATCGCCACCTTACCGCTCGATGCTTCCCCCCAAGACTGCTATCAAGCCTTGCCCTTGCGACAGAAACTTCATGGCGATCGCCGAGGGCAGGAGGCGCTGCAAGATGCCTGGACAGGACACAACCGCAGTGCCGCGATCGCCATTTCCTGTTGCTTTGTTGTAAATGTCAGTTCTGAGACAGATTCCCAGGATAAATATCGATACTTTCTGCATCAGCGATCCGCACAGGTTGCTGAGGGAGCAGGTCAGTATCATATTGTCCCGTCGATGATCTTTCAGCCAACGGGTGTTGACCCTTTTGATCAGCAATCTTATAACTTGGAAGCAACGATCTTACGAGAAGTTGCGGAGGAATTATTTGACCATGAAGAGGGAGAGCAGACAGTCAATTTATATCCTGAAATTGCTGATCTCCAAGCCCTATTGGTCAATGGGGGAGCAACTTTGCTGATCACAGGGGTCGCGATGGATTTGCTTTGTCTACGTCCCGAGTTTTTAGCGCTGCTTTGGATTCGCGATCGCACGTGGTTTGAGCGCCATGGATCATCTCTCAAATTTTCTCAGCATGAATATACCCCTAACTCAACCATTCAAGAAAGCTCGCGGGATATTACCGATCCGCAACCTTTTCAAGAAACAGGGGAATTTGCGCCCCATTGTTGCGTAGCCGCCGGGGCAGCTAGTGCCCTTTTAGCCAGAGACTATATTACTCAGTTTCTTGGCTGTTGAAGTCAGGTAAATGAATTGAGCTGGTTAACCTTAGCCAGTTGCCTTGGGTTGGTTAGAATGGGTTGGTTATCACTTACCAATCCCAATCAGTAAATTGCATTTGATTTGTGGCATTCGATTAGCTGGAGTCAATTCAAAACCCACTACAAATTATTGCTGTTATTTGGGTTTTAAGCCTGATCATTACCTCGGAAGCCATTGCCCCAAATCCAAATGCATTGTCATTCGGACACAAGAATCTAGCTCTGGAGTTTTGAGCCATGAATACTGCTGAGTTAACGCAAAGCGATCGCAAGGTCTATCTGATTCTTGACACCATTCAAGCCCTATTAATCACCAGCGCTGTTGGCATTGTGGGCTTCAACCTTTGGGGAATTACACACTCCAATATGTTGCCAGCCAGCTTTGCAGCAACAGGTCTCATTGTTTTTCTTTTGTTGGTGAACCGAAGTGTTGGCAAGGCAGTTCGCCAAGCGGCCCGCGAACGGGAGAGTAGTTTTAAGGGATCTCTCTACGGGCAGTTTAATCCAGACAATGAAGATGTTGATGATGCATCAATCAATTTGTTGCGCAGTCGTGCAATTCAATATTGCGAGGACTTGATTGCTGACTATCGGCTCATGCGGAGTCAGTCTCAAATTATTTATTATGTCTTTCAGGTAGCGACCATTGTGTTGTCGGGCGTGACACCGATTTTGGTGCTGCTAGATAAAACAGAAACTGGCCTTCCTTGGCTCAAGTGGTTACCGGTGCTGTTCCCGGCTGTTGCATCGATCGTCACAAGTATTTCCACGTCTTTTCCTTTTCAGGAAAACGCTGTGGCTGCCAATACGGCTGTTGAGTTTTTGGAAGCCGAGCTAGAGAAGTTCATTCTTGGGGTAACGAATGCCTATCGCTTTAGCGATTTATCGCCTCGGGAACGTCGCGTCAAGCTGCAAGAAGCTGTTGAAAGTTTTATTATTCAGGTGAATAAAATTCATTTGAAACAGTTGCAAAACTCTGGCGATGCTGAATCCCAAAAGAAGGGGCCGGACATGAGCAGTGATGCAGCGAGTAACCCAGAGGGCAATCCAGGATAGGGCAGTCCAGGATAGGGCATGAATTTAAGGGCTGCATCTAGAGACGAACAGTCGTGTTAGTCAAAGCATTTGGGGTGACACCTAGCCTGTCAGCGATCACCGCCCTTTCCGATCGCTGCCCACTGGGTGTCACCACAATAGATTGCTACGACGAATTGCGATGATCAAGATTTAGGGACAGCCATTCACTAAATCTGGACGGCGTTGATCAAATTCATTCCAATAATTCTGAAATGCGGCTTGTGAGCGTTCACGAGCTTGGCTCAACTGATCGGAAGAACGCCCATGTTGCTGAATATAGATCTTGGCGGCTTCGGCCCCTCGCAACCTGGCTTCTGCACCGGCCACGCCACAATCGCGCAAGACGGGATCAGACAACCCAGCCGCCGCATTCAAAGACCGGCGATAGTTAATGATTGCAGTATCAAAATCTCCGCGCTGTTCTGCTTGGTAACCCGCATTTTGAGGATGCTCCACGGCGGGGCCATAGGGTGTGGTTCCTTGGGCAGTTTCAATGGTTAGGGCGATCGAACTGGTGATCGTCAACGTCAGGGTACTGAGACCGATCGCCCAGCGTTTTGCAGACCAAACAAGAGCCATAAAACCTCCAATGGAAAAATTCAATTAAATCCACATTCAATGCACATTCTCGTGCATGTTTAATACATGTTTAATACATGCTCAAGACCCGGCGTTTAGGTCTTAGCACAGGATGACTTCCCCAGGATTGGTGTATCGGCCAGCAATTTTTCGGGGCGGTAACCGTTAGGATTGGCAGTGGTTTTCTCCTCGATGCATAGCAGATGCATGGTTGCCTATGTCTTCGCTCGATCGCCCGTCTGAAATCCTGACAGCCTTGCAACGTTTGATCGATGTGGTGGCCCAGTTGCGCGATCCGGTGCGGGGCTGTCCTTGGGATTTGGCACAAACGCCCGAAAGCCTCGTGCCTTACATCCTGGAAGAAGCTTACGAAACCGTGACCGCAATTCGCAGTGGCGATCGCGCGGAAACGGCGGAGGAATTGGGCGATTTATTGCTTCAGGTGGTGTTGCAAGCGCAACTGGCCAGCGAGGCGGGGGATTTTGATTTGGGGCAGGTGGCCAACGGCATTGCCGATAAGTTGGTGCGTCGTCATCCCCACGTATTTGGCGAGGCTGAGGCCACCGATGCGGCGGCGGTGCATCGGCAATGGGAACAGATTAAGGCTGCGGAAAAGGGGGAGCCGATCGACCAACCGCCCCCCCTCAGCGCCAAACTCGATCGCTATGTCAACCGCTTGCCACCCTTGATGGCAGCCCTGAAGATGTCGGAAAAGGCGGCGGCGGCGGGCTTCGAGTGGGACAGCCTGGAGGGGGTTTGGGAGAAATTTCACGAGGAGTTGGCGGAGCTGCAAGGGGCGATCGCCCAAGGCGACCCGGAACACCAGGCTTCGGAATTGGGCGATTTGCTATTCACGGTGGTGCAATTGGCACGCTGGCAGGGCATTGACCCTTCGGCGGCGCTCCATGGAACCAATCAGCGATTTGTGCAGCGGTTGCGAATGATGGAGGCCCTGAGCGATCGCCCCTTGGAACAGTACAGCCTTGAAACCTTGGAAGCCCTTTGGCAGAAAGCGAAGGCTCAATTGGGGCAAGGATCCGGTCAAGAATCAAGTGCTCAGAATCAGGAATTTTAATTTCCCGCTTGAGTTCAGCAACTGTCCATTGGGGCCGCTGCCATTCACAAAATCTAGAGCCAAAAAATCTAGAGCCAATCCAACAAATCTAAAGCCAATCTGAAGTTATGGCCGGGATCACCGGAAGCGTCATGATCAGGGCGGGCGATTCCTGAAACCCATGGCAGCATGAGGATGTGGCCCCGATCGCGCGAAGGCGAGGCCACCCTCGCGGCCCCAAGCGGGCCTCGGGGAGCTGTTTCGCCAGTGTGAGTTCCGCACTGCTCTTGGTCATGTCCTACCATGTTTCCCTCCTCGGCCCCGTCAGCGGCCAAATTCAGCGCTGTTCCGACTTAGATGGTTGGGTTCCTGAACCCGGCGATCGGTGGCAAAGTTTCCGTTGGGATCGACGTACCCTCCGTCAATTGAGCGATCCGAACCTGGGCCGGCAACAGTGGCTTCAATGGCTGGGCCACGCGGAGGTGGCCACAGCGGAAGCCGTCAAAAGCTTGATGGTGCTGGAAGGCTGGGATCGCTGCCAGCATCCCTAATTCGCTGGGGGTTGGGCTGATACAGCCTTACTGGGTCGGGGAATTTTGGGCTAACCAATCCAAAACTCGATCGCCCAAACGTACCCCGTCGAGCCGATCGATCTCGCGCATTCCCGTGGGGCTGGTGACGTTCACTTCGGTTAAGTAGCCGCCGATTACGTCAATGCCCACAAAGATCAACCCGTCGCGCTGGAGGGTGGGGGCCAAGGCGGCCGCAATTTCCCGATCGCGATCGGTCACGGCCACCTTCACGGCCGCCCCGCCCACGGCCATGTTGCCGCGAAACTCACTGCCGGTGGGAACCCGATTCACCGCCCCGATCGGCTCGCCATTCAACAAAATCACCCGTTTATCGCCGGCCTTGGCTTCCGGCAAAAACTGCTGCACCATCACCGGCACTTGACCCCGCTGGGTGCTGATTTCCACTAGCGAATTGAAGTTGCGATCGCCCGGCTCCAGGAACAAAATGCCCTCGCCCGCTTTGCCGCCCAGGGGTTTCAACACCGCCGCGCCCCGCCGCTCCACAAACGCCCGAATGATTTCCCGATCGCTGGTGACGATCGTTTCGGGAATTACCGAAGTGAATTGCAGGGCATACATTTTCTCATTGGCAGCCCGAATCCCGCTGGGGCGGTTGATAACCAGGGTTTTAGCCGGATTGACATAATCCAGCAAATAGGTGGCGTAAAGATAGGGCACGGTCACGGGCGGATCGGTGCGCATAAAAACCGCATCCATGGCCTCCAGAGGCTGCCACAGCGCTTCGCCCAAGCTGAACCAGTCCTCAACGGCTAACCAGCGTCCTTCGCCCAGGGTCACGGGGGCCAAGGCGACCGGCAACAGCTTGGCCCAGGCTTGGGAATCCCGCACACTCAGATCCGTGGCTTGGGTCATGAAAACCTGGTGGCCCGCCAGTTGGGCCGTTTCCATCAGGGCAACGCTGGTGTCGTGGGTCGGATCCAGTCGTTCGATCGGGTCAATGATAAAAGCCAGTTTCACGAGGTGCTCCCGAATGTTGATTGACGAAGGGCGCTCAAGAATCTGGGTTCAAGAGCAGTTGTGAGTCCAGGGTTGCGATCGCCGTTTCCAAATCACCTAGCGGGCCCCTAGCTCGCCCCGTTGCCAAGCGGCAAACAGTTGCTCAAAGGCTAGCCCCATCAGTGTTGAATAGCGGCGACTGTCAAAGAAAACCGGGTTGGCCGCCATGGCCCGCTGGATGCGATCGCTCAAGGCCTGCCGCCAGTCGCGGTTTTTAGCCAACCGCACCGCCAATCGCAGATAGTCCGCCTCATCGGCCGCAATCAGCTCCGGAATTCGCAGCGATTGCAACAGGGCCGAGGCCATCCGCGATCGGAACGCCACCCCTTCCAGCACCACGGGCGGCATTCCCACCAGCAACGGATCGATCGTGGAATTCACCCCCGCAAAGGGGAACGAATCCAAATAAACATCCCCCAGCTTCAGGCACTCGCGAATGTCGGCCATGGTGGGCAAGGGATTCAAAATCACTAGGCGCTGCGGATCCACACCCACGGCGGCCAAGTCCGATCGGAACCGATCGATGAACGGTTGCGCGGGATAATTTTGCCCCCAATTGGGATTGAACGGATAGAGCACCAGCACCGAATCCGCCACCTGTGCCAGCAGTTTCACCCAGACCGATCGCAACTCCGGCACAATTTTGTTGAAATTGGCTCCGGACATATAAACCGTGGTTTGATCCGTAGCTCCCCAGGAAGCCCGCGAGGGTTGAATCGTCGCCGTTTGGGGCAACACGTCATAGTTAAAGGCATGGGCCGGCCCCTCAACCGCCAACAGCTTTTCCGTGTAGCGGGTTTGGGCATCGGTGGTCTCCGTCAGCGACCCGGAAATATAGGCATCCACATGGGCCATCCCCGTGGTGACCGGTGCTGAGGTGGACATCACCTGCACTCGGGCCAGGCGCTGCACCGCCAACACCGTGATCGGATTGGTCACCATGGTGACGTTCGTGCCAATCAGCAGCAAATCCAGGTCATCGGCCCGCATCCGGGCCGCCTGTTGGGCCAAGCTCCCTTGCAAATGCACAAACTGATCGGCGCGGCTGGCGCAATATTGCTCCAGGGGATGACCGGTGGCAAAGACGCTATAGAGAATGATCTCAAAGCGCGATCGATCCAAATATTCAAAGGCGGGCAAGGTGGTGAAGGTTTCCGTTTGGGGCGTGAAGTGATCCTTCAAAATCCCCACCCGCAGCTTTTGCCGCTGGGGATCCCTGGGCCCAAACCGATAATCGACCACTTCGCCCTGATCCTTCAGGGTTTTCGCAATCAGGAACGCTCGCTTGCGATAGATATCCGTTGGGCTGTCGGCGGTGAAATACAAAGGCGTGAAAGTGCCGCGATAGGCCAGCCAGCGGGCCAGTTTTTGGGAAACCTCATCTTCAGGGCGCGTTTCGTTGGTGCGATAGACCTGGTTAGTCCAACGGGTGATGTGTTGGGCAAAGCGATCGGCATCGCCCACCTCTTGGAAATAGAGGGGGGCTTCCTGCATGTAGAGGGCATAGGCCTCTAGGAACCATTGGGGCAAGTAAATCGCGCCATAGTCCAAGGGCAGTTGATAAGCCCGGCAATACATCATCAGGATGATGAAGTTGCGAAGCTGGCTCAGGGTTTTGATGCCCCCCTGGAGACTGCTGATCAGGGGTTCAATGAACGATCGCTCGTCAGCGGTCCAGGGTTCGTAGCGCAAGTCCGTTTCCACCAAGGCCTTGTTCGCTTGACCCAATCGGGCCAGGTAGGCCTCATCGAGGCGATCGAACGGAATTCGCAACCATTGTTCCGCCAATTGGCGACGGGCATTCCGCAACCGTTCAATCACCTTGGGATCGGTGGAATGTTGACGATAGGCGGCCACGGCCTGTTTCACCTCGTTCACCAAGGGTACAAACAGCACCACCATGGAAGCCAGAGGGGTAATGTCCCGAACTAGGGCTTGGGTCTCCTCGGTTGTGGCAGTTGTGGCAGTTGTGGTCAAGGGGGCGATCGGGGCCGGATCCGCCGGAGCGGGTGAGTCCGGGGCCGCGGGAGCCGTTTGCAACAGACAGTCAATGACGGCCGATCGGGTTTCGATCGAATCCTCACAACGGAGCGCTTCCCGCAGTTGCGCGATCGCCGTTTCCCAGTCGGCCCGCTTCAGGCTGTCTTGGGCCACCCCGATCGCGTATTGGGCATAGTATTGCAAGGCGCGGCGAGCCAGTCGATCGCGTCGATCGGTGGGGAGATAGGCTCGGGCCAAGTCAATGGCGCGGCGAGTGTCGGCAATGTTGGCCCCGGTGCGGGTGAGTTTGGAGGTGGTGGAACCGTCATGCCGCCGAAACACCGCCAAGGGTTCTGGCTCAAACCACAGACCCCAGCGACTGGCTAGGCGCTGCCACATTTCCCAATCGGCCGCCGAAGCCGCCGCCGGGTCAAACCCTCCCAATTCCTCATAGGCCGCGCGGCGCACTACCATGGCGGAAAATTGCACCCGTTGGCGCTGGGCAATTCGATCGACCCAATCACTCACGGGCCCGGCCGTTTCCCGTTCCAGTTCAGAAGTCCAAACAATTCGCCCCTGGTGATCGATGTGGTGATGCCGACAGAGCACCATGCCCACCCGATCACCCGCCTGCTCGATCGCCCGGGTCATCCGCTCCACAAATCCCGGCAGCAACCCATCATCCTGGTGCAACAACAACACCCACTGGCCAGACGAGCGACTCAAACAATCCTGCCAATTGCCTAGCAGTCCTCGATTGTTTGGCTGACGGGTATACAGCACCCGATCGCCCGCCACCCGCTGCACGATCGCCCGCACATCCACCCGATCGGACGCATCATCCAAGACCTCGATCTGCATTCGATCGGCCGGCAGGGCCTGATCCAACACACTTTGCAGCGCCAAGGTCAATTGCTGCGGATCGGGGTTATAAACCGGCAACATCACCGACCACAGGGGCCGCTCCGTTCCCGCCGGAACTGGAGCCAGGCGCGGCCGCTCGGATTTCAGCAGCCGATCCATATGTTTGGTCATTGCCTGAGCAATTTGTTGCGATCGGGAATGGAGCTGATCAAACCAGGGAGCCGCCACCAGCTTGTGATAAAACCGGCGAGCATCGGTTTCCAACTCTTTCTCCGCCGAATTGAGCTGGGTCACCTGCTGGGCATGGATCCGCCGACTAGACAGGGGGCACGCAATAAAGCCCACCTTGTACTTGGCCAACAGCCGCAACCAAAGATCCAAATCCACCAATTGCTTCAGGGCCGGATCAAAACCACCCACGGCCAAAAGAGCATCGGTACGCACCAACACCGCGCTCGGTTCGCCAATTTTGTTGATTTGCCCCACCTTTTCCACGGGATCCACCGGATCCTGAAACAGCTTTTTCAGCTTGTCCAGCTTGGTCGGATCCGTGGGAGCCAGCAGCAAGCGCGGATCTCGCAGTAGGTCTACCCCCGGTTGCACCGCCTGCAAGTGCGACCAACCATGGTGCAAGTTCTCACTGCCGGCCGCCAACCGTTGGGAAGCGGGATCCTGGGCCGCCGACGGATCCAGCAACAAGCGCCGAGGGGCAAACACCAGGGCAATTTCCGGATCGCTTTCCGCCAAGGCCACCATGGCCTTCAGACAGTCACGATCGAGCAAATCATCCTGGTGCAAAAACTTCAGATATTTGCCCCGCGCAAATTCCGCACAGTGGTTCCAGTTGGCCACCATGCCCGCCTGCGGCCCCGCCACCAGTTGAATTCGTTGGGGATCCTGAGCCGCCGCGGCTTGCAGTTGCTCGATCGTCCCATCGGTGGAACCATCGTCACTGACAAACACTTCCAAGTGGGGATAGCTCTGCTGGAGCGCACTGGCCAGGGCTTCATCAACATAGCGCCGTCCGTTATAGGTGGGAATGGCGATCGTGACGAGGGGCTGTTGGCTATGGATGGTTTGGGCTTGCAACCGTTCGTAGTCCCGGCGAAATCCCGGGCGATCGAGCAACCCGGCCAGGGCGGGACTATAGCAAAGGTCATAGCGCAACTGGAGATCCCACTTGGTTTCCAAAACCCGCAATGCCGCCTGGCGCTGGGTTTCCGGATCCGTGAGCTGATGTTGCCAAGCCAGGGGGTGGTGCTGGCGCAGGCGCGATTCGGGCACAAAGATATGGCGATAGCCGGCCGATCGCAACTTCAAACAGAAATCCAAATCCGCCGCAAAAATGCCCAAACGCGGATCCACACCACCCACCCACGCCCAGGTTGATCGGCGGCAACACATCCCCGTCCAGCGCAAGGCCGAAACATTATTGGCCAGGTCTATGTGGGCTAGGTTGGCGTAGTTAGAGACCTTGGTATCCAAACCCTGATAGAGACAAAGCCCCTCGGGATTGAGGCCCAAGGTCAGGCCCGCCTGTTCAATTTGCTGCTCTGGATCCAACACCATGGGGCCAGCCACGCCAATGCGCGATCGCTGAACCTGTTCCACCAGACGGGTTAACCAAGCGGTTCCCATCGGCTCCATGCCATCTTCCCAAAACACCAGATAATCGCCCCGGGCCTGTTGCGCCGCGTGATTGGCAGCAGCAGCCCAATTGAAATCCTCACAGGGCACGACCCGCAGTCGATCGGTTCCCAACTGGGTTTGCCACCGTTGCAACACCTGCAAAAGGCCCGGCTCCGGTTGCGTGGTTCCCAACACGGCCAGCACCTCATAGGGGCCATAGTCCGTGTGGCGAACAATTCCGTTCAGGCAGCGATCGAGGTCGGCGGGGCGATCGCCCACAAAAATCAGCAGAGAAACCAATTTGCGCTCAGCGATTTGGTAGCGCATTCGGTAGTGGCCCGGCCGTTTGGCGATGGTTTCCACTTGCCCCGGTTCCCCACGCCGCTCGATCGCCTCACGCAAGGCCTTTTTCGCTGCCTCATAGGCATAGGGCTTGGCTTCGGTGGAACCCGCCGCCGATCCGGAGTGAATCCGCCAGTGATAGAGCACCCGGGGAATGTGATAGACCCGATCGGTCTGCTCCGTAAAGCGCAGGGCTAAGTCATAGTCTTGGCTGCCCTCAAACCCTGCCCGAAACCCACTCACCTGGGTCAAAATCGATCGCCGGTAAACGGTCAAGTGGCAGATATACATCCGCGTCAAAAACGAGTCGGGACACCAGGCCGGCTTACAGGTCGGTTCCGACAAAATCCCCTTTTCATCGATTTTGTCTTCGTCGGTGTAGATCATGTCCGCATCGGGATGCAGTTGCAGCAGCGAGGCCACTTCAAACAGGGCATCCGGCGTAAGCAAATCGTCATGATCCAGCAGGGCAACATATTCACCCGTCGCAATTTCCAGGGCGGAGTTGGAAGCACGGGAAATATGACCGTTTTCAGTGCGGAAGGCGACCTTAATTCGCGGATCGCGCTGTTGATATTGCTCAAGCAGCGGCCGCATGTGGGGCGCGGTGGAGCAATCGTCCGCAATACACAATTCCCAATCGGGATAGACCTGGGCCAACACCGACTCGATCGCCTCAATCAGCAGTTGCTCCGGTGTGTTGTAGGTGGGCATCACAATGCTGATGGTCGGCCGGTAGCGGAATCCTTGCCGCGCCGTGGTGGCCATGCGATCGAGGTCGGCGGCGGTGGGCCGGTTCGCGATCGACCATTGGTGGTAGGTACGCGGCGGGGAATTGTCGGCCATCGGAGTTGCGGTCGGGTTGAGGGTTTGGGGGGCGATCAAGTGGAGAATAACGGTTTTCTGGAGCGGTTCCAACCCAGATCAACGGAGCAGGGCCCCGAATTGATCTAGCAATTGATTTAGCAGTCGAATCACCGCTTCCACCTGCACCCAAAGATCTGCGGGGTTCGCCACCATGCGGGCGAATCAACGGCTATTCATCCAGCCGTTAACGCCGCTGCCATGCTTCCAAGGCGGCGGTTACCACTGGAGCCAACCAGTTAGGTAACTGAGGATAGATTCGCTCCCACACTGAGCGATCGACCGCTGGAATTGGATAGGCGATGGCCACCAATGCCGTCCGGATGGCCGATTCGGGTTCCGGCAAACCACTGCAATATTCCACAAAAGTCAGCAGAAAATCGAGATCGGTTGGCAGGATGGGCCGCTGTCCAAACCGACTCGCCACTAGCCGCTGATAAATTTGTCCGCTGGTGCTTTGCCAGATCACCGGCAAGTCTTCGATCGGCGCTTCCTTCCAGTAATGGGCATAGCGAGAGCGAGCATTACTGAGTTCTGCCAAGGCCCCCCAATGTTCAGGCGATCGCTCGTAAAGATCCAAGCAGCTATCTATCCAGTTCAACCAAAACTCGTCCCATTCTGGCAATCCCGGCTCGCCCAGTTCGCGCGGCGGGAATGAAGGGGCGATCGCCCCAGCGGTCGTCCGTTTGCGAAGGAAACCGTTGAGACACCAGGTCATATTCCGTTCATAGAAGTCACAGAAATAGGTGTCAATCTCATATTCATCCCCGCAAACCATCAAGAATTCTTCCAAGGCTTGCAGTGGTTTCCCAGCACTGAGGCTATCTTCCACAATCACATAATCACCCTGCTCTAGCCAGCCGTGGAAAAACTCCAACACCGCAATGGTTGTTCCGTAGGAGTGATCCGCATCCTCAATCACTAACCAAGGGCGCGGTAGGCTGGCCAACCAGTCCGGCGAAAGGGTTTGCCCCAAGTCTCGGCCATCCCCTGCCAAAAAGGTCACCTTTGGATGGCTCACATCGGTCACCGGGTTGATGTCGATCGAGTAGATATGCCCATCAATTCCAAAATTATTCAGGTGATCTCCCAACCAGAGAGCGCTTCCCCCGGCAAAGGAGCCAATTTCAAAAATGGTGCGAGGCTTCAGTTCCCAGAGCAGCAGGGAATAGAGCGCCCAGTCAAAAGGATTTTTGATGGTCTGAATGCCCCGATAGCGGTAGCTGCGAGCGGCCATCTCGATCGCCACCGCGTCGCTACCCGTCAGGAAGGAGGTTTGGATGGGGCGCACTGAGTCCCAGGGGCGATCGCGCCAGTGGCAAAACCGGCCCTCAGTATTCATTAGCCCAGCATTGGGGTCTGGGGCTGACGGTGTAACAGACTCTGCCCGATCGCTGGCCCCCGATTCGGAGCCAGCCACCTCCGTTAACTCAGGTAATTGAGGACTGCCAGCCTCAGCGTTCCCTAGGATGCCATTTTTTTTTGAGCCTCGGACTCAAACACCGCCGCGTACAGCGGGAACAGCCAACCGGGCAAACGGGTTGCCGCATCCTTCACCTGCATTTGTCCCGGCGCGTAGTACATCATTGCGCCCAAGAACGCATTCAAACCACCGGGCTGCTCAAAACCACGCGCTGCTGTTTCCGCCAGCTTCACCAGCAGTTCCCGCTCCCCATCCGTCAACGGCTCCCGTTGGAATCCTGATTTCAGGTACATGCCATAACGGCGGCCCAGTTCACTGTTGAACACAGCCTCCAGTTGAGATGGGGGAACCGTCAGCCAAAACTCAGCCACCCGTTGTCGCAATTGGCGCAGTTCCGCCACCGTTTCCCCATCTTCCGGGTCGATTTCGTAGAGATTGGAGCAGCCCAAGAAGCGGTTCAGAAACACCATGTCCTCCGCCAAATTGGGGGGCTGGCTCACGGAGGGTGGAGCAGCCGCAGCCGGGGCGGCCGTGGGGACGGTTGGTTGCGGGGACGGCACTAAGGGAGCAGTTGTCGCTTGATCCGCTTCAAAAATCCGCTGATAGTCCGGCAGCAACCAAGCCGGTAAGCGATTAGCTGCGTCCCGTACCTGCATTTTGCCCGGTGGCAGATACATCATGATGGCCAACAGCGCATTCAGCCCCGGGTAGCGATCGATTCCCTGACTGATCAACCCCGTCAACTCCTGAACAACGGACTCCTCTTCGGGGAGTAAGGGATAGTTTTGATAGCCACTATCAAGCAGGGCCAAGTAGCGGCGACCAAATTCACTCTTGTAGAGAGACTCCAGTTGCTCAAGGGGCGTTTGGGCCCAAATTTGCCCTACCTGCTGACGGATCAGCCGCAGCTCTTCTGCGATCGAGGTTTCTTCGGGGTCGATGTAGTAAAGATTGGCACAGCCTAACAACCGATTCAGGAAGGTCATGTCCTGATGAAGGGGCGCGGTTGCTGAGGTTGGCGGGGCGATCGGCTGTGGAGCACTGACTGGCTCTACAGTTCCAGGCGGCTCAAAGACCGATTGATAATCCGACAGCAGCCAAGCCGGAAGCTTCACTGGGGCCTGATCAACCTTCATCTTGCCAGCGGGGAGATACAGCATCACCCCCAAGAACGCCTGCAAGCCAACCGGATGTTGAACGGTATGCTGACTCACTTGATTAGTGAGAGCTTGAAGGTAGTTGGCTTCTTCACCCGTGAGGGGCTGGGATTGGAAGCCGCTGTGCAGCAAGGCGCGATAGGCTTGGCCCACAGAGCCTTGGTAAAGATCTGGGAGTTGCTCCGCTGGCGCAGCCTTCCAAAGCTCGGCAGTCTGGCGGCGTAGCTCCCGCAGGAGGTTAATCGTGCTTTGGTCATTGGGATCAAGTCCATACACCCGCACAACGTTCGTGATGCGATCGCACAGCCACTGGGTGTAGGGATCGGTGGCAGGGGAGGTGGGAATGGAAAGGGCCATAGGGCTGCTGAGTTCGGCTTTTCGGCGCAATAGCTCCTCGAATTTTAGTTCGAGTTGGTCAATCGATCGCTCAATGTCAAATTTGGCAAAGGCTGCTGCTTGTCCTGTGGCGGCCAGGCGCGCCCAACGTTCCGGATCCTGCGGCAAACTGATCAGAGCCTGAGCCAGGGCGATCGGATCACCAGCCGGGAATAACAAGCCACTCACGCCGGATTCAATCACCTCTGAAGCCCCGCCCACCCCTGTGCTCAAGACCGTTAGCCCGGCCGCCATTGCTTCAACCTGTACAATCCCGAAAGCTTCCGGCTGAATCGAAGGGAACACAAAGACATTGTGCTGAGCAAAACAGTCAGCCAGTTGCGATCGATCCAAATGGCCAACCAGGCGCACCCGATGGACTAACCCTGTTTGTTGCAGGTACTGTTGCAGGGCCGCCAAATAATCCGCATGAATTGCATTACCTGCGATCGTGCATTCAAAATCCATCTGCTGCTGTTGCAGCACGGTCAGGGCTTCCAGCAGGGTGTGGGGCCCCTTGGTTTGAATCACTAACCCAGCGTACAAAATCCGGAGTTTGTCCCGCTGGGGCAGCGTGGGACGGCTAAATTGCCGTACCAGAGCGCCGGGATGAATCGTTGACGTTTCCAGTTGCGTTAACCCTGCATCTCGCACCGCCTGAGCCACGGCCTCGCTAGCGGTGGCCAAGTGATAGAGCGGGTGCTGGGGAGCAAGGGTTGGTGGGTAAGGAACCTGGGCAAACCCCAGGTGATGAATTGTCGGAATTTGTTGTTCTAGCAAAGGCCCAAAAACCGCCGGGCCGAGGAATGAGATATTACCAACCAGGCAAAGATCGGGTTGGACTTGCGCCAAAACCTCGCGCAGGATGCGATCGTTATGGGCCACGATCGCATGGATTTGGTTAGGATCCTGAAACTCTTGGGTTTGACCTTCGTAGGTTCCCCACAGTTGCAAGCGGCGATCAATGCCATCTTCTCGATCTGGTGTGCAACCCAGGTAAGGTGCATCGCTGGTTAGAACATGTATTTGGTGACCACGGGATTGCAACCCAGCAGCAAAATCCGCGAGCGATCGGCCATACCCCCCCAGTTCTTGGGGTGGATATAGATTGGTAATCGTCAGAATTCGGTGGCTTCTCGACAACCCTTTGCCCAATGAGTCAGCAGTGGAAGTTATTTGATGCAGTATCTCAGGGACAAACCAATCTGGCAAAAAGAGTTCACCAATTCTTTCCGCGTGAATTGATAACTTTGAAGGGTGTAGGTAAAGGGTTGCTGCAAGTATAAAGTTAATCGACTTCGCATCCTTGGAAGCAACAGATGGATGAACAAGGCTTGATTCCGCACTTTTTCTGGGTTTGCTATCAGATTCTGTGTCTGCATACGTGCTCCATCTAAGGCAAACATAAGCAAACAGCTCTTCAACGAATTTTTCCTCAACATCAGTGAGTTTTTCGTCTCGAAATCTCGAGTTAACTAGGGATCGATAGGCTGTCCCCAGATGTCCTCGATATTGCTCTTGAACTTGATTGCTTGGCAGATGCAGCCAACAGTCTGCTAGGTACTTTCTTAGTTCTCGTAACTGCGGTCTGGTCTGGATTGGGTTGATGGTATAAGCTGCGAGGGCCTCTTCGATGTTTTGACACAGGCTCTCAATACCCAGATTTTTATTCTGCTGAGGGGTTGCTATTGAATGATGTCTAGCTTCACGGGCAACTTTATCTAGGTATTGATGAGTTTGTTGCAGCAGTTCTTCAAATTCTTCCGGAGATAAACTGGAACGGAACTCATTTAGAGTTTTATCAGTTAATAGCGTTAGGGGCATCAAGAAATTTAGAACATCAAACGATAGATTTTTGCCTGAAATTAGTTGCAAGGTTTCGCTATTGCTACTGTATCGGTAGAACTCTAGGATTTCGTTAATATATGTGCCACGGTGGTTTAAATATAGGCGAAAAAGAAAATCCCAATCTACCGCTGGAAATGGCGCACCCATTTCGACTGCTTTCCATCGCTTGAGGGGTAAACACCGGCGACGAAACAACAGGCCGGAGAAACAACCAAAGAGGCTAGTCCTGGAGCAATAGCGTAGGAGTTTTTTAGAACGCTCTGAAAAGCTGGTGGTATTGAGTAGATCCTGAATGACAAGCGGGACTGTTTGGGAAAAATGTTGTTCGATAAGTGATGGATTGAGAATTTGGCTTGACTCGTCGTCAAAGACAGGCTTTACGGTACATACAGAAAAGTCAGTTTCAGGCGACTTGAGAAGAGGCTGCACCATTCTCGATATGAAGTCTGGTTCGAGATAATCATCTGCACACTGAAGCTTTAGAATTTCACCGCTTGCCAAGAGAAGCGAATGACGAAAATTTTCATTGGCTGAAATAGTTTTATTGAGTCTATAGTATTTAATTCTTGAGTCACGCTGAGAATATTCTAGAGCAAGGTCTGATGAGCCATCAGTACTGCCATTGTCACTAACGATGATTTCGAGGTTTCTATAGGTTTGAGATAAAACTGACGTAATAGTTTGCTCAAAGAAAGATGCTTTGTTATAAAGAGGAATACAAACTGATATTAATAGAGAAGAGGGCATAAAATTCAGTCTTTCGAAGTTGGTATTCATGAAATTCGTTATATCACCACTACTTCTGTCAGGTTACGTATTTGTGGAAAAACTTGTGGAAACTGAAAATTACCTCTTCGGTGGTGCCTGTGATGCGATGATTTGCGGCAAGTGATCGTTGGTGCCGCAAGGCTTTCACTAGTTCATTATTACTGAATTACGGCACCACCAAATTTTCCAGTTTACTGAGTGAATCATATTCGTTCTTGCTTGATCGCAAACAAAAAGCACTCAATCTGGTTTATTACAGATTTTATGTCCAACCTATGTTCACGTATGAGGTACTTATAACTTCCACAAAGTTGCGAGAAACGGTCTTGAATTCCAATTCGACAGATGTGTGTGGGGACATAACTAGCCGCAATTTCAGCTACTATGGAGCCCAGTCCTCCATAAATTGAATGCTCTTCCAAGACAACTATAACTTGATGTTTTTTACAAATAGAAATGACCTGATCAATGTTGACTGGTTTTAACGACGGTGCACTCCAAACTGAACTACCATCAATCTCTTGGGAAACTTGCAATGCAGTCTTCACCATAGAGCCAGTTGCTACGAGTCCAACTATACCATCACCGGGCTTGATATGACACAGGTCACCCCAACGCAAATCAAATCGAGATTGATGAATATCACCTAAATCATCTTTTCCAATTCTCAAATAGACTGGATAGTCAGCCTTGAGTGCTAAACTCATACATTGATTCATCTCATGCCTATCTGCTGGTGAAAGAATTGATATGTTGGGTATCGAGCGCAAAGCAGCAATATCTTCAGTACTTTGATGGCTAGAACCTAAGCTACTATAGACTACTCCTGCGCCATCTCCAATCAGTACTATTGGTAACTCTTGATAACAAATATCTAGTTTGATTTGTTCTAAAACTCGTATAGGAATAAAGGCACTTAACCCATACACAATAGGCTTAAAGCCACATTTGGCAAGCCCAGCAGCTACACCAATCATGTTTTGTTCAGCAACACCAGCGTTAATATATTGCTGAGGGCAGCTTTGGCGAAATTGATCAAATAATGAGTATCCGTGATCGCCGCTGAGTAGAATAACTCGCCCATCTGACTGTGCAGCTTCTGTCAGGCATTTCACAAAAGTACTTCTCATCGGGACAACCCTTTGTTATTTATCTAATTCATTTATTGCCATAGTATAACTTTCTAAAGTAAGGCGAGTGTAGTGCCACCGATTATCGCACTCCATAAAAGAAATTCCTTTTCCTTTTATAGTGTGAGCTATGATGGCCTTAGGCTTTCCAGGAGACAGGGCTTGAATTTTCACAATGGCTATATCCAAGGCAAGCTCGTTATGTCCATCTACGTCAAGAGCTTCAAACCCAAAAGCTCTGAATTTTTCTGAAATACTCCCCAATTCCATAATTTCTGATGTTTTACCCATTGCTTGGTAGCCATTTGCATCAACAATTACACATAGGTTATCTAGTTTGAATTGAGATGCGAACATTGCTGCCTCCCAGATAGATCCTTCGTTTATTTCGCCATCTCCTACAATGATGAAGCACTTTTGTCCTGTTTGTTGACGTTTAGCACCTAAAGCCATTCCTACCCCCACAGAAAATCCATGACCTAAAGATCCTGAAGTGACTTCCAGCCCTGGAACATGAGCATCAGAAAGCCCCTTCAATAGGCTACCGTCACTGCAATAATTCTTCAAGTCATCATCGCTGAGCCACCCCAATTCTTTCATACAGGCATACTGGGCCATTACTCCATGTCCCTTGCTAAGTATTAAGTAATCTCTTTGGGGCGATTCAGGTTGACCATTTCCTAGGTTTAAGTGAGATCTATAAAGAACTGCTAGAATTTCAATGATGGAGAAGGCACAACCAATATGCACTGTTGATCCCGCATAAGCCATCTTCAAAACTGATTTCCTAAGTTCTCGAGGTTCAAACAAAGACATGATTTAGCTCTTTTTTGAATGAATTCAGCCTTAATTTTAATAGTTATAACGAATACATCAATTTTCATGTCTACATTGTATAAGTGTATATTATAAGCATAAGTTTTACAAATGCGTCATTTTACTTGTTTTGTCGTATTCAACGAATTTTTAAACCTACACTCGATTACCTTTTATATTGAGGTTCAATTCTATTTCTCATTTTTTGTTAAGATTTAAAATCGTTTTATTGATTGCTTCATAAAGTGGAGTTAGTAGTTGAAGGTTTAGACTAGTCATGGCCCGACTTACTGATGGAATATACCGCTCAGGGAGTTTGCCTGGCATAGGTTTCTGGCTCATTAAAATCTCTGACCTTAAATCAAACAATCGAGACACATCATTCGCTAAATCAAGAATAGTAATTTCTCTATCTGAGCCAACATTGTAGGGATAACAAACAGTACCATTGACTAAAATTGTCCATAGCCAGATCACCAAGTCAGCCATATAGAGGTAGGAACGATAACATGTTCCATCTCCGTTTATCCGAATTGGACTACCTTGAATACCATCCCGAATAAAGTTTCCTATTGCAAAATTACCATCTAGCGGTAAGTAAGGGCCAACAAAGGCAAAGCACCGAGCAATCTTTGCTTCTAGACCGTATTGCTTGGCATAAATCGCACACAGAAGCTCAGCTACTCGTTTTCCCTCCCCATAAGCAGACCCAACATCCATAGTATCGGGTGCTCCCCTATAATCTTCGGGTATATGGGTCATATCAGGTGGCTGTTGCCCGTAGACCGCCCCAGAACTAGTGAGCAAAAATTTCTTAGCCCCGCAGTGTCGTGCAAACTCTAGAGTCCGCCTTGTTCCTTGGACTATCACATCTAGCATGAGTAGAGGATCTTCCTGATTTAGCTTGGCACCCACCTCTGTTGCCGCATGGATTACATGTGAAAAAGAACCATCAGGGAAAGGGAACGATCTGACATCGCCCACGTGAAATTTGATCGCCGGATGAGCTGCCAAATGAGGAGTTTTCTTTGCAAATACCGCTGGGCTTCTGGTTAAAACTAAAGCTTTGACTCCTAGCGCCTGCTTGTCGTTAGCCCAGATCAAGCTTTCTAATAGCCAGCGACCAAAAAAACCTGTACCGCCCGTAATAAAAATACGTTGTGATCGCAGGTCTTCCCACAGATCATGAGTAGTTTCAAGAATATAATCTAGGTCTTCTGCTAAGGGATTGATTTTCATACGTTGAGCGCTCCTTGTCTTTCAACTTTATAAACGTGCTGTAAAGTATTTAATTTTTTCGACAGCATATTCTAATGCTTCCTTTGTCAACCCCGGGAATGTACCCAGCCATAGTGTCTTGTCCATCACTTTGTCTGTATTTTGAAGCTCCCCAACAAATCGATAATTTAATCCTTGGTATAGAGGTTGTCGGAGTAAGTTTCCGCCAAAGAGTAACCGAGTACCGATCAAATTCTTCTCCAGATACTGCACGAATTCATTGCGAGTGAATGGTGCGTTATCTCTTACAGACAGCGGGAAGCCAAACCAGCTTGGATCAGCATCTTGGGATGATTCTGGCAGTACCAAAACATCCTCTAGCTTCTTCAACTGTTGATACAAGAAGCTAAAGTTCTGCTGGCGTTTTGCGATAAAGTCTGGCAACTTATCTAGCTGAGCAACACCAACTGCAGCCTGCATATCTGTCAGTTTTAGATTATAGCCAACGTGTGAGTAAGTGTATTTATGGTCATAACCAAACGGTAAGTCACCCAACTGCCAGTCAAATCGCTTGCGGCAGGTATTGTCTACTCCAGGAGGACACCAACAGTCTCGCCCCCAATCCCGAAATGACTCGACGATTTTCTTGAGCCGAGAGTCACTTGTCAAGACAGCTCCACCCTCTCCCATTGTTATGTGATGAGCAGGATAAAAGCTAACAGTGGATAGATGCCCAAATGTGCCGGTTTTCCGACCTTTGTAGAGACTGCCAACAGCATCGCAGTTATCTTCAATGACCCAAAGTTGATGCTTCTCTGCAAAAGCTAAGACTGCATCGACATCAAATGGGTTACCCAAGGTGTGGGCAACCATAATTGCTTTCGTGCGAGTAGACAAGGCCAGTTCTAGCTGCGTGACATCTATGTTGTAGCTAGGTAGGCTAATGTCAACAAAGACAGGAACGAGCTGGTTCTGAAAAATTGGGTTTACTGTTGTCGGAAATCCCGCAGCTACCGTAATGACTTCATCCCCAGGTTGCAAGCGGCGATCGCCCAATTGCTTTGAAGTCAGGGCACTCAGGGCTAACAAATTAGCAGATGACCCTGAGTTAACCAGTAAGCAGTGTTTTACACCAATCCACTCTGCGAATCGTTGCTCAAATAGCGCTGCGTAGCGCCCAGTGGTCAGCCAAAAATCAAGGGAAGAGTCAACTAAATTCAGCAGCTCTAACTCGTCGAAAACTTTTCCCGACACAGGAACTGGTGTTTGACCCGGGAGGAAAGGTTGCTTTGCAAATTTAAACTCATAAAACTCGGCAACTGCTGCTAGAACGCGAGCTCGAAGCTGCTGTTCGCGGCCAAGAATGCTAGCGGAACTTTGTGTAGAGGCAATTTCGCTAGAAGTCATACTCGCTCGTCACTATCATCCTTAAGTTTGCCGATGGGTAACACCAACAAATTCTAAAATCTGTTCCTGCGTAACTTGTTGCATCTCTTGCCCGTCATAGTACGCACGATACCATGAAACTGTGGACTCTACTGCTTGATTTAGAGACCATCGGGGTTTCCACTGCAATCGCGATCGCGCTTTGCTAGAATCCAGTTGCAATAATCCTGCTTCATGGTAATCCGGATTAATCTTGGCGATCTCAACTGTTCCTCCCCAAACCTCAGCAGCCAACTTTGCCACCTCGCCAACCGTCACCGTATCTACCGCATCTGGGCCAAAGTTCCAGGCTTCACAGAACTCCAGAGCACGATCACCCAGTAATGCCTCTGCTAAGCGCAAATAACCCGACAGCGGTTCTAAAACATGCTGCCATGGACGAACTGCCTGCGGATAGCGCAACTTCAGTGGTTCATCTGCCTGAAACGCCCGCACACAATCAGGAATCAATCGACCTGTCGCCCAGTCGCCACCACCAATGACATTTCCAGCCCGAGCCGTCGCCACGGCGATACCCTGTGGCCCCAAAAAGCTCGATCGATAAGCCGAAACTACTAACTCTGCACAAGCTTTGCTGTTGCTGTAAGGATCAAATCCCCCCAAGCGATCATTCTCCCGATAGGGATACACCCACTCCTGATTCTCGTAGCACTTATCCGTTGTAACCACGATGATCGCCCGCACCGAATCAACTAGCCGCGCCGCCTCTAACACATGGGCCGTTCCCATCACGTTGGTGGCATAAGTCTCGATCGGTGAGGCATAGCTAGTCTGAACTAGGGATTGAGCCGCCAAGTGGAAGATGATTTCTGGCTCAGCCTGTATGATCACCCTCTTCACCGCTTCAAAATTCCGGATGTCGATTCGTGCATCCGCTACAAGAAGCCCGTGAAGCAACAAAGTTTTGTATAGGTTCGGCTGTGTCGGTGGATCTAGAGCCAACCCGTAGACGTCCCCGCCCAGGGAATGTAACCAGAGGCATAACCAGGAACCCTTAAAACCAGTGTGTCCAGTCACCAAAACGCGGCGACCTTGCCAAGGTGACGAGTTGATCACCATACTTTCCAAGGAGCCTGCCTTTCGCTCCACAGCTTCTCCAAGTAGACTTTATCCCGTAGTGTATCCATTGGTAGCCAGAAACCATGGTGATCGAAAGCACGCAACTGCCCTTCGGTTGCAAGGGTCATCAGCGGTTCCTTTTCCCAGCTTGTGCAGTCACCTTCAATATAGTCCAGAACGGCTGGGGACAGCACAAAAAAACCGCCATTGATTCGTCCGCCATCACCCTTTGGTTTTTCAAGGAACCCACGAACCTCGTCACCCTCCTGTTCCAGGGACCCGTAGCGTCCTGGCGGCTGTACCGCCGTCACGGTGGCTAGCTTCTCGTGTTGCCTATGGAAGCTAATGAGAGCCGAGATATTGACATCTGCCACTCCATCGCCATAAGTAAAACAAAAATCCTCCTCTCCTTTCAAGTAGCTGGACACCCGCTTTAGGCGTCCACCGGTCATTGTTTGCTCACCGGTATCAACCAAGGTCACACGCCAAGGCTCTGCGTGACGTTGATGCACCTCCATGGAATTTTTTTCCATATCGAATGTTACATCCGACATATGCAGAACGTAATTTGCAAAATATTCCTTTATAATGTAGCCTTTGTAGCCACAGCAAACAATAAACTCTTGGACTCCATGAAACGAGTAGATTTTCATGATGTGCCAAAGGATTGGCTTGCCCCCTATCTCAACCATAGGCTTTGGCTTTATATGTGTTTCTTCGCTAATTCTCGTTCCTAATCCACCTGCAAGAATCACGCACTTCATTCCCAATTGTCCCCCAAATCTGGATTTTAGTTGGATTTCATGAATATAGGACTAAGACTCTATTATCGTGAACAGGAAGAATACTTTGGCTTAACCAGTCACATCCCTGGCTTTGGTTATCGGCTTCTGGCAGGCACTGTAGATCTACGTTTGCGACTGGAGTTGTTGGGGCATCGGCTCATACCACTATCTCAAGCGAATCTAGAATCGCTTGATGTGGTTATTGTATTCGATATTGATGCTCAGATTTATCAAGAAGTTCTGCAACTGCCTCCAAGCATTCCTTGCATCTTGATTTGTATGGAGTCGCCAATCTATTCACCACATTCTCATGATCTGTCCATTTTGGCTCATCCTAGGTGGCGCAGGATTTTGACATGGAATCGTGCCATTCGTCTACCGAATGTCATTTACTACGACATTCCTATCGCCGACGGTATTCCTCTCAATACTGATTATTCCATGTCCACAGTCTCTCAGAAGGGCGTAGCAATTGCGAATCCTGCCAAAAGTCAACGAGGTTTACCGCCTCGAAGAGACAGTTTATACCTAGATCTCGCTGCCCAGGGGATTATTGATCTTTACGGAAACCACTGGCCATATATTCCTGACCGAGGACTTCACGGGTCAGCTCAAGACAAAATCGCTACTATTGAAAAATACTCCTACTCACTGGTTATCGAAAATTGCGTGTGCTCAGGATATGTCACTGAAAAGCTGGCTGACAGCGTTTTGGCAAGGCGTCCTGCAATTTACTACGGTGATAATGAGACAGCTCAGGGGCGCTTTGCCGGTACGTTTATTCTACTAAAAGAGCTTTCTCTAGAATCTTTTTTGGAATCTCTGTCAGAACTTCGCAAGTATAAGGATGAACTTGAAAAGTCTATCGACGTATGTCGACAAAATTCTTTCAACTGGTGTAACTCCTTCTCGGAGGAAGTAATAAAAGCTATTTGCGAATGTTATGCATCTCCATCTTAAAATATTATCACTTCGTCACGAGAAATCTCTCTACTGCTCTTGTTGTTGATGACCATAAAGTCACTTTGACCTGCGAAGAAATCATGAAGCTCCTCAGAGCTTCTGCTTTCCCCTAGGTATTGTTTTGGGAAGAGACTCAATGAACCAGTTTCCATGAGGCAAGCTGCAGTGTAGCTGTATTGACTGTTGGAGCATACAAGAATCGACGACATTCTCATTATGGCATGTGAGAGGAACGAATTGCCACCAACAATCGGTGTGATATTTACGTCAGCCACTTTTCTCTCTTGAAAGTTTTGAAACTCTTGGCTTAATGGGCTGTCAGTAACGATCACGATATGTGGGATTACTCGAGAAAGACCTTGAATGATAAGAGAAAATGATCGATCTGAAACCAGATAGTCAGCAACGCGCAGATAATCGCCTCGTCTAATATGTATGCAAGCGTATGGTTTGTCTCCAAGAAGCTCTCTGCATTTTGCTTTGACGAGGTCTGGGATAAGGAATAAATTTCTAACACTAGGAGTTTGGAGTCCCGCGTACGCGAACTCCAGCTTCTTAATGTTTGCATCATCCAAAACTTCCAGATGCCCTTTATTGCTTACATCGTCATGAGGGCGAAAAGTTGATAAAGGAATGCCAAACTCAGATAGCTCCCAGTCCCACAAAGATACTCCGCTGCTCATCCTGCCTGACTCTTGTGTTAGATTGAAATATGACATGTCGGAATAGCAGATTCCGTCCAGTTGCTGTAGGAAGAAGTAAGCTGAGCAGCTCAAAATTTGAGCGCCCAGTCCTCCGGTAAAAGTTACTATCTTTCCCATGATTGACGATTATTTCGTGATCAATGTAAGCTCGTCGCTTGAAGTGAATACACTGCTTACGCTGCCACTGCTTTCTCACCTGAGCTGATTGCAGGTAATGCGTAGAGACGGTCATGATGCTTCTTAGACAGCTACCGCCTCCTACAAGATTTCGATTTATCTACGAAATCCTCTCGGAGAAACTCAAGGTCACTTGAATTGATGCTCACGGATTGAAGAATCGACTTTTGTGGGCATACACGTAGACGAATGAGTCAAACACGGAATCTAGTACATAGTCTTTATCTCTCAGGTAACTATGAAGCCCTGAGTCGCCGTAATTATCCTCTACTTCAATGATGGATATGGAAACTGACGACCAGTCGATAGACTTGAGGACAGCCAACTCGGCACCTTCAACATCTATCTTTAGAAAGTCAACCCTCGTCACACCAAGGCTGCGTAGGATCTCTGAGAGCGGCACTTGCAGCACCTTAATGGTTTGCAGCATTTGCCCCGTTCCTTCAAGCTCCTCCTGAACCCGTCTCGCGTGCCTTGGGTCACAATGGTCTTTGAGTGACGATAGCGTGTTGAGGCCCCCTGTGACTTGCTGAAACTCTGCTACGCCCAATGAGTCTGCAATTGCACATGGAATTACAAGGCACGACCTACTGCTGTACAGGTAAGGAAAGCAAGCGGGGTTAGGTTCTATGCAGATGCCTTTCCATCCCATGAATTTTTCAAAGAAATATGTTGATGAAAGCTCAACGCCGTTGTTTGCACCGACATCAACAAAGAAGCCATTCGGCTTGTTGCTAAAGTACTTCTTGTGGATCCAGTAATCTTGGCCACATTGCGATCTGTAGGACTCATGAATGAGAGGCCTGAGGTTTGCTAGTATTCTAGGGCTGTCTGTACCAATGCCAATGTTTCCTTGCAGCTCCTTGTAGCCAACTCGTTCGTAGATGCAATTGCCATGCCAAGGAATTCCCGAAACTCTTCTAAACCCCTTCTTTCGTAAGTGTTGATCGACATCTGGAAAAAGGGAACCACCCTCGTATATCCTTTCTTGAGAGCACTCCACTTCTATCCATTTTACATGGTCTCCATAATCTCCCATTCCTTCAAGGCATAGTAATTCGGAGCCTTGAATATCAATTACAATTACGTCAATCTGCTCAGGATGCAGATTCAGTCCTTTTAGGATGGTCGAGAGCGTCAGGGTCGACATTCTAATAACGTCTCCAGACTCGCTAAGTCCCTCCCATGTCTCTCGTAGAAGAGAGGTGGAACGGTGCATTGAACTACTGGCCCCCTCATTATTGAAGCGATAGAAAGGGATCTCCTGATTATCCCTATTTGATACCAGTGCATTGACGCAGATCTGTTTTGATTGGGGATTGACGCTCTGGATGTGATGTTCAAGTACTTCGCACAGGGACGAGTCTGCCTCTATCCAGATAACGTTTTGGGGTTTCAATTGCTCGTATAGATAAACTTCTTCTCCATAATGAGCACCCACATGAACGATAGTATTAATCTGCTCGCCACCTACTCTCTTAATTAAAGACATGTTCGGATGTATTGAAGTTTGAATTTTTTGGTTGAAGTTGCAGTTCGATTTGCTTAAACTGCACAATATAAGCGACTTATTTTTGTTGTTTTGGATTTACGTTGATGTGGCCCCACGTAGCCGTCAGGGTCTCGCCGAGCTGCTAATTCCATTATTCACAAGACAACACCTGTTGTTGTGGCTAAGCAGCGGTGCGATATTTTACTTGGTTTTTGTGGCTGCTGGCGCGATCATGGTGCTCCTCTGGGTGCCGGCATTGCCGAGCTGCCCAGCGATATTTTGGCCGATCACGCCAGCGCTGGTCTGATTGTACTACGCAGAGTTAGCCGCAAGCAAAAAAATCTCGATGATCTTCTCGAAGCGCTCGCCCTGCTCGGAGACCTTTCCCCGACCATGAACTGCGATCGCAGGCGGACTAATACCTAGAGACCTACCTGGACGCAGCAGGTGCTAGATCTGGCAGAGGAGGTGCTCCAGGCGGGGAATATCGAGTGATCGCAAAGTTGGCGGGGGGGGCGTAGCATGGAAGGGTGAGTGTTTTTCCTTCGCCGCTGGTTTCATTGCAGTCGGGGTGCTGGTTCAAGCTGATTTGTGGCGCGAGTTTCCAGCATTTGCCGGCCATCCGGACTCTGGCCCTGGTCTATGGGCTAGCGGGGGCTGACTGTGTGGATGTGGCTGCTGATCCGGCGGTGATTGCGGCAGCACGATCAGGCTTGGAGGTTGTCCAGTCCCGATCGGGTCGATCGCCCTGGCTAATGGTTAGCCTGAACGATGGTGAAGACCCCCACTTTCGCAAAGCCCAGTTTAACCCAACTCAGTGCCCTAGTGATTGTTCTCGGCCCTGCGAGCGGGTTTGTCCAACGGGGGCGATCGACCCGGACGGCGTAACCGAAAGCCTTTGCTACGGCTGCGGCCGCTGTTTGCATATTTGCCCGCTGGATTTGATTGGGGCCCGATCGTACGTATCCACCCCCAGCGCGATCGCCTCGCTGGTGTTGCCCTTGGGCGTGGAGGCGATCGAGATCCACACGGTTCCGGGTCGCTATGATGATTTTGCGCGGCTGTGGCGATCGGTGGAACCCCACCTCGATCGGTTGCAGTTGGTGGCGGTCAGTTGTCCCGATGGCCCGAATTTGGCAGATTACTTGCGATCGCTCTACGACTTGATGGCACCCGGCTTGCGAGCGGCCGGTTGCGCCCTGATTTGGCAAACGGACGGGCGGCCCATGAGTGGCGACATTGGCGCAGGGGCCACGCGCGCGGCGATCGCCCTGGGTCAGAAAGTTTTGCAATTGGGCTTACCCGGTTTTGTGCAGTTGGCCGGGGGCACGAACGATCGCACCGTGCCCAAGCTGCGAGATTTAGATCTGTTGGGGCCCGATCGCCTGGCCGGCGTGGCCTATGGCAGCTATGCCCGATCGCACCTGAAACCCGTGACCGATCGGCTCGAGGCCCTGGAACTGGCAGCGGGCCAAGCCGTGCCGATCGAAACCCAACCGGAATTACTGGCCGAGGCGCTGACCTTGGCGCAACCGTTGCTCGCTCCGCTCAAAGCTCCCCATGCTCCGATTCCGCTGGCAGCGCTGCCGCCTTAGCCCGTGGCTAGGTTTGTAGCGCTGCTTTGCTCCGAGTCCAACTTGCCGCGCCCTCTTGCTGTTAATTAGCTCTTATGGTGATGTTTCCCGATACTGGCGATCGTCCCGTGACTTTGCAAACCGCCCAACAAGTTAAGGAAGGAACTGACTTGGCAGCAATGGCTGATTCCGCTGGCGCACCGGCTGTGGGTAGCGAAGCGATCGATCTGGGTCGCACTCGCAGCACCGATGACCTGAGCCAACTTCTGGGTATTTTGCCGCCTCACCTGCGGAAAGTTTTAGAAAATCATACGGATTTGAATCAGTTGGTGGAGGTGGTGATGGACTTTGGGCGGTTGCCCGAGGCCCGGTTCCCCGGTGCCCGCACCGAAAGCCTCAGCGACAAACCCGTCACCCGCGACGATTTGGACTATGCCACCGCTCGGGTTGGGCATTTTGGCGGCGACAACCGGGCGGGCATCGAACAAACCCTGCACCGGATCAGCGCCATCCGCAACCGCCGGGGCGACGTGATTGGCCTCACCTGTCGCGTGGGGCGAGCCGTGTTCGGGACGATCGCCACGATTCGCGACCTGGTGGAAAGTGGCAAGTCGATTTTGATGTTGGGGCGGCCCGGCGTGGGCAAAACCACGGCCCTGCGGGAAATTGCCCGCGTACTGGCCGATGAACTCCAGAAGCGGGTGGTGATTATCGACACCTCCAACGAAATTGCGGGCGATGGGGATGTGCCGCACCCGGCGATCGGGCGGGCCCGACGAATGCAGGTGGCCGAACCGGAATTGCAACACAAGGTGATGATCGAAGCGGTGGAAAACCACATGCCGCAGGTGATCGTGATCGACGAAATCGGCACGGAGCTAGAAGCCTTGGCAGCTCGGACGATCGCCGAGCGTGGCGTGCAACTGGTGGGCACGGCCCACGGTAACCAGTTGGCGAACTTGATCAAAAACCCAACTCTCTCGGATTTGGTCGGCGGGATTCAATCCGTCACCTTGGGCGACGAAGAGGCCCGGCGGCGCGGCTCCCAAAAAACCGTCCTGGAACGCAAGGCCCCGCCCACCTTTGAGGTGGCGGTGGAAATGCAGGAGCGCAGCCGCTGGGTGGTGCATGAGGATGTGGCCACCACGGTGGATTCCCTGTTGCGTGGGCGGATTCCCGAGCGGCAGGTGCGCACCATCAGTGAAACAGGCCAGGTGACGATTACCCACGAGCTGCCGGAAGCCGAGACGGCGGGCACCGATCGCTCCCTGGCCCCAGCGGGCCGCAACGGCGGCCCCAGCAAGGGCGATCGCGGCTGGCGATCGAGCGGGCAAATGACCCCTGTGCCGCCCAGTCGCCGGGCCGTTGTGCCCCTGGGAGCCGCCACGCCCCATGAGGAATTCGCCCAACTGCTCGATCGCACCGACTACAGCCCCCGGGCGATCGATGAAACGGACGACCTGAAGCAAAACGGCTATCTCTACGTCTACCCCTACGCCGTCAGCCGCCACCAGTTGGAGCAGGCGATTCGGTTGCTGAATTTGCCAGTGGTTTTGACCAAGGAGCTGGACACGGCCGATGCGGTGCTGGCGTTGCGCACCCACTTGAAAAATCACACCAAGTTGCGCCACCTGGCCAAAACCCGCCAACTGCCGATCTATATCCTGAAGTCCAACAGCACGGCCCACATTGCCCGCACCCTGCGCCGGATTCTGAAGCTGGACGACGAGGGCGGTGAGGTGGAACCGGTGGATCTGCGGTTGTTTGCGGACAATGCCAGCGATGACGAGCTGGAAGCCCTCGAAGAAGCGCGGCTGGCGGTGGAAAACATTGTGATTCCCAAGGGGCAACCGGTGGAGTTGTTGCCGCGATCGGCCCATGTGCGCAAAATGCAGCACGAGCTAATCGAGCATTACAAACTCACCTCCACTAGCTTTGGCGAGGAACCCAACCGCCGCCTGCGGATCTTCCCGGCTTAGTCGCACGACAGCCTTAATTCGTTGGGTCAAGTTGCGGAGTCAGTCGTGGTAACAAGGGGCTTAAGCCCCTTGCTGCCTAACGATTTGGTGGCGATAACAGCCATGTAATTTAACCCAGCAAATTAAGGCAGCCACGCTACTAGGGCAGGCGACCCAATTCAAACCGGCCTCAAAAAATCAGAAAAAACAATTCGAGGGTTTTACCTATGGCTCTCTCTCGTCGTGCGCTAATTCGGCAATCCTTGGCTGCGGCTGCGGGCTTCACCCTGGCGGACTGGTTGCTGTGGGGACAAGATGGGGCGATCGCCGCTCCAATCGCCCAAACCACCCCGACCGTACCCGAAATTTTCAAAGTACCGCCCTTACCCTACGCCTACGACGCACTGCAACCAACGATCGATCGGGAAACCATGGAGTTTCACCACGACAAGCACCACGCCGCCTACGTCAAAAACCTGAATACCGCGATCGCACCTTACCCCGAACTGCACAAGCGCTCAATTGAAGATCTGATCAGCAATCTCGACGCGCTGCCCGCCGACATTCGCGCCGCCGTTCGCAACAATGGCGGCGGCCACGACAACCACAGCCTGTTTTGGGAAAGCATGGGCCCCAACGCGGGCGGCCAACCCACTGGGGCGATCGCCCGGGCAATTACAGACACCTTTGGCAGCTTTGAAGCCCTGCAAACCGCGTTCAACCAAGCGGGAGCCAAGCGCTTTGGCAGTGGCTGGGCTTGGCTAGTGCTCGATCGCCAAGGAAAACTCACCGTCACCAGCACCGCCAACCAGGACAGCCCGCGAATGGAGGGTCAAATTCCCCTGCTCGGCAATGACGTTTGGGAACATGCCTACTACTTGAACTATCGCAACCGACGCGATCAGTATCTCCAGCAGTGGTGGAATGTGGTGAACTGGCCGGTAATTAACCAGCGCTACGAAGCCGCTAAAGCCGCTTAAACCTCAAAGGTCGCGGGAACATTGATTCCCCATGTCCCAGTCGTCAGGTCAGGACAAGGGGCTTAAGCCCCTTGCCTCGTTCCAGCCGTCAGGACAAGGGGCTTGAGCATCTTGCCTCCCACGATCTGCCAACGGTGGAATCAGGGTTTCAGGTGATTTGACGACAGGCTCTCAAGCCCCCTGTCCGCTGAGATTTGGCACGGTTTCTGGGGGTTTGAGGCCTCAAATTGAGATGCCTAAAACACCTCTAGGTTCAACACATAGCGACCTAGAGGCAAATTCTGGGCCCAAAGCTCATATTCCAAACGCACCCAATCGGGAACCGGCCGGCCCGACAGAGTGAGGCTGCGGGTGAAGTTGCGGAGGCGAATTTGTTCGTAGCCCTGGTCTGTGGCTTCCTGGAGCCAATAGCGACTGATGCCATAGACCCCCCGCTCCCACAGGTGGCGGTAGTGGAAGCCGCTGGCGCTTTGCATGGTTAACACAGCCCGCTGGGGGGAAAGTTCCAACCACAAGCTGCGATCGCCCTGGGGTTCCGCATTGGCCGCATAACCGGGCATCAGCACCGGCTCGATCGCCTTCACTGCCGGTTCCGCCAGCAGAATATGGAAGCGATCGCGCTCATTTTCGTAAATCGTGGCGGAAGTTTCGATCGAGGCGGCCGTTGGTAAATCTAACGACAACAGCGACAGGCTAATCGGACGGCGGTGACGAATCGGCGACATAGGTTGCAGCCTTGTTGGCTCAGGAGAAGCATCACGCGCAAAACCCGGAAAGCGATAGGATTGTCGGGCGAGCCTGGGCGATGGGTTTGCCAAGCCCTTAGGGCCCGGTAAGCCAATCACTGCCTAGGGCAATTCTGCCTGTGGCAATTCTCCCGGCGCGATCGCGAGTCCGAACCCTGTCGATCTTCCGATGCTCCACCCGATCGTAACATCCGAATTTGTAAACGCCCGCCAACGGCTGATCCTTTCTCCCACTGCCGAGGGCTGCCCCCTCGTGGGTCGCGTGCGGATCCCCGGCGACAAGTCCATTTCCCACCGGGCCCTGATGCTCGGGGCCTTGGCGGAAGGGGAAACAACCATTGAGGGCCTGCTGTTAGGCGAAGATCCCCGCAGTACCGCCGCTTGCTTCCGAGCCTTGGGAGCCGAAATCAGCGAGCTGAACACCGATCGGGTAACCGTGCGCGGCATTGGCATCGGCAATCTGCAGGAGCCGATCGGGGTGTTGGATGCGGGCAACTCGGGCACGACCCTGCGGCTGATGTTGGGCATTTTGGCTTCCCATCCCGATCGCTTCTTTACAATTACGGGCGATGACTCCCTGCGATCGCGGCCCATGGGTCGGGTCGTGAAGCCCTTGACCCTGATGGGGGCACAAATTTGGGGCCGCCGTGACAACACCCTCGCGCCCCTGGCCGTGCGGGGTCAGGCCCTCCAGCCCATTCATTACCAATCCCCGATCGCCTCAGCCCAGGTGAAATCCTGCATTTTGCTGGCAGGGTTGATGACCGAAGGACAAACCACCGTCAGTGAACCGGCCCTGTCGCGCGACCACAGCGAGCGAATGTTGCGGGCGTTTGGGGCAGAGGTGATCGTGGATCCGGACACCATCAGCGCCACGGTGGTCGGCCCGGCCAAGCTCCATGGCCAGCGGGTAATCGTGCCCGGGGATATCAGTTCAGCGGCCTTTTGGCTGGTGGCAGCGGCGATCGTGCCCGGCTCTGACCTGACGATCGAGAACGTGGGCATTAACCCCACCCGCACCGGTATCCTCGACGTGCTGCACCAAATGGGAGCCAACATCACCCTCGAAAACGAGCGCGACGCGGCGGGCGAACCGGTGGCAGATTTGCGGGTGCGCTATGGCCCCCTCAACGGTTGCGAAATTAGCGGGGCCCTGATTCCTCGGTTGGTCGATGAAATCCCCATTTTGGCCGTGGCGGCAACCGTGGCCCAAGGCAAAACCGTGATTCGCGATGCGGAAGAGTTGCGCGTGAAGGAGAGCGATCGCCTGGCGGTGATGGCGGCGGCCCTGCAAAAAATGGGGGCCCAGGTGACGGAACAGCCGGATGGGCTGGAAATTACCGGCCCGGTGCAACTGCGGGGGGCCGATGTGGACAGCCACACGGATCATCGAATTGCCATGAGTCTGGCGATCGCGGCGTTGGTGGCCCAAGGAACCACCACCATCGATCGGGCAGAGGCGGCGGCCATTTCCTATCCGGACTTTGTGCCCACCCTGGAGCGGCTCACCCAAGGTTAATCGGCCTGCAAGTGGATCAAACCCATCGATCGGGCGGGTGAGCCGGTTATGGTGAGTCAGTCAACTGATCGAGATCGGGCAGGTTGATCAGGCAGATTAATCAAGCCGAGTTGGATCGCGCCCCAACCGCCAGGCTACGGCGCGTGATTTCCAAATACACCGCCTCCAGACCCACGGGCTGACGGGCCAAGCCATCGATCGGCAGGCCCGCCAGCCGCTCCAGCAACTCCGGCAAACTGAGGGACTCCGGCAACCACAACACCAGCTCTCCCCCAGCTTCCCGCCAAGGCCAGCCCAGTTGCTCCACCCGTTCAATCGTCCCGGCGCGATCGGCCGTCGTTACCCGCACCAACTCAGCGGCGGGAATGGTCGACCGCAGTTCCGCCAAAGTTCCCTCCAGCGCGATCGCCCCCTGACTCAAAATTCCAATTCGATCGCACAGGCGCTCCGCCTCCTCCAGCAAATGGGTGGTCAGCAACACCGTCAAACCCTGCTTTTTCAGATCCCGAATCATGGCCCACAGGTCATAACGGGCTTCCAAATCCAAACCCGCTGTGGGTTCATCCAAAATCACCAACTTGGGCCGATGCACCAGGGCGATCGCCACGTTCAACCGCCGCTGCATCCCGCCGCTGAGGGTTTCCACGGGACTATCGGCGCGATCGGTTAAGCCCACCCAAGCCAAGCACTGAGCCAAACGCGATCGCCGTTCCGATTGCCGCAAACCATACAAACTGGCAAAAAAATCTAAATTCTCAGCACAGGTCAGGCTTTTGTAGAGCAAGTTGTCCTGGGGGGCAATTCCCAACCAGTGGCGGGGAGCCTGGGCCAAGGGGCGATCGCCCAACCACAACTCACCCCCATCAGCCACCAACAGGCGACCCAGGATATTAATCGTCGTGCTTTTGCCCGCACCGTTGGGGCCCAGCAGCCCATAAATTTCGCCCGGTCGCAAGGACAAACTCAGTCCTCGCAATACCGGGCGATCGTCATAGGATTTAGTTAACCGTTCAATTCGCAACATGCTGCGCTGAACCCATGCGGATAATAGGACTTGAACCTACACGCCTTGCGGCACTAGAACCTAAATCTAGCGCGTCTACCAATTCCGCCATATCCGCTTAAGCCCAGATATCATAGCAAAATCCCCCCGCTTCGGCAATCATCATTTCATGCCAGTTGGGGAAGCCGTCACCGGTTCCGCACCGGCCGCGCCACAATCACATAATCATCCAGGCCGTAATTCAGATCAAAGGTTGCACCGGCATAATCCCGCCGTAGACGACTAATCCTAGACTGCGGAGGCAAATTTTTAATCGCAAATTGTTTGAACTCTTGTTTGCCTAAGGGAGATCGCTGACCGGTGGAATTGAGATAGCAATACCACTCCAAATCAAGATTCAGCATTCGCAAAAACGTGATGACGGCAGCTTTTTCTTGGGTATCCGTCAGCGATCGATCATTGAGTCCTTGAAAGGATCGAAACTTTTTATCTTGAATCACGAATAACACATAGCCCGCATCGCTCAAGCCATGGCTAATGATGCGCTGATATTGTTGTAGAAAAATTGCACGCTCCACGGAATCCCAGGGGAAGCAATGGGCGATTGTGATCCAATCAAAAAATTTCTGTGGCAACTGTGATCGGGAATCTTCCTGAAGGTTGAGCGTTTTGAATTGGATATAACTTTGGTTACTAATTCCCATTGCCAGAGACCATTGCCTCAGCAGTTGATGCCCAATATCTTGAAAGGCAGATTGACAGTCAACAGAGCAATAGTTCAAGACCTGATCGGGCGATCGTACCCCTGGATCAAGCAATTCCCGCAACAACAACAGCCCAAACAGCGTTGTTCCTGGCCCCGCCGCTAAGTCCAGAATTCGAGGTTGTCTTGGTAATTGTCGACGTTCATAAATCAGTAGCCAACTAATAAAGAGACAGAGGGTATTTTCTAGAAAATATTCTAATAAATAAGCTTCCGCAGAATATTGGAAGCAGTACGTGGGACTTGCTCCACCTTTTAGCAATCGTAAATCTCCTAAAGCATCCCTGAGAGCCTGCTTTTGAGCCGATGTCTTCCGGGAAGGAAGTCGTTGCTCAAGGTGTTTCGTTAGGATGATCTCCAGAGGGTGAAACACCGCCTCCGGCAGCCCGGTGGTTTGCCACAATCCCTGGTCGATCGCCCGTAGCTTCAGTTGTTGTTTTAGGTCTTGGCAGCAATCGGGATTTGGCTCGCAATAGGGGGAAGTTTGGGCGGCGGCGCGTTGGGCCTGTTGTAGGGTTTTGAGCTGCGATCGCGTTTCGCGTAAATCCTGCTCCTGTTGCAGAAAGTCTACACAAAGCCGCGCCAAAGGTGACTGAACTGAACCGCGCTGTTGCCGTTGTGCAATTAGCAGTCGCACCTGGCGAAAATCTCGCCGCTGGAGGGCCGCCGCCAATTGACGATCGCTCCACCATTGCCGCAGGACTTCAATCATAGCCAAATCCCGCTTGACGTTCACAAAGCTCTAGATCATATTGCCCTTCAGCAATTAAGCGTAAAATATCATTTTTAAGCAGCTCATAATGTTTTTCTTCACAGTCGTACCACCAAGCAAAGCGCTGTTTTAGGGCTGTAGCGATGGGGCGGGTAGAAGCCTGGCGCATCCGATTGCCCCGATCGGGATGGAATGGTTGCAACACCACCCGATCGGCAATGGCCAACCGCTGCACCAATCTGGGCAAATCGGCCGGCTCCGTGGGCAACAGCGGTGTGAGGGTGACGGATAGTTTGGGAATATAAACGTCGTGATCAGGTGATAGGGCAATGCCATAGCGAAAACGCTGCAACGCCTGAAACCGAGAATTAATGCTGGGCGATCGCTCCTCAAACACCCGCCGCACGGTCTCGGAACCGGTGGGAATACTCATGTTGATTCGCAACCGCTGGAACCGCTGCAACAGATCGAGATCACGCACGATCGCCGGGCTGCGAGTTTGGATCACGAGTGTCGGTTGATAGGGAAGCAGGGTTGCTAATAGGGCCCGTGTGAGTTGGGTTTTTGCCTCGATCGGCTGGTAGGGATCAGTGCTAGTACTCATATAGATGCTGGGCGGTTGGTCGTGATGCCGAAACCAGCGTTCTAGCTCTTTTTCCAGCACTGCCACGGCGTTGGTTTTAACCACCACCCAATTGCCCCAATCATCCCGCCACCGAGCCGTGGGGCTAAAAGCTGCCGCATAGCAGTAGGTGCAAGCGTACTGACAGCCTTGGTAGGGATTGAGCGTAAAGTCGTAGGCTCCGATGAAGCCAGAAGCGGGCATCAGCAGCGATCGGGCTTGGGTTTGATAGACCTGGGCTGTGCCAAAGGCAGCACCCGACGGCGGCGCGGGTGATCGAGCAGGAAATTCCGGCAGAGCAGTAAAGTCGGCCATCGCTCAAAAATCTCAGAATCAATCGACTCATCATCCGTCGATAAACTTGCGCCAGTTTATGCAATTTCAGCCTGGTCGAATGCCAACCCGCATCCCCTGCGCTAAGCATGGTCGATCGCCTTGAGGGCGGTGTATTGGGGTTCAGCAATTTTGTTTGCTGCAAATAGGGTGTCGGCAATTTCGCCAAGGGTGAGCACCGCGTGCGATCGATAGCCTTTGGCGGCCAAGCGTTCCTTGGCCCCCGTGTTGTGGTCAATGAACACCACCAAATCAGTGACCCGCAGCCCCACCGATTCCAACTTGCCAATTCCTTCGATCGCACTTTTACCGGAAATCAAAATGTCATCCACCACCACCGCCGTTTCGCCAGGGGTGAAGTTTCCTTCCACCACCCGCTGAGTGCCGTGGGCCTTCACTTCCTTGCGCGGAAAAATCATGGGGCGGTTCAGGTGCAAGGCCAAGCCGGTGGCCGTGGGCAAGGAGCCGTAGGGAATGCCGGCCAGGCGATCGAACGTTAGGGGAGCCACCCGATCGGCATAGGCCAACAGAATTTTGTGAAAGACTTGGGGATTCGAGATGATTTGCCGCAAGTCCACGTAATAGGGAAAGGTGGCCCCGGAGGCCTGCACATAATCACCAAACAAAATGCAACCCAAGTCGAAGAGCTGCACAATCAATTCCGCGTGGGGATGGGCGCTGGTGTTGGTGCTGGCGGGAGCGGGCAACCAAAGGGGGCAGGCTTCCGCGATCGGCCCGCAAACGGCCGTCTGAGCTTGGGTGAGTCGATCGCGCAGTTGCGTAATTTGGCGACGGGGTTCCGGGTGGCTGAGGGCCGCCCGAGGCACCAGCACAATCAATCCATCACCATCGGCCGCCAGGCCCGCTTGCAGGGTTTGGCGCAGATTGGCATCCAGTCGATCGCCCGTGGCCGCGTCCAGGTCTTGGCTGTAGTCCACCGTTGCCAGCCCCGCCCCTGACCAAGCCCCCCGCAACAGAATGGGCGCTTCTGGAGCCACCGCCCGCAGCCGCCGCAAGATTTCCGGATCCGCCGCTTCCAGTTCCAAGCCCATTTGGCTGGGAATGCCCCAGGTTTGCACCTCGCGGGCCAAGCTGAGGTAGCGGGGTTCGGCCTCGGGGGCCGGGTCTTGCAAAACGCGGGCGGAGGGGTTTTCGGTGTAACACAGGGCAAACAGGGCGCGATCGGCTTGGAGCAAAAAGGGCGCGGCGTGGTCTTGGCCCGAAAAGGGCACGATCGTTACGGCATCCACCTGCCAGCGATCGAACGCTGTGCGGGCAAACAGGCCGCTGTTGATCCAGTCCGCATGTTTGGCATCCAAAATGACGGGCAATTCTGCCGGAATCGTGTGCCGCAACAGGTCTTCTAATAGGGCCAAGCCCGCCGCCCCAAATAGCAAATAGGGATCGATCGCCACCTTATAGGCACAAACCAAATCCGCCGTTTGGGCCACCATCGTTCGCAGCCAGTCTCCCAAGGCCGTCAGGGGGCGATCGACTCCGGCCGCAATGTCGGCCACAGCCGCTTCCAAAAAGTCAGAACTCGGATCCAAACTGAGGCACAGCAAACTCCCGCGCGATTGGGCCGCCCGGTGTAATTTATCGATAAATGTCATAGGAATCGCAGGGAAATCTCAACAGAAATTTCAGAGAATGTCTGAAAAGGAGCTTAAAGGAGCTTAGATTATTGGCAAAACACCTGAACCCGGATCACCGGCTGAGAAGCTTTGAATTGTAGAGAGTTAGACCCCTTTGCTCCGTCAATTGCCATACGGACAGAATGCCCCGGAGTGGCCCAGGGTTCCCTGGTTAATGGAGTAGGATAGGGGCACTTTTTCCGCTGAGCGCCGTTGTGGATGGGCCGGGGATTTAACCTTGGGGTTGAATTCAGGAATTCCAGTCAACGGTGCTGGCTTTGGGCGTTGCGCGCGCCGCTAAATCTTCACCCTGCGGGGCACGTTGTCGATGGAGTATTGCGAGTTTTTGCTGCAAAAGGAGGGCGATCGGGCTTGGTTGCCACTGGAGTCGCCCAGCGTCGAAGTTTTGGAAGGACGCTATCGCCTGATTGCCCGATCGAGCTATCCCGATGCGGCAGTGGAAATTCGTGTGGGCTACCAGCCGGATGGGGCGATCGGGGGCACTAGCCAACGCACCCAGTCCCGATCGGCCCAAACCAATGTCAATGGGCTGGTGGTGGTGATTCCGTTCACGGTGTTGCGGCCGGGGCTTTGGGAATTTAGCTGTCGGCAATCGGTGGGCGAGGAGGCGGATCCAACAACCACGGGGCCCGCCTGGCGCTATGCGGTGACGCTGCAAGTGTTGGCCGTGGAGGCGGAAGATTGGGTGGATGTGGAACCGCAACCGACGGCTGATGCACTGGCCCAGGAATCCAACGGGTCGGAAGTGGTGAGCCGATCGCCCGATGAATTCTCCCCGTCCCATGGCGCGAATGGTGCTGAGGGGGCCGTTGAAGAGGTCATGCCGGAGCTAGTGGCGGAAGCGAACGCAGCGAACGAGCTGGCCGATTCGATCGCCCCGCAAATTCCCCAGGCCACGGAGCTAGAGCCTATTGCTTCAGAAATCGCTTCAGGAATCGCTTCAGGAATCGCTTCAGAAGTTGCTCCAGAAATTACCCCAGAGCCAGCCTCGGCCAAGCCCCCATCGATTCCTCTGCCGGCCTTACCGCCCACGGAACCCTTCACGCCCCCGATCGAGCGGTTGATTCAGGTGGAAGACGATCGCCTGTTGCGCATTGCCGATCGCCTGTTGCAGCAAATGGTGGAACCGGCGGAACCGGATCCCATGGAAGCGATCGACCCACTGGTGGCCGCCAGCCAGCTTCCTCCCTTGCACTTACGGCTCGATCGCACCACCTACATCACCGCTTGGGGCGATCAGTTGGTGTTGCAAGGCAGCTTGGATTGGGCCGAACCAACCAAGGCTCCCATGCTGGCTCAACTGCCGCCCACCTTGGAATGGCGGGTAACCCTGCGCGATCCCAACAGTCAGCGGGTGTTGGTGCGGTTGCGCCAGCCGATCGCCGGGTCGCGCTGGAGCCGGCCAAGCGATCGCCCCTTGCCGGGTCAGTTCACCTGCACCGTGGAATTGCCCCTGGAAGCCAGCACCTTTTTGATGCTGGGCGAGCTGGCTTTGTATCCCCACAGTTTGCCCAGCGCCGAACCCCTTACCAGCCAGGCCTTCGCGGTGGCCGCCGATGCCGATGCCCTGTTGCGGGCGATCGAGCCGGATTTTCGCCCAGAGGATTGCACAGAGAACGATCGGGCCCCGGCCGCATTGCCGCACGAATCCCTGCCGTTTCGGCCCAATTCCCAAGCCCCCGCCAAAAAGAGCTTGGATCTGAAGCTGCTGAACTTTGTGCAACCGGCGAAAGCGCCCATGTTGCCATCGATGTCGCCGTCCATGGACTCCGCGCCGTCCATGCCCGAGATTGCCCCCGCCCCGATCGCCGGTGTTGAGTTGCCAGAAGCTGCCATTTTGCAAGGGTTGCCCCCCGCTGCGCCGATTCCCACCGCCAACGGCCCGGCCCCTTGGGCAATCGACCCCTTACCCAGTGAGCCTTCACCTTTTGATGCGCTGCCCAAGGGTCACCGGTTCTGGTCAAGGCTCACGGCCCTGGCCGATGACCAAGATTTACGGGCCTGGATGCGGGCCCGAGGAGAGGGGGTTGCGCCCGCCCCGGAGCCACCGGATCCCGATGCGGACTGGACGGCCGGTGAAGTGCTGGTGGATGACCTGTTGCCGCTGCAAAACGGATCCAATGGTTGGTCTGCCCAAGCCAGCCCACCACCGCCGCCGCCCGCCGATGCCACCTTGCCGCCCACGATGCCGATTCCACAGCCCACGATCGAGCTGTTGACCCATCCTCTGGTGGCGGAAACCACGGCCACCTTGCGGTTGCGAGTGACGGAGGTGCCCTCACGACTCTGCATTAAGGTTTGGACGAGCGATCGACAAACGCGCCAAATCTTGGAACCACCGCGCTGGCTGTTGGAGTTGCCCCCCAATGGCCTGGGGGAATTGGAAACCCGTGTCACCCTGACCGTGCCGGCCCTGGTGGCGGAACTGAGCATTGAGGCGGTGGTGATGGAGTTGGCAACCCACCGCGAAAGCCGCAAGGCGGTGATTGTTGCGCCCGTGTTGCCCCCCGAGGCCCATCCCGATCGCCCCACGTTGGACCCATTGGCGATCAACAACCTGTTTGAGGCCCTGTCGCCCTCCCGTTGGGATTAGGGCGGCATTGAGCCTCCGGTCAAGGATCCAAAACCCAATCACAGGGCATGTTGGGGGCGATCGGCTCCCCGCATTGATTCAAGCCTTGATTCAAGCGTTGGTTCGCTTGTTTGTTAAAAATCTTTAGCAACCCCACGCCACACCGGAGGCCAGCTCGTACAGTTAATGGGAAATCCTCTGAATTCGATTAAGAATAAGGATCTTTTCCCATGGCAGCCTCTTTTCTTCCTTCGATTTTCGTGCCGATTGTTGGCTGGGTATTTCCTGCTGTAACAATGGCCCTGCTGTTCCTGTATATCGAAAGCGACGCTTAACAAAAAATCGCAAGCGAAGCTGTGCGTAGCCTGCCAAATTCCCCGATCACGGCCCTGAATCACAGCGAGGGCAATGACTGGGGAGATTGCAGTTTGCCTTCTCCTTGAATCGAGTTGATTAAATCCAGACCGCTGGCTGTCTAAGATAGTTAGCGGTTTTTTGCGGGCGAACAGCGCCTGAAGATCATGAGCGATCGGGTGGCGACGGCACGGTTAATTGAAGTTTTTTCAGCAATCCAGGGTGAAGGGCCGATCGTGGGCACGCGGCAACTGTTCATCCGGTTTGCCCAATGCGATCTGCGCTGTGACTATTGCGATAGCGATCGCACCTGGGTGGCTCCCGATCATTGCGACATTGAGCAAACCCCTGGTCTGCGGGATTTTGTGACTGTTGCCAACCCCGTGAGCCAATCGCAGCTCCTGGACTGGGTGCAACAGCTCGATCGCCCCCATCTACACGACAGCATCAGCATCACGGGGGGTGAACCCCTGTTGCACAGTCGTTTTTTGCAAGATTTCTTACCAGCCTTGAAGACTGTTTCCAGCCTGCCGGTTTATTTGGAAACCGGAGGCCATCGGCCACAACAGTTGGAACTCCTGTTGCCTTGGCTGGATTGGATTGGCATGGATTTGAAGCTGCCCAGCGTCAGTGGCGAAACCCACTGGGAGGCCCATGGGGAGTTTTTGCGGTTGGCGGTGGCAGCGCAAAAGTGGGTGTTTGTGAAAGCGATTGTTTCCGAGGCAACCACGCTGGCGGATCTGACTCGATCGGCTGAGTTGGTGGCGGCGATCGATCCCCATTTGGTTTACGTGATGCAACCCGTTTCGCCCTTGCCCGCGCCGATTAAGCCCGATCGCCAACCACCGCAACCACCCCAGCCCGAACAAGTGTTGGCCTGGCAACAACACCTGAAACAGTGGTTACCGCAGGTGATTGTGATTCCACAAACCCACAAGGCGATCGGGCAACTTTGACCGGGCCCTAATCGGGAATTTTGAGGGACAGCTCGTAGACCGATCGCTTGGGCAGGTTCAGTTGGCCGGCAATCTCGCGGCTGGCAGCCGATCGGCTCATCCCTTGGGTCATGCGATCGGCCAGAGCGGCGATAATTTCCGCTTCCGTGGGTTGGTGGGCCACCGGGAGCACTCCGCCCAAAATGAGCACAAATTCCCCCTTGATGGGACAGGCGGGATTCTCGGGAATCCAAGTGGCGATCGCCTCCGAGAGGGAACCGCGCCAAAACTGTTCGTAGCGCTTGGTCAGTTCCCGGGCGATCGCGATCGGTCGTTGGTCGCCGCCGTGGTTGGCCAGGTCTTGCAGGGTTTCCCGCAGGCGGTGGGGCGCTTCGTAAAGAATCACGGTGCGGGCCTCTTGGGCCAGTTGAGCCAGTCGATCGCGCCGTTCTTTGCCCTTGGTGGGTAAAAATCCTTCAAAACAAAAGCGATCGGTCGGTAAGCCGGAGCCAATTAGCCCCGCGATCGCCGCGCAGGCTCCCGGCACTGGCACAACGGACAACCCGGCCGCCCCGCAAGCCGCCACCAATGGCACGCCCGGATCGGAAATGCCCGGCGTACCTGCATCGCTGACTAGGGCGATCGCCTGGCCCGCCCGCAGTCGATCGAGAATTTCGGGAATCCTTTTGGTCTGGTTGTGTTCGTGATAGCTCAGTTGGGGCTTGCTGATTTGGAAGTAAGCCAGCAGCTTGCCCGTGTGCCGGGTGTCTTCCGCCGCGATCGCGTCCACGGCCTGCAAAATTCGCAAGGCTCGGTAGCTGATATCTTCCAAATTCCCGATCGGGGTGGCCACCAAATACAGGGTTCCCGGCTGCACTGTTGTGACTTCGCCCACGGTGGTCGGCGCTGGGGAAGGCGTTGCCGTCATCTGCCGAACCTCCCCCTAGATTAAAAAGCGATCGAGCGCCGCTTTCAGTTCCGCCAATTCCGCGTCAATGTTGCCCTCGCGTGCTGCTCGCACAATGCACTCATTCAGGTGCTCATCCAAAATGGCCCGCGCCACCCGATCGATCGCACCGCGCACCGCCGCCAACTGAATCAACACATCGGGGCAATCTCGCCCATCCTGCACCATGGCCTTGATGCCGCGCACATGGCCTTCAATCCGCGACAGACGATTCACAATTTTGCGAATCGCTTCCGGGTTGTGGGTGTGGCTGTGGGACGGGCCATGGCTATGGCCGTGAGCATGGCTGGGAGCGGGATTGGAGTCGAGATGCTGGGCAGAGCTGGGGGCGGGCTGATGGGACTGGTCGGAATCAGCGGAAGGGTGAGGGTGATTATCAGGTTGTGCAGGGTCGTGATCAGGACGATTCAAGGGATGGAACGCAACCAGATTCAAAGGGGCAGTTTGGATTCTAACGCGATGGCTCCGGGTTTCCGAGCGATCGCACCGCTTCGAGGGCCCCGTGAGCAATTTGGGGCAGAATACTGCGATCGCGATCGCCCAAAGGCGCATCGATCGCCACCACCAGCCCAAAGGGCCGCCCATCCACCGGCTCCACATAGGCACAATCCCACCGCACCCGGCTCATCCACCCCGCCTTAGACCACAGGCGCGTGGTGGGGGGCAATCCTTCCCCCAAAAAACCGGTGACTTGGTTGTAATCCGAATCCAAGCTGGCCACGGTGGCCGGATCGAGCGATCGCGCCAGGAGGTTCATCAGCATTTGCGATCGCGCCGCCGACACCGCCACCCCACCCGCGATCGCATGGAGCAGCCGCGCCACCGCATCCGTCGTTAAATAATTGCGATTGCTGTAGTCTGCCGCCAAAAAGACTCGCTCGCGACCATAGGGCCCATCACCCCAAGTTTTTTGGCAAACATTAATAGTTTGGAACTCTTCCCAACCAAACGATTGCAAATAGCGATTCACGATTTGTCGTTGCTGTTGCCAGGTTTCAAAGGGGCCCGCTGGCAACTCCGGGCCGCTGGTGGTTCCCGACAACACATCCACCAAATAGCTCGTGGCATCGTTGCTGGAATTGACGATCGCATCATGCAAGGCCCGATCGACCTCTTCCGTGGGCGAAATCATGCCCTTTTCCAACCATTCCTGCACGGCCACCGCGTAAAACAGCTTGACCACGCTGGCCGGATAAATGCGCTCCACACCGCGATAGCTGAACCCACGTACCGGATGGGCCCAAAAATCCGCCGGAGCCAGGGCCCCACCCGTGTTCACCATGTAGGGCGGATCGTAAACCCACCAGGTCAGGGCCAATTGGTTGCGGGCTAACAGCGGATATTGGATCCATAGCCGATCGAGCAGTTGTTTTCCCAACCGCTCCAGTTCCCCATCCTGTTGGTAAAAAATCATGCCTACGGTGTTTGGCGTGAACCCAACGATTCTCGCCTATGCTTGGGGCGATCGTCCTTGTTTGCACCGGAGACCTTCCATGACCTCGATCGCCCTCGATCGCGTGCTGGCTGACTTGGGCCAACCGATTCCCGATCGCCCGGAGTATCGCTGCACCGAACCCCTAGACCTATTCACCCGGCCCGACGGGGAAGAACTGAGCACCCAGGTGGCTCCCGGGCGGCAACTGTGGTTTCGGCAACTGTCGGCGGATTTGGCAGCACGCTTGAACGCTGGTGCAGGAGCCAATTCGGGAGCCAATCTGGAGGCCAATTCGGGAGCCAACGGGGATTTCAATCAAGGGGCGATCGAGGTGGTGCTTTGCGAGGATGACTATGCTGCTTGGTTGCCCCTGGCCGCTTTGGCTCACCTGGCCCCGGCCATTGGCCCCTATCGGGCCCCGATCGTGTCGAGATCGGCCATTGTCGATCGAATTCCCCAGGCGATCGCCTTTGCCCAAGCGGCCATGGCCGTTCCCCATTGCTATCTTTGGGGCGGCACGATCGCCCCTGATTATGACTGCTCTGGCCTCATTCAAGCGGCCTTTATGAGTGTGGGCGTTTGGTTGCCGCGTAATTCATATCAACAACAGGAATTCACCGAGCCGGTTGAACTAAAAAACCTGCAACCCGGCGACTTGCTCTTTTTTGGAATGCCCACCAAAACCAACCATGTGGCGCTGTATTTAGGAAAAACCATCGGGCAGCCTTGCTATCTTCACAGTTCCGGCTATGAACAGGGGCGGGGAAGAATTGCGGTTGATTTTTTGTCGGATCAGGGCGATCGGGTGGCGCAAGCTTATTTTTCCCAATACAAAGGAGCCGGTCGCATCCACAGCAGCTATCAACCCAGCCTCAAGGGCTAATTCACGGTTCATTCACCGATCTGCTGTGGCGCTTTGATGGCCCTCAAGCGAACAATTAGACTTCAAACTAATGATGAAACTGGCCGTAAAAGTCAAACCCAACAGCAAACAACAGAAAATTGTTGAAGAAGCCGATGGGGGGCTAACCATTTTCTTAAAATCTCCCCCGATCGATGGCAAGGCTAATCGCGAGTTAATTCAACTCCTCGCGGCCCATTTAGGCGTTAGCAAATCAGCAATCACGATCAAAGTTGGCCAAGCGGGTCGCCAGAAAATCATTGAAGTTGCAGACTAGCGAGCAAAGTCCAAGGCGGGCCAGGCGAGAAAATTAGAGATCCCTTGAAAGCAATCCCATAAAATTGAATCAGCATCGATCGCCCCGACGACAAGCGCTAGGGCCCTCAGGATTGGGATAGGATAAGCGCGATCGCCCCTCTTGCTCGACATCAATCCATATCGATCCATGATCGATTCATGGTCGATCTCCGACATTGGCATCCGAATCAAGCCTTGAGATCGAACCTTGAGATCGAGCATTGGTTTAGATCACTTAGACCGTCAGACCGCCCCTCCAATTCCCCATGTCGCTCCAGCTTTACAACACCCTCACCCGTCGCAAAGAACCCTTCGAGCCGATCGAGCCGGGTCGGGTGCGGATGTATTGCTGTGGCGTAACAGTCTATGACCACTGCCATTTGGGCCATGCCCGGTCATACATCGTTTGGGACACCCTGCGGCGCTTTTTGCAATGGCGGGGCTATGACGTGCGCTATGTGCAAAACTTCACCGACATTGACGACAAAATTCTTAATCGCGCCAAAAACGAAGGGGTTTCCATGGAGGCGATCGCCGATCGCTATACCGAAACCTACTTTGAAGACATGGCCCGGCTCAACATTCGGGAAGCCGATGCCTATCCCCGCGCCACCCACACCCTGAACGGCATTCAGCGCTTGATTGCCGAATTGGAAGCCAAGGGCGTGGCCTATGCGGCCGGGGGCGATGTGTATTTTGCAGTGCGTAAATTTGCGGACTACGGCAAGCTCTCCGGCCGCAAATTAGACGACCTGCAAGCCGGAGCCAGCGGCCGCACGGACGACGAAACCACCAAAAAGCAAGATCCCTTCGACTTTGCCCTTTGGAAAGGAGCCAAACCCGACGAACCGGCCTGGGAGTCCCCTTGGGGGCCCGGCCGGCCAGGCTGGCACATTGAGTGCTCCGCCATGGTGCGCCAAGAGTTGGGCGAAAGCATTGATATCCACGTGGGGGGTGGTGACTTAATTTTTCCGCACCACGAAAACGAAATTGCCCAATCGGAAGCGGCCACGGGCCATTCCCTAGCCCGGTTCTGGTTGCACAACGGCATGGTGAACGTGGGCGGCGAGAAGATGTCGAAATCCTTGGGCAACTTCACAACCATCCGCGCCCTGTTGGATGCACCGGAGGGGCCTCACCCGATGGCCCTGCGGTTGTTTGTGCTGCAAGGTCACTACCGCAAGCCCATGGACTTTACGGGGGAGGCGATCGAGGCGGCCAAAAATGCTTGGAATACGCTCAAAGAGGGGCTGTTGTTCGAGGGGCTAGGGGATCTCAACGGTGCGTCCACCTATGACCCCACGGCGCTTGATCGATTCCGGGCGGCCATGGATGACGATCTGAACACACCGGAAGCCTTGGCCGTGCTGTTTGAGCTGGCGAAGGAGTTGCGCCGAGAAAAGAATCTGCGCGTCCATGAGGGGCAATTTTCCCAAGATGCCGCCGCGATCGCCCAGCAGTGGCGAACCTTGGTGCATTTGGCGGATGTGTTGGGCCTGGTGGCCACAGCGGAAACCCCAACGGAAACCCCGGCCGGCCCCAGTGATGCGGAAATTGAGGCCTTAATTGCCCAACGGACGGCCGCCCGCAAGGCCAAAAACTTTGCCGAGTCCGATCGGATCCGCGACGAGCTGAAAGCTCAGGGCATTGTGTTGATCGATCGCCCCGGTGAAACCGCCTGGCATCGAGAATAGGAGGACGACCATGGCCGATCGCGATTTGTTTCAGCGGGCCAATGCGCAGGGCATGAAGCGATTTTGTGAAGGTTGGCATCGGGCCCAAAACCAACGCTACTTGCTGCGATCGCAACTGGGGTTTAGCCAAGCCAGCACCCCCCATCAACCGGCCGTCTGTCGGGGCTGCGAAAACTATCACGGCATCGCCTACGGTTACAGCCGAGATCGACGGGCAAGGCTGATTTGCGGCATTCACCCCTTTGGTTGGTCAGGAACCGATCCTTGTCCCGATTGGCGCGGGGCGATCGAGCCGGAATTCTCCACTGCGACCTCCGACGACATCAACCGGTAATTGGCCATGATCAATCTCCGAAACCTGGGAATCCAAAGCATTGGTAAAAACATTGGTAAAAACATCAGCAAACGATTAATCCTGGTGTTGGGGCTGGCCCTGTTGTGGGTTTTGTTGGGAGCCTTGCCCGCCCAAGCGATGGGCAACTACAGCAAAACCAACCAGGAAGGGCAGAATTTTGCCGGTGAAAACTTGGTGGGCGCAGCTTTTTTGGCCACCGATTTGCGCGATGCCAATCTGGCGGGAGCCAACTTGAGCAATGCCACCCTCACCCAAGCCACCCTGCTGCGAGCCAACCTGCAAGGTGCGGATTTAACGGGCGCTTTGATCGATCGCGCGGTGTTGGAACGGGCAGACTTAACCCAAGCGATCGCCCGTGAGGCAATTTTTACGCGCTCAATTTTGGCCGACACCACGATCGAGGGAGCCGACTTCACCGATGCATTAATCGATCGGTACGACGTGGCCCAACTTTGCAAAGTCGCCAGCGGCATCAATCAAAAAACCGGTGTCAGCACCCGCGAAAGTCTAGGCTGCGATTAGTGCTCATTGCGCTTGAAATCTCTGAACAGCAGATCAGCATGAACCTTATTGCTGTTGAGTTTCGTACCTCAACCCAACCTACTAGCGCGACAGGCTTAATGCATTGGGTCAAAGTTGCGGAGCCAGTCGTGGTAACAAGGGGCTTGAGCATCTTGCTGCTTAACGATCAGGTGACGGTAACAGCCATGTAATTCAACCCAACGGATTAAGGCAGCCACGCTACTACTAGCACGACAGGCTTAATACATTGATCCGCGCAAGAGGTCTAATTAACGAGCCTTCCAAGTGCCACCATAGCGATAGTGCGGATTGGTGGCGCTTTGCTGTTTTTGGCAACGGGGACAGGCCAAAACCCATTGATCAGTGCGATCGACCTGAATTCGATAGCGAACCAATGACAGAACCTGGCAGAGTTCACAGGGGCGTGGTTGAGGATTGGCTGTGCGACGACGCGGCATGAGAATTAATAGAAATTAATAGAAATTAACAGTAATCAACAGCAATCAACGGCGATTCAAGACAATTTCAATCAACTCAAATCAGCAGCAATCAACGGCGATTCAAGACAATTTCAATCAACTCAAATCATTTCAGTCAACTTAAATCGAAGGGAACCCCGCCATTGGTTTCCCAATGATGACGATAGAGCAATTCAAGCTGGCCGCAATGCTGGGCGATCGCCGCCACCTGCCGCCGATACAAACTCCGAAACACATTCGCCACCAGCAACGCCCCGATCGCCACCACCAGGCCCGTGGCCGTGGACACCAACGCCTCGCTCAGGCCCGAACCGATGCCCGCGCCATTGGGGCCGCCCGTGGAGCCGATGCTGTCCCAGCGGAGGGCCGCAAAGGATCCCATCAAGCCCAACACCGTGCCCAACAGGCCCAAGAGGGGCGCAATGCCAACGATCGTGTCGAAAGCCGTACCAAACCGCTTGAGTTGAGGCAGTTGGGCTTGGGCAGCGCTGTCAAGGGCTAATCGAAACTCCTCGGGGGTGGGGCGATCGAGCGTGAGCGCCGCCAGGAAAATCTGCACGATCGGCCAATCCTCTGGAGCCGATCGCAACAAACGCAGGGTGCGATCGGTATCGGGTTCCCGCCCATACAACACGAGCGCCTCCCGAATTAGGAGCGGTTGTTCCTGGGCCAAACGCCACCAAAACCGGCCCCGCTCCACCGCCAGGGCGATCGTGGCGATCGCACAACCCGCCAAAGGAACCATCACCGCCCCACCGGCCACAAACCATTGCCATACCGACGACATCGAGCACCTACTCCCCTTGCAACACAGCGGGTTGATCTAGCGGCCAATCATGGCCCGTGGGCCAGCCGAAATTTAGCCAAACCCAATCAAAAACAAGCCTGGCCCTATGATGCCCGATTGGCGATGGCTGGAAGTTGCTGTGCTCCGTCCCGATCGGGGCGATCGGCCCCAGGCAATTGACTGTAGTGGGGATTGATCCTTACCATTGAGTTACATTAATGGACTGTAAAGAACTGTTGCGATTAATCAACGGTTTCCATCCTCCGGCCCCTTGATTGCCCCACAGACCAAGGGTTTTCAGTTCTTTTCCCCATTCGATTTTGTCCCCCATCCTTCCGCCCTGGCTTTTGGAGCGCGTCCCTATGCAACAGGCAACACAACTGGTTTCCCGCCGCTGGTCGCAGTGGTTGATGGCCACGCTGGGATCGTTGGTGCTTTGTGCGATCGCCTGGATCGCCGCACCGGCCCCCGCCCAAGCCTTCGACAACCCCGACCTGCTGCCCAAGGAGTTCACCACCGTTGTGGACTTGGCCAACCAGTTGCCCAGTGGCCAAGAGCAAAAACTCGCCCAAACCCTGGCGGACTTCGAGGCGGAAACCGGCTGGAAATTGCGTGTTTTGACCCAATTTGACCAAACGCCCGGCCTGGCCGTGAAGCGGTTTTGGGATGTGGACAACAAGACCCTGCTGGTGGTGGCCGACTCCCGGGGGGGCAACTTGCTGAACTTCAATGTGGGTGGCGATTTTTATAGCGTCTTTCCGCGCACCTTTTGGATTGAGCTGCAAACCCGCTACGGTAACCAGTTCTTTGTGCGCGAAAACGGGGAAAATCAGGCGATCGTCCAATCACTGGAATCGGTGATGGGTTGCCTGCGCCAAGGGGGCTGTCAGTTTGTGCCCGGTTTGCCCCAGGAGCAATGGATCCTAACCCTGGTGACTTCGGTGCTGGGCGGCGTGATTTGTGGTTTTGCGGCCCACCCGCGCAAGGCCGGCGAATGGATTTCCTGGCAATGGGCGCTGATTTTGTCGCCGCTGTGGGGCATTTTGTTCATTGCCTTTGGCATTGGCCCGGTGGTGACCCGCACGGCGGACTGGCTGCCCCTGGTGCGCAACATTGCCGGATTCGCGATCGGGGCGTTGGTGGCTTTCCTGTCGCCGGTCTTTGGTCGCCCCCCTTCAGAGGCCGAAACTTAGGATCAGGCAATGAAACCCAGTTTTGGGGCTACAGGTTAATCAACCGTTTTCTAGCAGTCGTTTTCTGGCGATAGTTTTCTAGCAATCGTTTTTTAGCGGTAGTTTTTTAGCGATAGTTTTCTAGCGATCGGTGCTCCAATTCAGCATCGGGGCGATCGCGATCGTTGCCACCGTGTCTTTGGTGGGTGAAATTAGAGCAGGGTTGGGGCCATGGCCCGCCCAAGCTGAGTTGGCACGAGTTGTTGATGATGGAGTGGCATATCACGGACGCACAGAGCCTGGCTCTGATCGATCGGGAGTTGGGCGATCGGGGCGATCGTTCACCAGCAGAATACGAGATGGTGCGTCGGGTGATCTATGCCACCGCAGATTTTGACTATGCCAGTTGCCTGAGCTTTTCCGAGCGATCGCTCAGTGCGGGCGCGGCGGCCCTGGCAGCGCGGACAACGGTGATTGTGGATGTGCCGATGGTGCAGGTGGGGATTGCCCCCGCTATTCAGGCGACCTTTGCCAATCCGGTGTTTTGTGCCACGGAGGCGATCGTCCGGCCGCAACAGGCCCTGACCAAGGCCGCCTGGGGAATTCAAACCCTGGCCCGGCGTTACCCGGAGGCCATCTTTTTGGTGGGCGAGTCGCAAACGGCCCTGCTGGCACTGATTGAACTAATTGAGGCGGAAGAAATTAACCCGGCCCTGGTGATTGCCACCCCGGCCGGGTTTGTGGAAGTGGACACCACCAAGGCCCGATTGCGCGATGCCCAGGTGTCCCACATTTGCGTGGAAGGTCGCAAGGGCAGCCCAATCGTGGCGATCGCGGCCATGGGCGGGCTGGTGGATTTGGCTTGGCAGGCTTACGGGCCCAGGGCAAAGGGGCGCTAACCGGTTTGCAGGGCGGCAGCCTCTTGGGCCAAGCGATCGCTCAGCAGGCTGTGGTTCCGCTGGGCCCGCTCATGCTGCGGATTGAGGGCGATCGCCTGGTTATAGGACTCGATCGCCTCGGGGTAGCAGTCTAACCGCACCAGCACATTGCCCCGGCTGTACCAAGTTTCCGGGTCGGCGCGATCGAGGTCGATCGCCTGGTCATAGCTACTGAGGGCGGCGGCAAACTGGCCCAACTGGGTGAGCACAATGCCGCGATTGTGCCAGGCGCTGGCATTTTGACCGTTTAGCTCGATCGCCCGATCGTAGGCTTGCAGGGCCTCTTGGGGCCGTTGCAGCCGCGCCAGGGCATTGGCCCGGTTATACCAAGCTTCGTGGCTATCAGGATTCAGGGAAATCGCTTGGTTATAGGACTTGAGGGCTTGATCGGTTTGCTGCAACTTACTGAGGATTAATCCCTGATGCAGCCACAGTTCCGGGTGATTGGGATTCAGGGCGATCGCCTGGTGGTAGGAGGTGGCGGCTTCTTCAAATTTGCCCAGCCGCATCAGCACCAGCCCGCGATTGTGCCAACTTTCGTAGCTGTCGGGCTTCAGGCGCACGGCTCGATCGTAGGCAGCGATCGCGGCTGGATAGCGCTGCAATGCTTCCAAAACCACCCCTTTTCCCCACCAAGCGGCGTAGCAGTCCGGCTGTTGCTCGATCGCCTTGTCATATTCCGCCAAGGCCCCTTCCGGATCACCGTTACGGAACAGTTGTTCAGCCCGATCGGCAATATTATCGGCATTCGCGGGCAACGCCGTGGGAGCCAACATCGGCATCTGTTGCATCTGCAAAGACACCAACTGCTCCACCAAAGTGCGCAATTCCTGCTGAATTTGCGGCTGAATCAAAGCCAGCAATTCTTGAGGCGCTTTTTGCGTAAATTCTTGGATGATGTAGGCCTTTTGGCGATCGGCTTGACCCGCCAAAATTTGCATATTTGAAATAAATTCCTTCTCCAGTTCCGCAATTTGGTGACGCGAAACCCGGCGATCGCTGGCCAACCGTTCTTGAAACTGGGTTAGTTCCTGGTTGGCAGTTCCCTTGACGGCGGCCACATGGGTTTCCAGCTCATGAATCAACGCGGCGGCCGAGATTTTGGTGCGTTCCACCTGGTCTTGCAGGTCTTGCAGGCTGCGATCGGCCCGATGGCGAGCTACCTTCACCCGAGCTTCCAAATCGCCCAAATCCTTCAGGCTGTGGCGCACCGACTGCACCAAATGATTCACCACCTTGCGTCGCCCCAACCAGAGGGCCGCCGTCATGGCCAAGGGAGCCGTTCCCAAAGCAATCAGCAACCAACTGAGGCCCCCAAGGGTGCGCTCCAGACCGATCGCTTCTCCGGTGCTGATGTTGGCGGTGGCAAAGGTCAGATCGGCGCGGTCGGTGGCCTCGGCGGCGGCGATCGGGGCTTCGGGTTCCGCCAAGCTGGCACAGGTAGCCTGGGGTTGGCCCGCTTCGGTCACAGGGCAAGGAACCGGGGTTGTGGCGCGGGTCACGGCTTGGGCGGGGCTGGCCGCCAAGGCCAGAGGAGCCACCAAGGGAACCACCAGGGCCGGAACCCAAACCGCTGCCCGGCCCCGATCGCCCGTTTCACCAAAATTGCTGCGGGAAGAACTCATGTAGACAGCCTCCGAACCCGTTGCGAGTCAATTGCGAGTCGATGTTGATCCCCGGCTCTGACCGAGTGACTAGCTATTGTTTCGGAGGCGATCGTCCTAAATCCGGGAGTCCTTGGGTGTGGCAGCCCGTGGCCAATCCAGCACCCTGGCCACCCCTTAGCTCAACCCCTTAGCTCAACCAACTCAGCAACAAACGCGGCGCAGGCAGCACCACCAATACCAACAATGCCAAGGCCAAAAAGCCCAATCCATCCCGTCGATCGTCCAGCGGGGTCACATCGTCCAAGGCCGGTTGGCTAATGGCAGGCAAAAAGAAGACCAACAGGGCCAGCGCCAGGAATTCGCTACGGGCCAAGGCCAGGGCCAACACAGCAAACCGGGTGATGTGTCCCACCAGCATGGCTCCTTGGGTTCCCAACATAGCGCGAACAATGCGCCCCCCATCCAAGGAACCAAGAGGCAACAGGTGAAAGGCCCCTAACCAAAGGCCGATGTAGCCCGCCAGGGCGATCGGGTGGAGGGCGATCGCCTTGCCGGGCGTGAGGGCCGCGCCGAGGGTGGCTTTGCTAATTAGGGTCAGGGCGATGGAGTAACTAGGGTCGATCGAGCGCCAATTCAGCAACCCCGAGCCGGGCAAAGGATTCACCACCGTGGAGTGGGCCAACCCCCAAACCAACAGGGGCAGGGCCACCAACAGCCCCCCGATCGCCCCCCAAAAGCCCACATCAAACATGGCGCGGCGGTGGGGCATGGGCGATCGCAGGGGCGTGAACGCGCCCAAGGTTCCCAGCAGGGCCGGAATCGGAATAAACAGCGGCAACGAAACGGACACCCGATGGCGCTTGGCGGCCCAGTAGTGCCCCAGTTCATGGGCCCCCAAAACCAACAACAACCCGATCGCGTAGGGCGCACCGGACTGAATAAAGGCCCAATCTCGCACCAAATCTAGCTTCGGGTTCCGCAGCATCTCCGCCCCCATCAGGGTCATGGACAGCAGCGACAACCCCAGCAACCCCACCGACCAAACCATCTGTTTCCAGAGGGGCGGTTCTTTGCTCAGGGCCTGGCCCAAGGGCGTGCGTTGAGGATTCGGAACCAGGGCAAAGAAGGGCTTACCGTTTTGCCCTTCTTGGAAAATCACCAGGAATCGATCGCTAAACTTTTGGCGAATTTTGTCGCAAACCGTCCGGTAAGCCAGGGCCGGTTCCGCCCGCAATTGCCCATAGCAGAGGGCCGCTTGGGGACGATGTTCCACGCTGCTGAGGTAAAACACCGACCAGGGAAAGCAATCTTGCAGGCTGGCTTCTTCGGTGCGATCGAGCAGGCGGGGCGAAATTTTGGCAGAGCCAAGGGCTTGGGCCAGGGCCAGGGCTTCGGCGGGACTGCTGGGATCCGCCAGCACCGAAATGGGGGATTCCAAATCCCCATTGGTGGGCTGTTGGGGCCGGGCCGATCGCCCCTGTTGCACCAACCACACATAAATCAACGGACAGGCAATAAACGGCGGCAGGGCCAACCAGGGCGGCACGGGCTGGCCGGGGCCATTGGCCAGCGTCCAAGCCGTCCAAATCAAGGCCGGAGCCATCATCACCAACCACAACACCCACACGGAGGCGCGTGTGATGCCGCTAACGCTCTGGCGGACAATAAAATATGCGACGATGCCGATCAACACTAGCCAAACAATCATCTGATGCCCAAGCCACCGCAGGCTGTTTTCGATTCGATCTATGCCTTTCCACCCAACCGCGACACGTTAGGCGGGACTGCTTATTTCATTGTAGGAAACTCGATCAACCCTGCTGACTCGGCCGACCATAATGGCCTACCGGCCAATTCATCAAATTCATCAGTTCCATCCGCTCATCAGCCGACTGGGTTCAAGCAACCGACTGATGATCCTACTCAATCGGTTCATAATCTGACGAATCCAACGGATCCATCAGATCACTCAAATCATTCAGATCATTCTTCAGCTCATCAACCAGCCCATCAACTGCCAGGCAATATTCTGATCGATTGTCCACCTTGGCATGAGGAAACGGCAGATTTTTTGGCCCAGCATGGGGGAGTGCGTTGGTGGATTTTTACCCACCGCAGTTCCTTTGGCCCGCTGCAAACCGTGCGGGCCTTGCATCGGGCCTTCAGCAATCCGGCCACAACCCTTGAGGAGGGCGAGCCGGCCGCCCAGTCCGCGGCCGCTCGCTGCGAATTGGTGGTGCAAGAACAGGAGGCCTATCTGCTGCCCAATTTGCCGGTGACCACGTTTCGGGAAGAAGTGACCCTGAGTCCAGAACTGCGCGTGATTTGGACTCCGGGCCACACGCCCGGCTCGGCCTGCGTTTGGCTCGATCGGGCGGGGGGCATTTTGTTTAGTGGTCGTCATCTGTTGCCCACGCCCCAGGGGGAGTTGATGCCCCTCAAAACCGCCAAAACCTTCCATTGGTTCCGCCAACTACGATCGGTTCAGGCCTTGATTGATCGCTTTTCGCCGGTCAACCTGGCCCATTGCTGCCCGGGGGCCAGTGTGGGCTTTTTGCGCGGGGCCCTGTCGGTCGATCGCGCCTATGAGCGGCTCACGACCTTGAACTTGGCGGCCGCTAAGCTGGATCCGGTTGCGCTTCAGTCGCCGAGCCTGAACGAAACACCTGACCAATAATGTCTTCGATCGGGGGTTCCGTCACGCTCAGGTCTTGCACCGGCAACTGCTCCAGCAGGCGGGCGATCGTTGGGGTCAGCACCTCTCGTCGCACCAGCAGTTGCACCGATCGCCCCTCGATCGCCACCACCTCCCCAAAATCCTGAAGTTGGGCCGTTGTCATCGGTTGGGCCAACTCTAACCGCACTTCCCGATAGGGTGCGAATCGATCGACCAACCCCGAGAGGCTGCCGTCATAGATCGACGACCCCTCATGAATCAACAACACCCGATCGCATAGGGCCGTGATGTCGCCCATGTAGTGGGACGTAAGCAAAATCGTCGCCCCATAGCGCTCGTTATATTCCCGCAAGAAATCCCGCAAGTTGGCCTGGGCGTTCACATCCAGCCCCAAGGTCGGCTCATCCAAAAATAATACCGCCGGCCGATGGAGCAGCGCCGCCAGCAACTCCGCCTTCATCCGCTCGCCCAAAGACAGCTTACGCACCGGCTGCGTCAGTTTGGACTCCAGCGCCAACAGTTCGCTCAGCTCGCCCACCCGCTGGGTCAGTTCCCGATCGCTCAGGCCATACACCGCCCCATTAATCCGCAACGAATCCCAGGCGGGCAAATCCCAAATTAATTGTTGCTTTTGCCCCATGACCAGGGCAATTTGATGTAAAAACGCCGACTCTCTGGCAAAGGGTTCATGGCCCGCCACCCGCACCCGACCGCCGGAGGGATAAATCAGCCCCGCCAGCATTTTCAATGTGGTGGTTTTGCCGGCCCCATTGGCCCCCAAAAAACCCACCACCTCGCCGGGGGCGATCGAAAACGACACAGACTTCACAGCCTCGATCGTTCGGTAGCGTCGTCGCCAAAAGTGGGCGATCGTCCCTTGCAGCCCCGGCGCTTTCAGGGCCACTTGATAGGACTTTTGCAGCCCCTCTGCTACCAACATCCCCATGATTGCTCTCCCGTATTCGCACAAACCCGATTCAACTCGCAAAAACCAGCACAAAGCTCAAAGAGGCTAAACCAAGCTGCACCCAGCGAAACCCCTGAGCGATCGGCGCTCCTAGCGTTCATCGGTCACAACTCGCGATTACAGCCGATGACGAAAACGACTCGTGGCCCAATTGAACATGTAACCACGCACTTCAGAGATTGAGGTAATCCAGACCATTAGCCATCACAACTCACCACAGTCTGAGTATCCAGCCAGAGAATAAATCTCTGAATACTGCCTGAGCATTTCCAAAATATTTACGAGGCAATTACAATATGTTTACAGACTCTTGATGAAGTTTTCCTAAGAGCAGTACAAAAATTTTCCAAAGAAATTAACCGCAATGCTCAAAGACTCGCAATATATCAGTCGCGGTTGCTTTAGGGGTGCTAAAATTCCGCGTTTAGGCGCTGTTGTTTGTTAGAATTTTTCAATCTTTGAAATTAATCGCATTACTTTCCTTAACAACCACTCATGCCAACGCCAAGACTTGATCTCCCTTGGCGACCCCTTGCCCAAACTTTCTCCGGGCTATTTTCTAACCCCTGTTGAGCGACCTGGAACCCCATCAAGCCACCCGCTTTTGACGTTTCAAAGCACCTCAACATAACTGACACGAAGGTTATGTCTAGCCATCTTGCAGGAGCTTCAAAATCATGCACTTTATGAGCGATCTGGGTATTGATCTTATTTCTATGATCCATTACCTGCAATCCCAAACCCTAACCCACGAGGAAATGAGTTGGGTACGGAGCTTGAATATTCAACAAATTGTTGAGTTGGCTTCCCAAAAGGGTTATCACCTTGTAGGTAGTGATTTGATCAATTCTGAACCAATGCAATTGAAATAGTTGTGGGTGATCGTTGTTGGTAATTTCATCGGCGGCTGTATTAGCGATCCCAAGCAACCTCATCTCAAGCGATCTCAATGGACATAAGACTTGGGCGAGGCATCGCGATCGCGCCATCCCTCAGCTCACGGCCGTTCTTGAAAAATGCCTCAACCTGTATCCTTGTTGCGAAATGCTTTAGCCAAGCAATGTCTTGAGCTAAGCAATTCAGTAACCAATTCAATAACAACGATCGCACCGCAGCAAGCGTGATCGTTGTTATTGAATCGTCTCAAAAAGAATAGTCTCAAAAACCATCGATTCAGAATGACGGGCGGTTGCTCAAGCCACCCGTCATTTCTAAGGGTCTGGCAGCGACTGAGGCCGCCTAGGCGGCACTGTCGGCGGTTTCTAGATTGAACAGCACTTGCAGGGTTTGCATGGCCTGCTGGCGGGCTTCAATGTCTTGCTGGGCGCGCAGTTGCACCATGGGATCGTGCAGAATTTTGTTGACGATGCCACGGGTGAGGGCTTCGATCGTTTCCTGGTGCTTTTCGGCAAATTCTGACCCCAGGCGAGACAGGGCTTTTTCGAGTTCTTGGGTGCGGATGGTTTCGACTTTGCGGCGCAGGCTGTCGATGGTGGAAACGGTGTCTAGGGATTGCAACCAGGCTTCGAAGGCTTCGGCTTCTTCGTCAAGCAGGGCTTCGGCTTCGATCGCCATTTTGCGGCGGCTTTCGTGGTTTTGGGCCACCACTTCTTTCAAGTCGTCCACGTCAAAGGCTTGCACGCCGGGCAACTCATTCACATCGCTGGCAATGTTTCGGGGCACGGAAATATCAAAGAGCATCAGCGATCGATGCTCGGGCAAGATGGCTTCCAGCTTGGCGCGATCGAGAATGGGTTCCGTGGCGGAGGTGCTGGTGAACACGAGGTCTGAAGCGGCGATCGTGCTCATCATGCTTGGCAGGGGGTGCAGATTCAACTTCGCATCCGGAAAACGGCGAGCCAGTTCTTCTGCCCGTTCGAGCGATCGGTTGACGATCGAAATTTGGGTTGCGCCCTTGGACAGCAAATGTTGCACCAGTAAGCGAGACATTTTGCCGGCCCCAACAATGGCCACGCGACAGGGCGACAAATCCGGCACTTTCAGTTGCGCCAATTCCACGGCGGCGGAACTGATGGACACGGCTCCCGTGCCGATGCTGGTTTCAGTGCGGACGCGCTTACCGGCGGTGATTGCCTGTTTCAGCAATCGATTCAAGATGCGGGCAATTCCCTTGTAGTCTTGGCCGAGTTTATAGGCGTTTTTCACCTGCGAGAGGATCTGACCTTCACCAAGCACCAAGCTATCCAAGCCGGCCGCCACCCGCATCAGGTGCATCACCGCATCCTGGCGCAACAGAACAAACAGGTGGTGGCGCAAGGCTTCCAAGGGCAGCTTACTGCGCTCTGCCAAAATTTCAACCACTTCCTGCACGCCGCGATCGACCTCACTCAGAACGCAATAGAGTTCTAGTCGGTTGCAGGTGCTGAGGATCGCCACTTCTTCCACATGGGAGCAACTCCTTAAGCTGGCGATTGCTGCCTCGACCTGTGGTTCGGGAATGCTCAATTTTTCGCGCACTTCAACCGGAGCCGTCTTGTGGCTCAGTCCGATCACAGCAATATTCATATGGCCTCTTGCTAAAACGTACTCAAACGGCGTTGAAAGTTCGACTTTAACGGATTTACCAATCGTCGGGCGATCGGTCTATAGAAACTTTGACACTTGATTGGGCCAAGCTGGGTTTGGATTAGCCAAATTTCAGGGATTTTATGCCAGGGATTTTAAGAAAAGGGGGGAGCGATCGCCAACCGCTGGTTAGCTATACCCCCTGGTTGAGTCATGATCAAACGATTGCTGGGGGAGTTTGGTCTGAGGCTAAGGCTACCGAAACGGCGATCGACTTCGTGAATGCAACAAAACGTCAATTTCTGGTTTTCGGCTAACCATCTTTTGGCCATTGGCATCTGACCAAAACTTGCTGTTGGCAGTCTGAGGCGCGATCGACCCATAGACAGGGCGAGACCTGTAGACATGGCAATGGCTTGCCGCGATCGCCAAAGCGACCTCAGCAAGCCACTACAAACCGTCAGCCCTTACTTCAGTTGCAGAACCGAGGGCTTACCGAATTGGTGAATGGTGTCCACAAAGCGCACCGTGCGGGACTGGCTGGAGATGACCAAGCTTTGAGTCCGCGCACCACCGCCAAAGAAGCGCACACCTTCCATCAGCACACCGGGGGTGATCCCGCAGGCGGCGAAGAGGACGTTTTCGCCCGAAGCCAACTCGTCAGCGTTGTACACCCGATCGGGATCGGTGATGCCCATGCTGGCCAGGCGCTCCAGGTTTTTCTCCTTGCTTTCGCCAATCAGGCCGGTCTTCACGATTTCGGGATCGTAAATCAGTTGGCCTTGGAAGTGACCATCAACGCAGCGCATGGCGGCGGCGGAAATCACACCCTCAGGAGCTGCCCCAATCCCCATCAGGGCATGGACGTTCGTCCCGGAGAAGGCACAGCAGATAGCGGCCGACACGTCGCCATCGCTGATCAACCGAACGCGCGCACCGGCTTCCCGGATTTCAGCAATCAGATCCTTGTGCCGGGGGCGATCCATCACGATCACCACCAACTCCTCGATCGAGCGGTGCAAACATTCCGACAGGATCTTCAGGTTTTCGGTGGCCGACTTGTTAATGTCCACCTTGCCCTTGGCTGCCGGAGGCGCTGCCAACTTCTTCATGTAGAAGTCGGGAGCCGCAAACAGACCGCCCTTATCGGCGATCGCCAACACCGCCATCGAACCGTTTTGGCCATAGGCCACCAAGTTCGTACCCTCGCAGGGGTCAACAGCAATGTCAATTTCTACCAACTCGTCAGGGTTGCAGCTCTGGGCACCGTCGGGCGTTGCGCAGATCCCCACTTCTTCACCGATGTAGAGCATAGGCGCATCATCGCGCTCGCCCTCACCAATCACAATGCGGCCGCGCATATGAATCTTATTCATCCGCTCCCGCATGGCTTCCACAGCCACTTCGTCAGCGGTGTTCTTTTCGCCTTTGCCCATCCAACGAGCAGACGCAATTGCTGCTTGTTCGACGACCTCAATAATTTCTAAACCGAGGGTAGTTTCCACAAAAATCTCCTTCCCAAGTGCTGGCCAACGAAACCCCAGAGTCGTTCGGGCTTGCTCAGTTAGTCTATCAAAGGGGGGCGATCGCGCCGAACTCTTCTACCAGAACCCGGCTGTAAAGATTTGTGGGAACTGGGATCGCTGCCCGCGGCCTGCTGACAAAGCAAAAGCCCCACCCGTGACAGGTGAGGCTAAAAGGGGGCTGAAATGACTGATTCAACAGAAGGCTGAGCCACCGTGATAGTCCGGGGAGCCGCCCTAAATCCAATCAAAAATTGTAGATTTAGGGAAACTCACCATCAGCCTCAACAGCGCTAGCGGTTGCGCCAGCGCAAAGCGTTCTAGAACACGAAGGTCGTCCGCAGCGTACCAATCACGACATCATCGTTGTCGTTGTCTTGGTTCGGGTTCATCTGCCAGATCACACCCGGGGTGATCGAGATCCAGTCGTTAACCGCGTACTTGTAGAACACTTCCACTTGCAGCGGGATATCGGTATCCACATCATCGCCATCGATGTTGGTCAGGTAGGGTTGAGCACCCACGAAGATGCCACCCAGGTTCCCTTCCTTACCGAGGTCAGGCAGGGCCAAGCCCAAAGCGTAGTACCAGATGTCGGCATCATCGAAGCGGCCGCCCTTCGAGTCAACACCCGTGTAGCCCACGAAGCCGGTCAGAGCCACCTTGGGGCTGAATTGGTAGTAACCTTGCAGACCAACCGAGTTGGAGGTTACAGCATCCTGTTGGGGCAACAGGTTGGCCGCCAGAGTGCCCGTGAAGCCGCTGACGAAACCGGCGTTATCAAAGCCGAACTCGCCTTCGCCAAAGTAGGAGTAGTTATAGGTCAGACCCAAGCCAAAGGTTTTGGCATCGTTCGTGTAGGTCAACTGGGCCATGGCCGAGAATTGACCGTCGAACAGACCACCTTCGCCCACACCGTCGCCACTGCGGGGGTTAGCCGCTTCACCGGCCAGGTAACCAGCCGACAGTTGCCAGTTTTCGCTGAAGTCGTACTTCACGCCGATCCCAGCACCACCGCCCAGACGGTAGATGGGGCTGCGTTGGGAGAAGGTGGACAGGGAACCACGACCACCGTCGTAGTCTTCGAAGTAGGGGTTCAGGGTGTTGGAGATGTCATCCCACACGCCTGCGTTGGCCATCAGGTAGCCGCGACCTTTTTCCCCGATCGGGAATTGGTATTGCAGCGTATCCAAGGTGAACTGGTTACCGGTGTCGCCAAACACTTGGTTGGTCAACACGGTTTCGCCAGCCACGCCGTTGAAGCCCTTGGAGTTACCCACTTGCAAGCGGGTGATCAACAGGTCTTTGCCGCTGAAGCTGGTGTTGAAGTTCAGGCGAACACGGTTTTGGAACACCACTTGGTTGTCGTCACCGTTGTTGCCGCTGAAGGCATCGCCCAGATCATCCAGGTTGGCCGAAGTAGCGCCGGCCAGCATCATGATGGCTTCGCCGGTCAGCTTGGTGGTGGTGGAGAATTGGGTTTTCTCCAGGTAAGAAATCCGACCTTCCAAGGTGTCTACGCGACCGCGCAGGGCAGCCAGCTCGGTCTTGAACATGTCCTGCAATTTCTTCAGGACTTCCAGATCGGCCTTGGTGGCGTAGTCGGCCACGTTGGTCACGAGCAATTCTTGGATTCGATCGAGGCAAGCATTCAAACCAGCCGCAAACTCGTAGCGAGTCATGGCCCGGTTGCCCTTGTAGGTTCCGTCGGGATAACCGGCGATGCAACCGTAGCGCTCAACCAGCGATTGCAGAGCTTGGAAGGCCCAATCGGTGGGTTGCACGTCCGACAGTTGCGACACGGAGGTCACTTGCTCGGCGCTGTTGGTGCGGCGAGCACGGCCCTCGCGGCCATACTGGTTGAGCTGGTCGAGGTTGCTCAGGGTCGAACCGTCGCCAGTCGCTTCCAGAGCGCTCACCGACGGCACGGTGGTTGAAGAAACTTGTTGGGCTGAAGCCGGCGAGGCTGCCACAACCGCAGCGCCCAGGATCGCCGGGCTAGCCAGCAGGGCTTTCCAAATCAACTTTGACATTACGCTCTCCTATCCTCACACCTGTCTGGAAGATGGTCTGAAAAATCGCAGCAAGGCGACTCGGGCCGATTTTTCCATATCACCTTTATAGAGTACCACTGAAAATTAGTGACCGCTGCCGAAAATCCCAATCGGTTTGTGGGCGGGCGATCGCAAGACTTTCCGAAGTTTTTAAAGTTTTCAAAAAATCTTTTGCGGAGGCTGGGCGGGTTTTCTGGCCCTTTCAGCTCCAGAACGGGCCGTCTAGCGCCGACTGGGGCCGGAGCAATTGATGGTCGAGTGCATGACCGATCGCCTGGTAAACCGCTTTTTCCTCAAACAGGCTCACCAGCATCGAATCCAGCCGATTAATTTGGGCCTCTTGCCGCAAGATCGTGAGGGCAGAACTGGTGGAAATTGCCCGCTTATAGGGGCGATCGGCCGCCGTCAATGCATCGTAAACATCCGCGATCGACATGATGCGCGTTTGAATCGGAATTTCACCCGCTTGCAGTCCCCGGGGGTAGCCCGAGCCGTCCAGCTTTTCGTGGTGGCCATAGGCAATTTCTGGCACTTGACGCAGATAGCTCGTCCAGGGAATGCGCTTCAGAAATTGGTACGTGTGGGTCACATGGGACTGAATCGCATTTCGTTCCACACTGGTCAACGTGCCTCGGGGAACGGTGAGCTGCTCAATTTCCGCCGCCGTCACCAGGGGTTTTTGTTGCCCATCCACATCGCGATAGGTGTAACTCGCCAATTCCTGAAGCTGGGCCAGCGGTTCCGCTTCCAGCACCTGCGGCTCATTGGCTTCTAGGAGTAATGTCCAATATTGATCCAACTCATCCAAGGCCGCCGTTAGCTCCGAGTCCAGACGATCGAGCGGGTTCACCGCCACCGCATTGGCGATCGTTGTATGGGGGTTATGAGGGGCCATGGTTTGGGTCGCCTTGGCGGCCGCTAGCTCATGGCCGTTCGACTCCGCCAGCTTAGAAGCCCCAGAGCTAGAGGCCCCATTCGAGGACTCAGGAGCCGACGACCGACTTTGGTAAGCGGTTAATAATTCCGGGTGCTCAACCCAGTAGCGGTACTTCACCTGCAAACAATCCAGTTCCAGCGTCCGCCGGGCCAGGGCAAACCGGTGACGAATCACCTCTAGCTGATCGGGATAAAGCTTTTTCTGTTTCACCAACACCGCTTCGGGCACACAAACCTTACCAAAGTCGTGCAACAGGCTGGCGTAGCGAATTTCCTGAATTTGGCGAGGGGTGAAGTAGGTGGCCGCCAAGGGCCCTGTGTGGATTTCGTTCACCACTTCGCACAGGCGTACCGCCAAGGTGGCCACCCGCTCCGAGTGGCCGGAGGTGCAAGGATCTCGAGACTCGATCGCCTGAACCGCCGCCCGCACAAACCCCTCAAAGAGAGCTTCAATACTTTCCTGTAGATTGCTGCGCTCGATCGAAATGGCCGCCAAACTAGCCAGGGCCTGCACCACGCGCTCTTCCCATTCCGTATAGGGACGGGTCACCTCCATCGCATTCCAAGGATCCACGATCACGCGGGGATCCGTTTTGCGATTAATCAGTTGCAACACCCCGATCGTTTCGCCATTCAGGTTTTGCATGGGCACCACAATCACCGATCGGGTTCGGTAGGAAAAGCCACTATCGAAGTTGTGATTGAACTGGTAGGGAACTCCCGCTGGCAAACAGTAAGCATCGGGAATGCTCAGGCTTTTGCCCGTGAGCGCCACATAGCCCGCCAAGCTGCGTCGGGCCAGGGGCATGGCGAATTCTCGAAACGAGGCATTGGGCTGCGAGGCATTTTGGGCAACTTTGAAAATCAGCTTAGGTGTGTCATCACTGCGATCGATTAGATAGACACTGCCCGCATCACTCCAAGTCAGCTCTCGGCAAGTGGTGAGAATCAGCGCCAACAATTCATCCAGGTCGCTAACCGCCGACAGGGCCGTGGCGATCGCCAGCAACTCTTCAACCAAAGAAGCTTGGCTGGCTGCTTCCTGTAAGAAATCCCGTTCGCCCCAGATAGAAACTGAATTCACCGATTCGCTCGATAGCATAACAGGGTGGGAAGGGAAGCTTAGTTATTAAAAACGATGCAAAACCCCCTCAGAGACTGGTCATTAATCTGCAGTCAAGCCTTGCAGTCAAGCACATTTACCAAGATCGCAGGAATAATGCATCAAAAGAATGACGAATGAAAGGACTGGTGTTGCTCAATGATTTAGCAATCAAGTCTGAAGTGAACTGCAGATAATCAGTTGAGCATTGCAGCGCAAGAGGATTCAATTAATTAAGGAAATAGGCAACTTCAGACAGCTTTTCCCCAATGTTTCTATTTTCAACCTCTTGCCGGGTTGATCTCAGCAGTTTGTCCTCGTTTCGTCCATCTCTAGAAGATGTCTGAAAAGCTTAAATAGCTGCCTTGCAGGTCTTGCCAACCGACGACGACAGGGGGCTTAAGTCCCTTGCCCCGGCGGCGATTATTGCTTGACCTATGCCAACAAATACTTTTCAGACATCCTCTTAGCCTAACTGATCAATCTTGGCAGCCAGATCAAAATCCTTGGCCGTCAAGCCCCCTTCGTCATGGGTGCTGAGGGTGATCGTCACTTTGTTATAGCTGATTTCCAAATCCGGATGGTGGTTGGCTGCTTCGGCGGGTTCCACAAGCTGATTAACAAAGGCGATCGCCGTGATGAAGTCCGCAAACCGGCGACGACAAACAATAGTGCTTCCCTCCAGCACCCAGTTGGGCAGAGCAGTCAGGTGGTCTTGAATTTCGGATGCAGTCAGAAGCGCCATATTTTTGATTTCACCCCGTAGTGGTTTTGAAGTGATCTCGAACCCAAGGTTGAGTTGAGGTCTTCAATTAAAGTTACCGGTAAAGTTACCGGGTCTGTCTTGGGGAAGGAAGATCGATCGCTTGGCACAGAATTCAAAATTTTCAGCAAAAACACCGAATAAGCATCAATTTTGGCAATTTATGGCGATTTTTGGAACCCTGCTTTGGTGCAGGATCAAGAACCCTAGAGATTGGCAGATCCGCAGCAGATCTACAGCAGACCCACATCGGTGCTGAATCGATGCTGATCCTGGATTGGTCATTAATTGGTCATTGCTCAGGGCTGGAGCGATCGCGCGGGAACTTGCCACCACGGGATTCCTAAACCGGATGTAGGTGACAGAACCCCAGGGAATTCGGCACAATCGTAGGCTAGGATTCGCGAGTGGCGGCAAAGAGGGAGCACCACGCGCCCGCCGCACCACTTGGCCCTGTTGGCAACTCGGAAAACGGTTCCTGAACCAGTTCAGGAATTTGTGCCGTAACTTGTGCCGTTTACTGTCTTCCTTTCCCCATGACTCTTTTTCCCCAGCCGAATTCTGCGGATTCTGGATCAACAGACTCGGCATCAATGGATCCTGCATCAACGTTTTCGCGTCGCACAGCTTTGCAGTTGCTTGGTGTGGGTGCGGTGGGCAGCGCCCTCGGCTACTCACGGTTCATGAAGCCGGAGCCTAGTCAATATCAACCCGATCGCCTGACGTTGCCAACGCGGTTACCGGACGATCGCCCTAAGCGGGTGGCTGTGGTCGGCGGTGGCTTGGCGGGTTTGGCAGCGGCCTATGAATTGAGCCGACGTGGATTTGTGGTGACACTACTGGAGCGATCGCCCCACCTAGGCGGCAAAATTGCCAGTTGGCCCATCACGGTCAATGGTGAATCGCTGATGATGGAGCATGGGTTTCATGGCTTTTTCCCGCAGTACTACAACCTGTGGGCCCTGACGGAAGAAATGAATATCCGTCAAGATTTTCTGTCCTTGGAGCGCTATTCGGTGCTGTACAAGGATAAAACCTATGCACCGGAAGTATTTCGCCCCACCCATTCATCCTTCCCTTGGAATATTGTCGATTTGGCCATTTCTTCGCCGAATCGGTTTCGTTGGGGGTTAAATCTCACCAGCCCCGCCCATTGGGCCGTGTTTCGGGCCATTACGGGATTTGAACCCACGAAGACCTACGAGGAACTCGATGCGATCGCCGTGACAGACTGGGCGGCCAATGACTTCCCCAAGGGCCTATATGACCTGTATTTCCTACCCTTTGGCAAATCCACGCTCAACTCGCCGGATGTGCTGAGTGCGGGCGAGTTAATGCAGTTTTTCCATTTCTATTTCTTTGGCAATCCGGAGGGGCTGGCCTTTAACGGCACGAAGCAGGACATGGGCCGCACGTTGGTGGAGCCGATGATGCGGGCGATCGAGGCCAACGGGGGCAAAGTCATCGCCAATGCTCAGGTCGATCAGGTGGCGTGGCAGGATCAACAAATCACGTCCCTGAGCTACCGCCAAACGGGATCCGCCATTCCAGTTCCGTTCTGGGTCGATCGCCACAGTTCGCTGAACGAAGCCAGTGCCCAAGCCACTTCCCAGCGCCCAGAAACCCAGAAGGTTGCGGCCACCGAGCAGCCGGTCACAGCTCAACCGCTGGCGAATCGCCCGGAATATTTTGGGGGCGGCGATGAGGTCTATGCGGTGGCGGAGGGATCGGCGCTGTCGTTAACCTGCACGCACCAGGGCTGTACGGTGGCTCCCCAGGCGGACGGCACGTTCCAATGTCCTTGCCATGGGGCCCGGTTCGATCGCGAGGGCAAGGTGCTTCAGGGGCCCGCTACCAAGCCCCTAGCTCGCTACAACGTGGAGCAGCGATCGGGCGATCGGGTGCAATTGGCGGCCGCAGCGGTCGATCGGACTCCGAGCCAGGTGGTGGAAGCGGACTATTTCGTGTTTGCAGCGGATGTGAAAGGCATTCGCCATCTGTTTGACATTGCCGAAGGAGACGTGGCTGAACCCACCCGATCGCAAGTGGCCCAGCTCACCGTGGCGGATCCCTTTGCGGTGGCTCGCATCTGGTTCGATCGCGACTTTGATTGGGATCAAAGCGAGTTCACCTCCCTCTCGGGCTACCGCCTAACGGACAGCATCACCCGCTATCACAAAATCCAAGAGGACTACAAAGCCTGGGCCGATCGCACAGGGGGCAGCGTGGTTGAACTCCATGCTTACTGCTACAAAGAAGCCGAATTCCCCACCCAAGAAGCCCTGCTCACCACCTTTGAGCAGGAGCTATACGAGTTGGTGCCGGCCCTCAAAGGAGCCACAATTTTGCATCGCGAGCTGGTGAACCAAAAGAATTTCTCTGGCTTCCCCCCCGGCAGTTATTCCCAACGCCCTGCCACGCGATCGGGCGCAAGCAACCTCATGTTTGCGGGCGATTGGGTGAAAATGCCCTTCCCTTGCGGTCTGATGGAACGGGCCATTAGCAGTGGCCTGCTGGCAGCCAATGAAATTTGTCATGAGGAAGGATTACAACGCCGCACCCTGTTGACTGTTCGGCCGGAGGGGGTGCTGCAAATTTAGAGTCCTCAGTTCAGAACCTTTCATGGGTGGCATAGTCTGCCGGGCAACTGGCCCAACCCCCTTAGCCCAGATGGGGGGCTGGCACTCACCCCATGGTGCGCTCAAGGGCAATTCCTATAATCGCGGCAACTGGAGGGACTGACCCCTCAGCCCACATCCATGGAGACCTGTTGAGACCTGGGGAACCCGGTTTTGGCCGCTGGCAACCCATTGCCCACGGTTCAACCCATCACGATCGGGCAAGCAGCTCAACCCATCGCCCAACAAGTCTCCGTGATGGGCTGCTCAACAGTTGCTGATCTTGAGTTGCTCACCTTGAGTTGCTTGTCTTGTCGTCTGTTGCCGTTGATTGTGGAGGAGTGTAGACCATGCCTTTGATGTTGGATCCCCTACGGGCTGGCTTGGCCCTGGCGTTCACGATCGGGTTAGGAGCCGTTGGCCAACCGGCCCAAGCAACCCTCGCTGCTGAGCTGACGGAATTGGCGGCAGACTTGCCCGCCACCGAGCAAGACAGCCGCCAGCCGATCGCCCTTGATCAATTCGGTGCGCCGTCCACTCAGGCCAATCGGTTGCAGGAAGCAGTACCCACCCTCGCCGTTGCCCCTGCTGCTTTGGAAGCTGACTCGCATTTCGATGGTCAGCTTGCTCAACAGCCCGATCGCGCCGCCAATGGCCGCCGCACCAGCAGCAAATTTAGCTACATCGGTGTTGGTGGGGCGATCGGCCTGAGCGGCGATGACGATTCCAGCGCCCTGGGTGAAGGCGGCTTTGCCCTTCTGAGCAAAACGGCTTTCAGCGAAAACCTTTCCCTACACAACGCCAGCATTTTGGGCAATGGTGGCACTTCGGTGATTGCCCTAACCGCTGATTTTCCCATTCGCAATCAGGAAACGGGCGACATCTCGATCGTGCCCTTCGTGGGTGGCGGCTTAGCCATCAGTGACCTATTCGGCGATGACACAGACGTGGGCTTCGCGCTCACGGGCGGCATTGATGTCCCCCTCAGCTACCGCTGGACAGCCACCGGACGAGTGGCCGCCGCCTTCTTAGACGACAACACCGATGTGGCCCTCCTGTTGGGTGTGGGCTACACGTTCACGGGCTTTTTCAAATAATGCCCCGTGGCTGATCATGCGCCGTGGTTGATGATGCCCTGTGGCTGATCATGCCCTGTGGCTGAAACCATTCTGAACCCACCAAGGCCCCTATCACCCCAAAACATCCAAGATTGGGTGTACATAGCTGGGAAAGGCCGCGACGGAACTTTTAAACTAGTTCTCTCGCAAGTTCCATGGAGCATGGGTAAATGACGATCACCGCCAAACTGGATCGCCTTCGATCGTTGTTTCAAGAGATGGATCGCGCCCTCATTGCCTACTCCGGTGGCATTGACAGCACCCTCGTCGCAAAGGTGGCCTTTGATGTGCTGGGCGATCGCGCAGTGGCCATCACTGCCGAGTCCCCTTCCCTGTTGCCCGATGACTTGCTGGAGGCCCAAGCCCAAGCGGCGGCCATCGGCATTGCCCATGAAATTGTGCAAACCCATGAACTAAATAACCCCAACTACGCCGCTAACCCCACCAATCGCTGCTACTTCTGCAAGAGCGAACTACACGACACCTTGAAGCCGATCGCGATCGCCCGGGGTTATCCCTACGTGGTGGATGGGGTGAATGCGGATGATCTCCGGGACTACCGACCGGGAATCCAGGCCGCCAAGGAACGAGGCGCGCGATCGCCCCTGGCCGAGCTGGGGATCAGCAAGCTCGAAGTGCGCGAACTCTCGAAGCAATTGGCCTTGCCCTGGTGGGACAAACCGGCCCAACCCTGCCTGAGTTCCCGCTTTCCCTACGGCGAAACCATCACCCTCGAAAAATTGCAGCGGGTGGGTCGAGCCGAGCGCTATCTCCGACAGTTGGGCTATCGCGATTTGCGGGTGAGATCGGAGGGCGACACGGCCCGCATTGAACTGCCGCCAGCGCTGATTAAGGACTTTGTGGGGGCGATCGACCTGCCCAAACTAGTCCAAGATTTCCAAGAACTGGGGTTTTTGTATGTTTGCCTGGACTTGGAAGGACTCGTGAGCGGCAAGCTCAACCGCGTCTTGAACTGGCCCCAAGGGGCTGCATCGGTTGCCACGTCAGGCGTTTCCGCCACCGCAGGCCCACAGCCCTAGGCGAATTACAACCGATTGCTGAGGAAAAGTGCAAAATCGAACTACCATTGCACGAGAATGCCCCGCTTGTCGTACCAAAAGCGACAGGTCGATCTAGAATCAGCGTTAGGTTTCTTGGTTAACGATGGGTTAACGTGACCAAAACCCAATGGAGAGCGGTCACGACCTCCATTGCGGCGGTTGTCATAGAATCCTCAGGAATCTGATCTCCGCCAAATTACCCGGATTCCCGATCGCATCGTTTAAGATGACAGTCGGGTTCATTTGACTACCCCATTTTGTGCTGTTGAGGAGTGACAACAAACATGAAATCTACCCTGAAGACTTTGGTTTCCCGCGTTGCCCGTGGTGTTGTGGCTGCAAGCTTGGTTGCCGGTCTGGCAACTGCTTGCGGTGGTGGCGGCGGTGAAGCCCCTGCTAGCCCCGAAGCCAGCCCTGCTGCTAGCCCCGAAGCCAGCCCCGCTGCTAGCCCCGCTGCTAGCCCCGAAGCTAGCCCTGCTGCCAGCCCCGCCGCTAGCCCCGCTGCTAGCCCCAGCCCCACCACGACTCCTTAGTCTGGCTAGGGTTGGCGATCGACCGCTGCTCTTCGCCGGATCACAGATCAATCGTGGGTGATGAGCAAGCGCGGCCGAATCAACACAACCGAAATGGTGCAAGTTTGACTGAACAAACTTGACCAATCCAAACGTAATTGGGGATGAACTGATCACAGGTTCATCCCCTTTTTAAGGCCGAGGCACAAAGGATCAGGTGCAGCGGGTCAGAGGGAAACCCATCAACCCAGCACCCCAACCCCTAACCAACCGTAAAGTTAGCCGACTGATTCAGCGCCCCCGGCAACACTCCCAACACCACACCCAAATACTGACCATTCACCGCCGAAGTTGGGTCATTCACCTTGATGGCTGTGCCCGTTTTCACCCCCGTTGTGAGGGCCCCGGTGATCTCCGTGGACACATTAATCGCCACAAACTCAAAACTCAGCTTCTCCAGCGTCAGGCTATCGCTCGTGTTCAGCCGAATCTTGTCTGTTCCCAGCACAAAATCCGCCACAATATCGGCGCTGTTGGCACTGGTTGCCGTGTTGGACAAGCCCGCCGTGGTGTCGCGATCGGCCCGCAGCACAAAGGAATCAGCCCCCGCGCCCCCGGTCAAAATATCCTGGCCAAAATCGCCCGACAGTTGATCGTCCCCATTGTCCCCAAACAGTAAATCGGAGTTGCGGCCACCATTCACCGTGTCATTGCCTTCGCCGCCCCGCACCAAATCGTTGCCATCGTTGCCATTGAGAATAATTTCGTTGCCGATTCCGCCATCAATGCTGTCGGAGTCTTTGCCACCCCGAATTTGATCAATGCCATCCCCACCCAGCAACACATCGTTACCCCGGTTGCCGTTGAAGAAATCATTCTCCGAGGAGCCAGTAATGGTGTCGTTGCCATTCAGACCCACCACGAAAAAGCCCTTAGTTTCGACCCGCACACCCAAGTTGGTGTTATCCGCATCGTCAGACAGGTAAAACAGGGGCAATCCCGACAGGTCATCGCGTCCTGTGGAAGGGCCGCTAGGAATGCCATTGGGCGAGGCTAGTTCCGCCACCGTGGGGAAGGAAGGGAACGCGAAAGATTGACTCGTGATGTCACCCACCGACAGATCGGCCGTCCCGGCGGCCGTGGGCCCCGCAATCACGGCACTGGCATCATTGGTCACTTGTAGGTTGAACCCTCCAGCATCGGCGCTGCTGCGGGCGATGCGCACCACGTACTGAGTTCCCGCTTCGGCGGCAAATTGCACCAAGGAATTTTTGTTGGTGGGCGAAGAGTCATAGTTATCGGCCACCAGGGTCAAGGTTGTGCCGCTTTTCTTAAAAACTTGCAGGTAGGGATCGAGGGTGCTGGCATTGGCCGAGGCGACAATTTGGGTGCTGCCTGCCGTTAATCCCGTGATCGTGTATTCCCCAAAGGGCACAGTGCGTAAAGGATAGAGACCGCTGTTATTGGCATCAACGGCATTGATCGTCCCGGCAACAGTGACGGTAGGCATGATTCAACTCCTGGTGATAGGGAAAACTAAACGAAGGACGGCAATGGGCGGTGGCAAACACCCGATCGGGAAGTCGATCGAGGACTGATCGCACCTTCATCTACATATCGTCACCCAAGCGCCGCCACCCGCCGACTGTCATCCAAGGGCCAGGCGACCCAAAGACAGCCTGCGGAGGCATGGAAGCAAGGCATCAAAGCGAGTGATGAGCGAGTGATGAAAGCTAGTGATGATTGTCGCGAGTTGAGTTGGGCATGATGCGGACGATTAGCCGCTTCCATGAACGCCACAGCCTGACCCAACGTTTAGCGGGCAAAAACCGGCATTTTGGGCGATTTTGCTCGGTAACTGCTGAAGCCAATGACGCAACTGTCCTAGGGTTTGTTTCAGTCGTCGATCTGGGGCTGCGTTTGAGCCTGCGGTCTGGGGCGGAGAGCCTGTTCTCGGATCCTCCAAACTCTGGTTCTACCGTTGCGAAATCTTGCGGGCAAGGGGGTTCAGCCTCTTGTTTGGGGTGCTCCTGCGGCTAGGAATAAGTGTTGTGACAATTTTTGAGGTGATGAACGGGAGTTTTTCGATGCTCGCCCGGATCGATCGCCCCCTTGCCCCTTCGGCAGAGTCGATCGCCCTCCGCCCAGCAATTCCCCCAAAGACTGATGGCATAAGTTTCTTTCTTTTGGAATGTCTTAAAAAATCTAAGAATTTTGGCTCTGAAATGGGTCTCAAATCTTAAAGAATTATGAATTTATTGATTAACAATTGGAGTCAATGGGCATCAAGCATTAGCGGAATTTATACACAAAACAGCTTTTTTGAATCGCCAAAGCCTTCTGTTTTGATCAGAAATTTAGCGACAATGAAATTCAGGTTGAAGCGCTCAACTTGGCCCAGCTTGACCCGACTTTTGGGCACCGGTTCCCTGACAACAGAACCGAACATAGCCAATTCGTTTTCAATACAAATCTCAATACAAAGCCAGGAGGGGTTGCTATGGATAGCGGAGTGACGATTGCTACGCTGTGCGGCATTGGTAGCGGCGTGCTGTGCTTGGTTTTGCCGGGGTTGATTGCCTGGAGTGCTCGCCAGCAGCGGGCTGAGGTGGAAGAGATGCCCTCGGGATCCCTGCGGTTAGAAGCGGAGTTGGTGGAAGTGGTGGCTCCGATCGACCTGTAATCCCGATCGACCTGTAATATTGCGCAACCCTTTTGCAGGGTGGTGGTCGTTGGTTTTGCCTGTCCCTTTTTTCAAGTTTCCAGCCTATTGCTTCCCCGCCCGATCGGTCGATCGGGCGGGGAATTGTTTTCAGCAGCAAACCCCATCAAACTCACAGGAAAAATGGCACAAACACGATTTAGAACCGGTAGGTGACGCTGAAATAGACTCCGGAATCTTGAGCATTGGAGCCGCGATCGTCCAAATCCACCAACGGCAGACCGTAATCTAAACGCACCAGAAAATCCGTGAAGGGTTCCCACAACAGTCCTGCTCCCGCACCGACCAGAAACCGCTGATCTGGGATGGAGTTGGGGTTGTTGCCATGGTTCCAAACATATCCCGCGTCAATGAAGGGAGCCAAGGTGAGGGTGGGTGCGCCGGAAGAGTCGCGCAGCAGGGTAATGCGATCTTCCACGGACAATCGAAAGCCGCTATCGCCCGATCGCACGTTTTGTCGGAACCCGCGCACGGACTGCCCCCCACCGATCACAAACTGCTGCGAGGCTAATAGTTCATCAAAGGCCAATTGCAAATCCGCTTGCAGAATCAAGAGATGGGTGGGATTCAGACGCTGAATTCGCTGAACCGTGCCATTCCAGCTAAAAAACTGCCCGTCGGGGTCGTCGCCGTCGTTGGTGGTGGCATCAAACAGGCCGGTTCCTAGGTTGAACTGCGATCGCAACAACCAGGCCCCATTGGGGTCGCGGCGCAGGTAATCTTGCCCAAACCGCAACACGCTGGTGATGCTGCGGCCGTCTTCGTCGGGGCCAATGCCAAAGGGAAAGCCCACGTCATCAAACAGGAAGGTTTGACCGCGCTGGTGACTGAATCCTAGGGAAAGGGCAAATTCTTCGCGGGGCGATCGCACGAGGGGCTGGCGGTAAGTCACTTCATAAAGCTGGGATTTGCCACGAATTCCCAATTCCGCAAACTGGGGCTGCACAATTTCGTTCCAGTTGGGCGAGAACCGAAACTGGATCGTGCCTTCCATGGGGTTCACGGGCAGACGATAGCCAAAATCCAACACGTCGGCTCCGTCTTGCCAGGTGTGGCTGTAGCTGAAGCTGGCTTCATCGCCAATGCCCGTCAAGTTGCGATATTGCAGGGCAAGGATGCCGCGTTCGGAGCCAATACTGGGGGGTGAGTAGTTGTCGGTGCTGATGCTGCCGCGCAAGGCTTTGGCTTCGGTGACTCGGACGGTAAGGACGCTTTCGCCAGGATCGTTGCCGGCTCGCAAGCTGGCCTCGATCGTCTCTAGCAGTGGATTCGCTTTCAGCAGCCGCAGTTGGTCTTCCAGGTGGGCGGCGTTGAGGGGGCGGCCGGCTCCCAGTTGAATGCGCGATCGCAGGTAGTTTTGGCTCAGGCGCTGGGTTCCTTCGATCCGAATATCCGAAAGGTAGCCCTCAATAACGGCGATTTTGGCAATCCCATCGGGGCCGATCGTCTGTTCGGGCACGTAGGCACGGGAGGTGAGATAGCCCGCGTCCAAATAGCGCTGGGTGATGCGGTCGGCCAGGGATTGCAGTTCACTGAGGGTGAGTTCGCGGCCCTCGCTGGGTTGGGTCAGGGCGGCCAGTTCGGCGGCCGAGAGCCAGGTGCTGCCTTCCACCACAATTCGCTTCACCAAAAAGCGGGGCGCATTGGGATCCAAGGGCTGGGGTGGCGTAATCGGGTTGGGCGAGTCGATCGCGGGGCGATCGTCCGGCAGGGGTTGCAGCGGGTCTGGGCCCGTTTTGGGAAACCGATCGCGGTTGAGGTCGGGAACCGGGCGGGTGTCGGGGGGGAGTTGGGCCAGCCGTTGGGGCGTTTGGGCGGCTTCCGGCTCGATCGCCCAACCCGGTGCGATCGGCCCCCACAGCCCCCCCAACCAGAGCAGAGATCCCAGGCCCTGGGCGATCGCAATTCGCCCTAACGCCGTCTTCACGTTCGTCCGTTTTGTTGCCATAGCCCGTGTCACCGTCTGCGCTAAGTACTGTGCCGCCGTCAACCATCATCGCGATTTTGACATGCGGCTTAGTAATTGCCTAGCGATGGATCCTCACGGATCCTGCGTGATTCTAACGATTGACGATGATGGGCGTTTTTGTCGGTTTTTGGGCATTTTTCGACAATAGGAGGGGTGATTTCTTCCAAATACCTGGATCGGTTCTAAAAATTCACCTGATCCATCAAATTGGCGAATTTAATTCATAAACCCAATCATCTTGCCCTGGCTTTTGATATTCCTTGGGAACTGGTTTATGGCGCTGGGAATGGTTCGACTTCGGCTCCAACTCCGGCTTCTTCTAGCACTTGCAAGCGCACGACCCGATCGCCCCCACCGGCCAGGGGAACGCTGACTTGCTCGCTGGAAAGAGTTCCCAGACAACTAATCAGGTTGCGGAGGTGGGGGGTGCTGGCTCCGCTATCTACCCAGAGCCGATCGGCCAGGTCGCGCACCCGTTTCCAACTGCTGTAGGTTTTGGCGATCGCCTGTTCCAGTTGAGCTGCTTGGTTCACCAAGTCCGCCGCCAAATTCAAGCTGCCGAGCCGCAGGGCTTCCTCCAGGGCCTGTTCGAGATCCAGTTCCGGGCGATCGAGTGCCGCAACTCGCGTAGCCGCATCCAAATATCGCGCCAAAAATTTCGCTTGGGCCGTGGCCTGTTTCACCGTTTCCTTATCCGGTTGGTCTTCAATTTCCTCGCGCAGGGCCACCTGATGCACCTCGGGTAGCTTTTCCATTTCCCGCACCAGGGGCGCAAGGTAGCGGGCCGGCAGGGAATGCTCGGCGGCTTTGATGCGAATGTTTTCGGGCAGCAGCTCGGAGGTGGCGGCCTGCCACTCATCGGTGAGGCGACGAACGGTGTTGGTGGCGATTCGATCGCCCTGATGAGCTGCGGCCACCACCATGTGTTGCACTTCGGCGGGGGCTTTGGCCGTGGCCACAAAGGCACGCTTGCTGAAGTGGCGAAGGGTTTCCGGTTCCAGCGCGTCTTGATCCATCAGTCGATCGGCGCTGTCGGCCAGCTCAATCAGGCTATAGGCTTGACTTTTGCTGATTTCACGATCCTTCAGCCAGTTCAGGAAGCCCGTGCCCCGGCCATCACCGCTGCGTTTTTCCCGATCGCGCACAATCCGCAAAATCCGTCCCCGCCAAATATCCGTTTGCAGGTCGAAGCGATCGCAAACGCGCCAGGCATTGTCAATTTGGATTTGGAAATCGCTGAAGCTGATTTTGTCGTCCTCCGGATCCGGCAACTGCAAACTCAGATCCGTGGGTGGCTCCAAATCCTCGGTGGTTAGGGGCGGGCGGGCCACCGGCTCGATCGCGTCGGGGGCCAAGTCGGCAGGCATTGCATCGGGATAGTCCATGGGGGTGCGGGCGATCGCAACAGCCGGATCATTATGCGGCCGATCGGGAAGGATCGATCGCCCTGTCGATGGCTGGGTCAGTTGCCCCATTGATTGGGCCGTCGATCGCCTCATAGAGGGTGTCCCGTTGGCGAGCCGGTCGGCCCAAGGCAGCGATCGCCCCACGCAAATCCTCCGGGCTTTGGCAAGTCCCGCCCGTGGCTCCGGCCATGGTGGTGATGTGCTCTTCCATCAGGGTTCCGCCCAAATCATTGCAACCCCAGCGCAGGGCTTCGGTGGCCCCCGCCAGACCCAACTTCACCCAACTGGGCTGGTGGTTGGCAATCACCGGGCCCAGGTATAGCCGCGCCACGGCCATCAAAATTAGCGCATCAATCAGAATTGGCTGATCGCGGCCCACCCGTCGCCGTAAGGTCGGTGGCGCATCCTGGCCCACAAAGGGCAGCAGAATAAACTCCGTGATGCCCCGATCGCCCCGATCGCGCGATCGTTGCTGGAGCAATCGCAGGTGTTCCAAGTGGGCGATTTGTTCAGCGGGGGTTTCAATGTGACCCGAGAGCAGGGTGCTGGTGGTGGGCAATCCCAGGCGATGGGCCGTTTCCACAATCTCCAACCAAGTGGCACTGTTGATTTTTTCCGGGCACAAAATCCGCCGCACCGAATCCACCAACACCTCCGCCGCCGTGCCGGGCATTGACCCCACTCCCGCATCGCGCAGGGCCCCAATCACAGCCGCAAAGGTCAGGCCATCTTCTCGGGCAATGAACTGCACTTCTTGGGGCGAAAAGGCGTGCAGATGCAGTTGGGGAAAGGTGTCTTTAATCGATCGCACCAGTTGCAAGTAGTAATCCAGCGATCGCCCCTGATATTTCGCCTCGGGGTTCAGTCCCCCTTGCATACAAATTTCTGTGGCTCCCCGGGCCACCGCGTCGGCGGCTTTTTCCAGAATTTGCGCCCGATCGAGCCAATAGGCCCCCGCCTGATCCGCATCCCGCCGAAACGCACAGAAATTGCAATGCTGCTCGCAGATATTGGTGAAATTAATATTTCGATTAATCACGTAGGTGACCGTTTCACCCGCTTGCCGCTGCCGAAGCTGATCCGCCACCGATCGCAGTCGATCGCGCGGGGCCGAATCCTTGGATTGATAGGCTGTTTCCAGCAACACCAACCCTTCAGAGGGCGACAGCAACGCACCGGACAAAGCCCGTTCCAAGGCCTGGTCAAATGCTGCCAACTGGGCGGGGGATGGGGCGATCGAAGCCATCATAGGGGAAGCCAAACGCAACGATCGCCAGTTTAAGGGCTAATCAACGGATGGCTAAAGATGGCTAATTTCAAGGCGATCGCCCAGGGCCAGAGCAGCGTAACCGCTCCACCCTGCCGAATTCGCCCAAGATTGCACCCAAAATTTCGCCCCATCAAGCAGCCTTGAACCTAGCGCGTGTTGTCAAATCGCCCGAAACCTTGATTCCGCCGTTAGCCGATCGTGGGGGACAAGATGCTCAAGCCCCTTGTTACAACAACTGGGACATGGAAAATCAATCATTTCCGCCTGATCGACGACAGGCCCTAGCGCGTGGCTTCCGGCGGAGCAATGAAAGAATCCAGGGTTTCGGCCTCGGTGGCGGGAGCCGACTGGGGCTGGTCGGCCTTGGTGGGCGGAGACACCACCGCTTCGCGATCGAGAATCACTGGCTTGAGCGGTTGCGAGCTGGCACCAGGAGCCGCATGGGAAACCCAAGCCAACCCACTGGCCACCATCACCCCATAGCCCGCGTAGAGATGCCAAGGCTTCAGTTCCAAAGCAGGGTTGGTGCTGCGATCGCGCTGCGACCAATCGGGAACCACCGCCACCGATTCCGTGCGGGGCAACGCGGCCGCCAATGCCTTGCCATCCAGGCCCAACGCTTCCGCCATCCGCTGCACAAAACCACGCACATAAATCTGCTCCGGTAAACGGCTCAGGTCGCCGGACTCGATCGCCTGTAAATGGCGCAAAGGAATGTGGGTGCGCACATGGATTTGTTCCAAGTTGAAGCCCAACTGTTGCCGAACCTCGGCCAAGGTGCGACCCATGGCCCGCAAACTCTCATCCCAATCCATTGGATCCATCTCCGGTAGGGTAATGGCGACGACCGATCGGGGATTGCTCAGGGGACTGCTCAAGGGTCTGGGCGCTGCATCGTTGAGCGGTGAATGATTCAGTCCCGAGTGATTCGGCCCTGAATGATTCAGCCCTGAATCGCTCAAATCTGCATCATTTAGCCTTGACCCGTTTAACCCTGCCTTCCGGGGCGCTTTGCCCTGGGGTGTGGCATCAATGATCGGCTGCTGGGTAGCGGTGTTCTGGTAATCCGGCGTGGCCCAAGTTCCTTCAAACACGTTCATCAACAACTCAGGCAAATCAAAAGGGTTGTCAGTGGGAGCCGGAACCATAGCGGGATCCGGCCAGAGACCAATCGCCCCGGCCTGTTGGCGGGCGATCGCTAAACCGGCGGCCGGGGTCATTGGCTCTTGCAGGGCGATCGGCACAGCCATCGACTGGCTGCGGTGCAAAGCAAGCCGCGCCGCCTCTCGGCCCACCGTCACCAACGCTCGCCGCGCCGCCTCCGCCGATTCACCCAACAAATCCTGCAAGGAGGCGATCGCCTGCTGATAAACCAAACTGCGCGTTAGTTCCGCTTCAATTTGCCCCAACAAAACATCCGTTGGTTGGGTATCTGGTAACCCTGGCGGTGTGGCTTGAGCAAGCATGAAATCCCCTCCTGGCTGGCTGATCTACTGCTTCCAGTCAGTGGGGCCAGTTTCAGGAGAATTTCCAGGCGAGCAGGTTAAATAACGGCAATTGCGAACGGAGTTCGTCAAGGTTGATGTAGCAACCACTACTGTTTTTCCGTATCCCTGCGCCGCTGTGATGCTTCAAACCGCCGAAACGGCCGTCAGCGGGTGGGGGGAGGTCAACCGGATCGGGGCTATTCAACGGTTACCGATGTATCGCAAGCTAGCCGATCGATTCGCAATAGTGGTCTGTGGATCTTGTTTTTCGAGTTTGTGGTTTTGAGTTGGTCGTTTTGAGCTGGTCGTTTTGAGTTGGTTTTTTCGAGTTTGTCTTGATTTCTCAGGCTGCCACTTTTAAGTTGTGCCCCGAAACAGACCTTGCGGCCGCACCAGCAGCACCAAAACCATCATCACCAAGGCCACAGCCATCTTGTATTCCGTAGGCAGCCAATAGGTGCTGACTTCCTGGGCAATCCCGATCGCCAGGCCACCCACGATCGCCCCGTAGGGATTGCCAATGCCACCCAAAATTACCGAGGCAAACATCGGCACAATCAAAAACCAGCCCATGTTGGGGCGCACGGCCGTTAGCAGCCCATACATGCCGCCGCCCAAAGCCGTCAGGCCAGCGGCAATGATCCAAGTCCACAGCACCACCCAATCCACGTTGATGCCGGTCACCCGTGCCAAATCCACGTCATCGGCCACGGCTCGCATGGCCTTGCCGACCTTGGTATTTTGCAGAAGGTAATGCAAACCGGCGATCGCCAGGGCCGCCAAACCTACCACCACAATGTTGTAAAACTTGACCTTCAGCCCCCACAGGTCAAAGGCCGCAGCCACGGGCAGGTCATAGTTTTGGTTGTTGCCGCCCCAAATCAGGACGATCGCGTTGCGAAGGAACAAGGCCACCCCGATCGAGATGATGATCAAGGTGGTGGAGTTGGCCCGGCGTTGGCGCATGGGTTGCCAAATCGCCACTTCGCTCAACAGGGACACGCCAATGGTTCCCACGGCTCCGAGGGCGATCGCCAGCCAAATATTTACCCCCGCGCTGTTGGCGACCCAAGCCAGATAGGCTCCGAGGGTCATCAAGTCCCCATGGGCGAAGTTTGACAAGCGCAAAATGCCGTAGGTGAGGGTTAAACCCACGGAGGCAAGGGCAATGATGCAGCCGACGGCGACCCCGTTAATTAGAAACTGAACCAGTTGCAGATCCATGAGCGATCGAGGGCGATAATGCTAGGCTGGGCGACGGTTGCCAGTGTACCGCTTGGCCAAGCGTCTGGAAATTAGCTTGCGCCCCGGCCGCGCTCTTGGAGCGTGATTATTCAATGTGGTTTCAAGGCCATCTCAACGTCATTTTTAAGATTTTCAAGAGTCTATGACACTGCAATTTACGGTTCCTAGCATGGCCTGTGCTTCCTGTGCGGCGGCCATTACCCGCGCGGTGCAGGAGGTGGATCCCCAAGCGACGGTGCAGGGCGATCCGGCCACCAAGCAGGTGATTGTGGAAACCCAGTCGGCAGAAGGCACGATCCGCGAGGCGATCGAGGCGGCGGGCTTTCCAGTGGGCTAATCAATGGCTTATTGCTGACGGATGTGGCGAGCAGTGCGGGGCGATCAGGCGATCGGGATCGATCGATTAGCAATCATTGGCAATCAGTGGACTGGCGATCGGTAATTTGCAGTCATGGCAAGAATTGGGGTGACAACGGTGCAGAGCAAGCAAGCACGAAGTCGATCGAGCCGACGTGGCTACGGGCGATCGGGTCAGCAATTCGACTCAACAGGCTCGGGCCGCTGGTGGCTGGGCGTGGGTGGGGCGATCGTCCTGGGGTGGGGGGCAATGCCTGGCCTGGCCCAAACGGCTCCCCAACCCCGAATGCAAGCCGCTAGCCTGAAGTCCGTTGCACCGATCGCCTTACCCAGTGCAGCATCCGGGCCCATGGGTTCTGAGTCCGCCAATTCTGACAATTCTGAATTAGCCGCTGAATTAGCAAAAGCATCTGAAAAACCCGCAAATTTTGGATCGATGGGTTCTGTGTCAAACGGTTCTGTGTCAAACGGTTCTGAATTCACCGGTTCCGAGTCCTTGAGCGAAGCCGATTCCCTGTTGCCGCTGTCGGTGATTGCCCAAGTGGCGGCCGGGGCGGAAACCAGCACCCAAATCACGGTGAATGGCCGATCGATTCCCAACAGTTGGGCCAGTTGGGCCCGCTGGAGCGAGAACGGCCAAACCCGCATTGGCCTATCCGACGGGGCGATCGCCCAGTTGGTGGGGGCTGATTTGCTGGATACCAATGCGCCCGATCGCCAGCCAATTCAGTGGTTTTCGCCCATGCCCGTGACCCTGGCGGCTCGGCAAATTGGTGCTTTTCGCTATTTGGACATTACCGATTGGGCCCGCGATCGGGGGTGGCAGTTGCGGCCCAACGGCAGCACCCTGGACATCACCGCCGCCGTTTCCACCCTCCGCACCTTGCGCCAAGGCAATCAGGCTTGGGGCCCGCGCTATGTGTTGGACTTCGATCGGCCCACGGCGGTGCAACTGGAAGAAGACGGCAGCACCCTGATCGTGGCCCTCGATGCCCGATCGGCCCTGCCGCCCAACAGCAGCACCCTCGACATCACCGCCGCCGGAAACCGCACCATCATCCGGATTCCCATTCCCAGCGGATCGCGGCCCAGGGCGTTCACCCTGGTGCAGCCCGATCGACTGGTGATTGATCTGCGGCCCGATTGGCTCCCCAGCCGCTCGATCGCCTGGGCCAATGGCCTCACTTGGCGGCAACAATACCTCAGCCTTGGGTCTGCCCGGTTTCCGGTGCAATGGCTGGAGCTAAACCCGCGCCAACCGGGTCTGCGGCTGCGGCCCCTGCCGCCCAATGCGGCCGGCCAAACGGGTATTGCCCCCCTTGTGCAAACCATCCGCCACTGGGAAGCGCCTGCTGGTATCAATGGCGGTTACTTCAACCGCAACACCCAACTGCCCTTGGGGGCCCTGCGGCGCGATGGCCGGTGGCTATCGGGGCCGATCCTGGGTCGTGGGGCCGTGGGTTGGAATGATGCGGGGCAATTTTTGTTCGATCGCCTGCAACTGCGGGAGCAAATCAGCGCTGGCAGCCAAAATTGGACGCTCACCACCCTCAACAGTGGCTACATCCAAGGGGGCATCGCTCGCTACACCAGCGATTGGGGCAGCAGCTACAAAACCCTCAGCGATGGGGAACTAGGCATTTTGGTGCAGGGCGATCGGGTGGCGCAACAGCTCACGGGGGGCACAGCCGGCAGCAGCAATTTTCCGATTCCGGCCAATGGCTATCTGCTCGTGGCGCGATCGCTCTCCAGCGTGGCGGCGGCCTTGCCTGTGGGAACCACTGTGCGGTTGCAAAGCAGCAGCAACCCTAGCGGCTTTGACGGCTTACCCCAGATTGTTGCCGCTGGCCCTCTGATGCTGCAAAACGGGCAAATTGTCTTGGATGCCAAGCGCGAAGGCTTCAGCGATGCCTTCATTGTGGAGTTGGCGGCACGCAGTGGCTTTGGACAAACGGCTGATGGTCGGTTGTTGGTGGTGGCTGTGCAAAATCGCGTGGGCGGTCGCGGCCCGTCGCTCTCGGAAATGGCGCAATTAATGCGGCAAATGGGGATTGTGAACGGGGTGAACCTCGATGGCGGCAGTTCCACCACGTTGGTTGTGGGTGGGCGGATTGTCGATCGCCCGTCCCGCAGCGCGGCCCGAGTGCATGGTGCGCTGGGCATCTTCCTCAACAGCCCCTAGGCGATCGGCGTTTTTCCCCTAGGGATCGGTTTCCCCGATCGCCTCTAAAACCGCCTTGGGAGCCAACCGATCCTTGAACCAAATCACCTTGGCGGGTAGTTGGCGCGCATCGAGACCCGCCTTTTCTAGGTTTAAGCGCTCGGAAATGGCCAAAACCCAATCGGGGCGATCGGCCTTGATCACCTGGGCGAACTTTTTGCGCAGATAGTCCGGTCGCCAATAGCCCACAATTTCTAAGATCCACGATCGCCCATCGGGATGCACCAACCGAAAATCCGGAATGGCCACGCTGCCAGGAATGGGAATCAGGTTCACTTCGCGTTCCAGCTTCCAATCAGTTTTGGTGCTTTCCCAGCGCTTGGCAAAAGATTCTTCAATTAAGCTGTCAAAGGGTTTACCGGCTGGATAGTGACTGACTAAGCCGCAATCTGCTGTCAGCTCATAGAACCGTTCTTGGGGCGATCGGGTGAGGGGATCGGGATCCTGCAAGGTGGCCGTTGCCCGCCATTTCGTCACATGCAACAGGGCTGGGATCGCCTTTGCCAGCGATAAACCATAGCGCGTGCTGGCTTTGAACAAACTGGCGGGCCCATCCACACTAATCGTAAATCCCGTATCTTCATCGCCTTCAATATAGGTCATTAACTGAAAGAGTTTTAAATAGCGAAAGAGCAATTTATACTCACCGGGATCATTGCGATAGGCATCAATTTTTAGGTGACTTGCACGATAGAAAATTCCCTGAACTTGGGACAGGTTATAGCGATGAATCAGGGCTTCGGGGGTGGGAGGATCAAACTGCGTCAAAATTCGGTTTTGGGGCAAATCAGCATATAAAGATTGCTGTAATTCCGAGGGCAAAACTTCCCGATCGCCCTCCATGGACAACTCCCGGGCCACCTGTTCCCAAACGGCCACAGCGCGATCGCGGCTGGGAGGCTGAGCATTGGCCAAGGCAAAGACCCGCTGACGGAGGGCCAACGGCTCGATCGGGCTGACCACTTCAAAGGTCGAAAATCCCGATTCCAACAAATGCGCAAATCCTCGCTGCACTTTGAAATCTGGGCTAGTGCCTTCTAGTTCAGCCAAGGTGCGATCGAGTTGCAATTTAGGCTGACCCACGGCCGCTTGAAATTGGGCGATTGTGGCCTGGGCTTGGCTGAGGTGCTCTGGGCCCAAAGGCAAGCGCTTCGGGATAATTTGTTCGCCGCGTCGTCGATGAATTAATAGCTCCGATGGCAGCATCCGTCTCGATTCACCCCGATCGACTGTAATTTACTGTAATTTTTCGTCAATTTGTGCGATTTGATGCAATTTTGTGTGCCTTTGAACTGGCCATCCTCTAGACCGCCAGCGGCCCAAATTTTAACCAGCGATCGACCGGCATTTGACCACCAATCGCTCAAGTTTTGATCAGATTGAGCAAATTGATCAGCTTGATCACCTTTTGATCACTTTGATTAGAATCTGATCAGCTTTGAATCGGCCGCTGATCAGTGGATCCCGTCAATTTGGGTTCATCCATGTCAATTGAAACGGAAAATTGCGGACTTTAACGATTTTCGTAACGAGGTGCAACCGGTCGTGAACTCTTTTGTCAGTTCCTGGCCGCCTTTCCGAAAGCGCGTTTCAATCGAAATACGGTTATTGGCTCCTAATCCCCAGCCACCAAAGGTGATGCCCATGGGAATCGCCACCGACCATCATTAGTGTGATGAGGGCGATCGCCCGTTTCGATCGCGGGAGGATAGACTATGAATTTCAACCTCGACTTTGGGCGCGTCATTTTGGATTTTTACCGCGAAGATCCTGACCTGAACCGCCGCTTACAAATTTTGCGCCAATGTCGAATTCGGCGGCGGTGGCGCACCTTGGAAATTCACTGTCCCAATCGATCGGTTGCTGAAAAATTGTTGGGTCTTTATGGGGCTTTGGTGGAGCCAATCACAGCTTTGAATGTGGCCCGCCATCTTTCAGTTTTTGCCAATGGTATTCCCTTCATGACGTTGCCTTTGGGTGATGGCAACGGTAGCGGTTTTCCCTGGCAAGAAGCTATTTAGGCGGGCACAAGATTCAGGGGGCAATTGCCTTAGCAGTTTAGATCACCCATCTCAATCGCTGATCTAGGTCATCAAGTTGAGTTGCCAAATTGAATTGTCAAGTTGAATTGCCAAGTTGAATCAGCAATTGACCTAGATTATCTACATCGGCAACCGTTCGATTCCTTCATTGGACCCAATCACAATGAGCACCATTCCCTTGTGCAGTCGATCGTAGGGATTGGGGTTAACTTGGATATTCTCCACGCCGCCCTTTGTGCATTGTTGAGCCACAGCCAAAACATTTACACCATAGCGCGATCGCAGTTGCAGTTCTTGCAGCGTTTTTCCTTCAAATTCCTCAGGAATCACCAGCTCAACCACGCTATTGTTGGCATCCAAATCTAGTCGTTCCAGCACGTTGGGCCGAGTGAGCATTCGTGCCACTTGGCAGCCCATCTCGCGCTCGGGAAAAATGACCAAATTTGCTCCCACCTTATCCAGCAATTGCCCATGAATTTCAGTGGATGCCTTAGCAACCACGTAATTCACGCCGCCATCTTTGAGGTTTAGAGTGGTGATGGTGCTGGCTTCAATGTAATTCCCGATCGCCACAATTGCTGTTTCAAATTCAAAGACTCCAGCTTCTGCAAGGGCCTGGCGATCGGTTGTATCTAATTGCAATGCGTGGGACACAATATTATCATTCAGCGCCTGAGTTACCTGTTTCTCACCCGAGTCAATTCCCATCACTTCATAGCCCATTTGGTGCAGCGTTGAGCAAACAGCACGGCCAAAACGACCCAAGCCCAGCACCACGTATTGTTTGTTGGTGCTGCGAAAATTGCGCCAAAAACCAAGGGAACCAAACTGCATTTGAGATCTCCATCAATAACAAAATCAAGATGATTTAAATCGAGCCTATGAGGCGAATCAAGCAAACTGATTTAATCGAGCCGATCGAGCTAGCCAATCAATTTCTTTAATCTAGTGAATTAATCAGGCCGATCGCATCAAATCAGCTCATCGAAAAATGGGCTAATCGGAAAAGAAAATTGCGCCAGAGCCAAATTATCCCACTAGCAATTCCTCTTCGGGATAGCGGATCACACTGCGAGCATTTTCACTAATTAAAGTACTCATGAGCATCAAAATGCCAACCCGACCAATGTACATCGTGCCAATGAGAACTAATTTGCCACCAACGGAGAGCTGCGCTGTAATACCTGTGGATAGGCCAACGGTTGCAAAAGCAGAAACTACTTCAAAAAACAACTGAACAAACGGAATCGTTGGGTCAAATAGTGTTAACAAAATGGTAGAAACCACAACCACGCTGAGGGATCCCAAAAAAACCGCGATCGCCTTCATAATCAACGCCATTGGAATTTGGCGATTAAACAAAATGACGGAGCTTTGACCTTGCAGAACTGCTCGAGTCACGCCGGTTAAAATTCGGATGGTGGTGGTTTTGATGCCGCCGCCAGTACTGCCAGGACTGGCTCCCACAAACATCAGGGCAATAGTCACAAACAGCGCAGCCGATCCCAATTTTCCATTATCAATTGTGTTGAAACCAGCCGTGCGGGTGGTAACCGACTGGAACCAGGCAGCCAGAAGTTTGCCATTCCAACTGAGGTTACCGAGTGTGTCCAAATTATTAAACTCGGTAATCAAAATGGCAACTGTTCCAATCACCAGGAGGGCCAAGGTTGTGGTGGTGACAATTTTGAAGTTGAGCGAAAACATGAAGCGATCGGGACGCAGGCTAGCGGCGTGATTACGACCTAAGCGCGATCGCCCCCAAAAGAACAGCTCCATAATTGCCTGATAACCAATTCCTCCAAAAATAATCAAGCCTGTGATGGTGAAGTTCAGCAAAGGAGATTCTACAAACTTCACGAAGCTATCGGCATATAGCCCAAAGCCGGCATTATTAAAGGCGCTGACGCTGTGGAATACCGAGAACCAAATTGCCTGCAAATTCCAACCTAATTGAGGAACAAAAGCCCCCAGCAATAAAAATGCACCGGTTAGCTCAAACAGGAGGGTTGCGCCAATGATGGATTTCACCAGTTGCAAAACGCCTGAAATGCCGGGCATATCTAGCGATTGTTGCAGGGCGAGTTTATCCTTTAAGCCAAAACGACGACCCAAAATCAGCAACAGGAAAGTCGTGGCGGTCATATAGCCCAATCCACCAATTTGGGCTAGGAGAGCAACTACAAACTCACCAAAGAATGAGTAATATTTCCCCACATCAACCACTGAAAGTCCGGTCACACAAACAGCCGAAGTGGAGATAAAAAGCGCGGTAATCGGATCGCTCCACTGATGATTAGTCAGAGAAATAGGCAGCATGAGGAGAATTGCGCCTACCGTAATCACCATTAAAAAGCCCAGGCAAATGGTTCTGGCTGGGGTCATAAATTAGGCATTGCCATCAGCGAGTTTTTAGTTTTTGCAGAATACCTGAGGTTTGGGATTGTTGGATCAGTTGCGAAAAAATCAGTTGCGAAAGAACCGGCCGAGTCTGAATGCGATCGCATCAAAACCCAGCCCCGCAAGGATCAGGAATCCAAGGGCCAATCCAGGGGTCAATTCAGGTGTTAATCCAAGCGTTCACCGCAAAAAATCCGCAGTGCTCAGGATCGATCGCGATTTTTCCAAGTCAGTCACGCCAAGTCAGTCACGCCACAATCAGTCGCGATTTTCTCCGAGTAAGTCATCCATCGCAAAGGCCCGCTTGTCGAACAAGGTCATGGCAGCAGGCATATGCACGGAAACGCGATCGGTGAGTCGCAGTTTGGTGGCGGCATCCATGAAGGTTTCGCTGTTCATCATCCGCCGGGCGATCGCCTCCACATCTGACCAGGTGAGACTACTTTCAATGAAGGCCTGGGTGAGGGTAATCAACAGGGAGGCGTAGCGGTTGCCTTCCTCTTGGGTCATCATCGTGTGCGGAATATCGAGCACACGGTTAAACACCAGTTGCCAGGTAATGGGTTGGCGTTTGCGGGTGTCTTCCCAAAGGGCACGGTGATCCCAAATGCCGACGGCTTGGTCGCTTTGGCTGGAGATCACAAATAGGGGGGCGCTGGGCTGGCGACGGGCCCGATCGAGCACCTGTTGCCCCATTTTCAGCATGGTGGCCAGGGCGGGCACTGCAAAACCCGGATAGCCGGGGCGATCGAAGCTGCTGCTTTCGGCCCCTTTGCCCCAAGAAAAGTAGCCTTGGGTTTTGGAAACGAACAAGTCAACCACTTTGCTGCTGCTGCTGAGGTAGGGCGCAAACAGAAGGGCGCGGTAGATATCCTGGGGGCGTTCTTGCGCTAACCAAGCAGCCAATGTGCCGCCGCCGGAAAGCCCCCCGATCGACACCTGTTGGCCAAAGGTGCGTGCTTTGGCCACCCACTCCAACCCAAAGTCCTGATAAACCTTGGGGTCGATCGGGAGGGGAGGCGGGGTTTGGCTGTTCCATTTGCCCGCTTGCCCATGGCCCGGCATCAGGGGAGCCAAAACGTTGTAACCGGCCCGATAGAGCGCTTCCCCGATCGGGACAAATTGATAGGGCGCAGCGGTAAACCCGTGAAATAGCAGACAGACGCGCTGCACTGGGCGATCGTGTAACCAAAAGCGCGATCGACAGTCCGGATGCTTCAGGGGTAGCTTGGCCTCCAGGGTTTGTACCTGTTGGGTCATGCTGCCGATCGCTTGCCGATAATTGCTGCTTGGAAGATTCGTACTCAAGATTTCCCCCCTCCTGGGCCCACGCGGGGCCACCTGATGCCCCCGATTCTAGCTAGGCGATCGAGAATGCTCTATGGGTCATGCTCTATGGGGACTGAGGCCGTCTTTTGGGAACCCCATTCAACGGCATTTCGGCGGTATTTCGGCCATGGCCAACAACACTGGGGAAGCTTGTCCGGCCAATCCGTGCAACCAAGCCACCGGAACCAACCCATCGTGCTAGTATATTAAGTCGGTCAACCCTGGTTGCTGGAGTTCGCCCCACGCCGTCTCTGTAGGCGAATCTAGACCAGTGACTAGCATTCGCAGCTTGCCATAGCCCATCGTCGTGTTCGCTAGTAGACGGCCTAGCATTCGAGTAACCGGCGAACCTGTGAGCGGACTGCACTCAAACCATCACGTTAGCATGCCCACCCAAGAAATCTCAGCCATCAACAGCATTGACGTTGGCTTCGGCCACGACGATTTTGCCGCCCTGCTTGATAAGTACGACTATCACTTTAGCCCTGGTGACATCGTGGCAGGGACGGTGTTCAGCATCGAACCGCGCGGCGCATTGATTGACATCGGTGCCAAGACCTCTGCTTATATCCCCATCCAGGAGATGTCCATCAACCGGATCGAAAATCCGGATGAGGTATTGCAGCCCAACGAAACGCGCGAATTCTTCATCTTGGCTGATGAGAATGAGGATGGGCAATTAACCCTTTCAATCCGCCGCATTGAGTACATGCGGGCCTGGGAACGGGTGCGCCAACTGCAAGCGGAAGATGCCACCGTGCGATCGGCTGTGTTTGCCACCAACCGGGGTGGTGCGCTGGTGCGGATCGAAGGCCTGCGCGGCTTCATCCCCGGTTCCCACATCAGCACCCGCAAGCCCAAGGAAGAACTGGTGGGCGAAGAGCTGCCCCTCAAGTTCCTGGAAGTGGACGAAGATCGCAACCGCCTGGTCTTGAGCCACCGCCGTGCATTGGTGGAGCGCAAGATGAACCGCCTGGAAGTGGGCGAAGTGGTGATCGGTACCGTCCGTGGCATCAAGCCCTACGGTGCGTTCATCGACATCGGCGGCGTGAGCGGTCTGCTGCACATTTCCGAAATTTCGCACGAGCACATCGATACGCCCCACAGCATCTTCAACGTCAACGACGAAGTGAAGGTGATGATTATCGATTTGGATGCCGAGCGCGGCCGGATTTCGCTTTCGACCAAGCAGCTTGAGCCGGAACCCGGTGACATGCTCAAGAACCGCCAATTGGTCTATGACAAGGCGGAAGAAATGGCAGCGAAGTACCGCGAGCAAATGAAACTGCAACAGCAAGGGGGCAGTGCTAGTGCTGCCGCTGAGCCGGTTGCAGAAGCAGCGCCGGAAGAGGTGGAAGAAAGCGCAGACGAAGCCGCTTACGCCACCGCAGCAGACGAGTAAGATTGACGAGACCCGACAGGCAAGGAACAAAAAACCCTTGCCTGTTGTGTTTTTGGGTTAGGTTTTTTGGATTAGGGTTTCTGGATTAGGGTTTCTGGATTAGAGATCAGGGACTTAAACGGCGTTTTTCGATCGCGTCTTTGGGTTGCATTTTCGCTGCATTCTTGAGTTCTGGTTTTTGAAGTCTGGTTTTTGAATTCTGTTTGAAATCTTGCTTGCCCTTGGTGTGGGAATTGGGTGGCTGAATCCAAAATTCAGGCCAGATCAACATTTGGGGGGGTAGTCTTTATGGGCGATCGCCCTTGGGAAAACCACTCGTGTTAACAGTTTGGGTAGATGGTCACCCCCTAGAGGGAATTGAGGCAGTTCTGTTCGACAAGGACGGAACGCTGGCCGACACAAGCAGTTTTTTGCGGCTGTTGGCCCAAGCGAGGGTCAAGGCTATTCAGTCCCGCATTCCTGAGGTGGACGATCGCCTGCTGTTGGCCATGGGGGCCGGTGCCGATCGCTGGAATCCGGCCGGGCTGATGGCGGTGGGAACTCGTGAGCAAAACTGTGTGGCGGCAGCGGCCTACGTGGCGGAAACCGGCTGTAGCTGGTCCACAGCGATCGCCCTGGTGCAACAGGCCTTTGCCGAAGCCGATCGAATCTGTGGGGACAAGGCGTTGCAAACTTGGCCCTACGAGGATACGGAATTTTGCCTGGAGCGCTTGGCGCGATCGGGCTTGGAATTAGGGATTTTGACGGGGGATACGCTGGAACATACCCAAGCGTTTCTGGTGCGGTATGACCTGGCCCAATGGATTCAGGTGATTGGCGCGGCGAACACGGGGCCCGCCAAGCCAGACCCGGCTAGTGTTTGGCGCTTGTGTGAGCAATTGGGAGTTGCGCCCGATCGGGTCTTGCTCGTGGGTGACTCTGCAATTGACATGCAGGCAGCGAGGGCTGCGGGGCTGGCCGCCGCGATCGGGATCGACCGCACCTACGCAATCCCCAACACGATCGTTTCGCGCACCATTCCCCCCAAGGCGATTGATGTTCAAGAGATGCGCAACCAGGCTCGATCGGAACTGCAGGCTGATTTTCTGATTCAGAGTTTGGATGCACTTCAGGTTTCGATCGCCTAGGTTTCGATCGCATAAATTAACAAATCAGTTCTCAAACCGATTTCAAATTTATTAATAAACTAATTTTTCAGATTCATTTCTCAATTAACTGCCAAGCCGAGCAATACATCGCCCCATTGATTCAACCGTTAATTAACCCGTTCAAGAATGGGTTTCATCAATTAAGCCCACATGAGTTCCATGAATTAACCCAAACAATTGGTTGAACTCATTCGTGAATCATAGCTCTCAGAGTTTTCATGGAAAAGCGCAAGTACGAATGGTCACCTAAGGCAAATAGAGACCAGTGATATAATCGCTTCGCTTATCAGCAATCAGTCTGTCTCGCTGTTGGAGGGCCAGTGTCCTTGTCTCGTCGCTCCCTATTTACGTCTGAGTCGGTCACGGAAGGTCACCCCGACAAAATTTGTGACCAAATTTCCGATGCCATTTTGGATGCGCTGCTCACCGTTGACCCGAAGGCGCGGGTGGCGGCTGAAGTGGTGGTTAACACGGGCTTAGTGTTGATTACAGGGGAAATTTCCTCCAAGGCCCATGTGAACTTTGTTGAGATTGCTCGGCGCAAAATTGCCGAAATTGGCTACACCGATTCCAGCAATGGGTTCGCGGCCGAGAGCTGCTCTGTGATTGTGGCGTTGGATGAACAATCGCCGGACATTGCCCAAGGGGTGAATGCGGCCCAGGAAACTCGGGAGGCGATGAGTGATGAGGCCCTGGATGCGATCGGGGCAGGCGATCAGGGCTTGATGTTTGGCTATGCCTGTAACGAAACGCCGGAATTGATGCCCCTGCCGATTAGCATTGCTCACCGGTTGGCGCGACGGTTGGCGGCGGTTCGCAAAACGGGTCAATTGGCTTACCTGCGGCCCGATGGCAAAACTCAAGTATCGGTGGTCTATGAGGACGGCCGGCCGGTGGCGATCGATACGATTCTGATTTCGACGCAACACACCGCTTCGATCGGGGATATTTCCGAAGAAGCGGCCGTGCAAGCCAAAATCCGGGAGGATCTTTGGTCAGCGGTGGTGGAGCCGGTGTTCACGGACTTGAGCGTGAAGCCTTCGAGCGAAACCCGTTTTCTGGTGAACCCAACAGGTAAGTTTGTGATCGGTGGGCCCCAAGGAGACTCGGGCTTAACGGGCCGCAAGATCATTGTGGACACTTACGGTGGCTATGCTCGCCACGGGGGCGGCGCTTTCTCGGGTAAGGATCCCACCAAGGTCGATCGCAGCGCGGCCTATGCCTGTCGCCATGTGGCCAAAAACGTGGTGGCCGCTGGCTTGGCAGAAAAATGCGAAGTGCAAGTCAGCTACGCGATCGGGGTGGCCCGCCCGGTCAGTATCTCGATCGAAACCTTTGGCACTGCCAAGGTAGACGAAGACCAACTGCTCACAGCCATTCGCAATTGCTTTGAGCTGCGGCCCGCTGGCATCATCCAAACCTACGATCTGCAACGGTTACCGGGCGATCGGGGTGGCCGGTTCTATCAAGAGGTGGCGGCCTACGGGCACTTGGGCCGCTCAGACTTGGATTTGCCCTGGGAAGCCCTGGACAAGGTGGAGGCCCTGAAAGCCAACTTGGCGCAGTTGTCGAGCGTGTCCTAGACCCGCACTAGGCGATCGTTGCTTGGCAACGATTTTTGACAACAAATGGGGGGTGCCCTTGCGGCTTCACCCCCCAACACAGTTTCCAGTAGGGGCATACGGTTGTATGCCCCTATCCCTTTATGCTTCCTACGGCATAACCGTTTGGCCCCTAACGACCCAGAGCATGGAGAGCATGGATCGCATCCGTACAGCGCTGGGTGACGGCTTCCAGTTCAGCACGATTGCTCGATCGGGGTGGGTCAATCAGCTCACCAATGCGCACCGTCACCGACACCGGGCAGGGAACGTTCCCCTTCGCAAAAATCTGCTCCGTCCCCCACAAGCTCATGGGCAACAAAGGCGTTTGAGTTTTAGCCGCAATCAGCGCTGCCCCCAGCTTGGGGTTGTGAATGCGGCCATCGGGCCGGCGCGTGCCGTCAATGAATACACCCGCAGCCCAGCCCGCATCTAAATAATCCATGGCGGCTCGGATGGCTCCCCGATCGCCCGTACCACGCTTGACCGGATAGGCCCCATAGAGCCGAATCGCGGGAGCCAACAGTGGCACATTAAACAGCTCTTCCTTGGCCATAAAAGCCACCGGCCGGCCCGTGCAATTAGCCACGATCGGGGGGTCAAAATCGCTTGCGTGGTTGCTGGCCACAATCAGCGGCCCAGTCTTCGGCACCCGCTCGGCTCCGTAGATGCGCACCCGAAAATAGGAATGCAACACCGGGCTAATCACCGACCACTTCAGGAGATGGTAAAGCGCCCAACTACTGACAGGCTCCCGATCGCGCTTTACGAGTTGTAGGTTCTCAGAAACCAACGCCAATCATCCTTCCACAACAGTTGCTTTCTGGACATTGTTTCATGGACATCCCCTCCCGGCCCACCAGTCAGCAGATTCCCGAGAGTTCTCGCCATGCTTTTGCACGATTCTGCCGCGCGTTACATTACTTAACGTCGCGATACACTGAAGAGCGCCTCATGGCCTGAGAAGAACACACCTGAAGAACCGCCCCTAATTGTCCTATGGCTCATTCAATTGTGACCCACACCTGTGAAGGCGTGGGCGACTGCGTGGAAGCTTGTCCCGTCGCTTGCATTCACCCCGGCCCTGGCAAAAACAACAAGGGAACCGATTGGTTCTGGATTGATTTTGCTACCTGTATTGATTGCGGCATTTGCCTCCAAGTTTGTCCGGTGGAAGGGGCGATCGTCCCCGAAGAGCGATCGGACTTGCAGCGCACTCCCCAGTAGCACCGTACCGGGCAGCAGAGCATTAGACTCAACTCCTCAGAGGGTGTCTGAACAGCCCAAATTGCTACCTTGCGGGTCTCACCAACCGCCAAAGACAAGGGGCTTAAGCCCCTTGCCCCCATAATCTTGCCCTCGCAATCTTGCCCCCACGACGATTGGTGCTTTGCTAGTGTCCCAATTGGCCAGTGCCCCCCAATCCTTGCCAGACATCCCCTAAGCACAGGGCAGCAATTCCACCGACAGATCCGCCCGAATTCGGAGAGGCAAACCAGGGCGATCGCCCAAATCTTGAAAGGACAACACACAAGTGGAAGGGCCGTCGCTCAACCAGCCCCAAGACCCGCCCGCCAGTTCATCCGCTGAGGTTTGGAGCAACCGGCGAGTTTCTTGCCAAGCCTGAGCCAAAGCCTCCTTGCCCCCCGTGGTTGGCGTGCCCAAATAGGGATTGTGGTGAATAAAACGACCAAAGAGCCACTGGCAATCGGCCGCATATTTTTGCGTGTCCAGCAAATGGCAGTGCCACACTTCATCCACGTCCTCGCTGGGTACAAGGGCCATGTGAGGATAGCGATCGATGGCTCGTAAAAATTGCAAATAGCCTTGCAACGCTGGGATTGCACGCTCCATCGACCAACCCAACCCATGGGTTGCATCCGTGAGTTTGAACAAAATCGGTCGCCAGTCAATTTGTCGCAAGCGTCCGTGAATCGAGCTGGCCCCGTGGGAATTGTTAGCCAGAGGCTGGGTGCTCATGGTTTGATCAGATGGAGCGGTGGCTGGATCTGAGGTGAACTGCGACTGGGCAACAGAATAATCACTAGCAATCCCCTGCATTGTCATGGGTTAGTCTCCCGTAATAATGAGCCAATGGGCCAGGAAAAATAAGCTGAAGAAAATGAACCGGAAGTTGCTCACCGGCAGTAATCAGCCCAGGCAGAATGCACCGGGAGTTATTCACCGAGGGTCATTCACCGGGAGTCATTCACCGGCAGTAATCAGCCAGGAAACATGCAACTGTGGCTTCTATTAATCGGCTAAGTCCCAGAAACTTATGCAGACCCGTTAGGGGGGATTACCAAAGCGGCTGCAATCTTGATTCCATCGTCAATTGTTAATTAGCCCTCTTATTCCACCGATTCCCTCTCGTTCCTAGGAGCGGCAAACGTGGCTCGATCGATCAACTCAAACTCAATAGATTCCCCAGACTCCCCAAATTCCCCCGACCCAGCGGAGCCGGCGGATCCTGACCTGGCGCTGATCCGGCTGCTGCGCCAACTTCAGCCCCCCAAGTCCCGGAACCGCAAACGGGCCCTTGAGCAGTTATTGGCCCTAATTCCCAAGCTGCCGGGTCTGCGGAAAGATTCACACCCGGACTATTTGGAAGCGCTGAACCTGGCGTTGGAATATGTCCAAAAAAACATCGCTGCCTTTCGGTGCGACTTAGACCACAGCAGCCCGGAGTTGGTGCGCCGACGATTTGTGACCTGGGTGAATGGTCAGTTGAAGTATCGAATTATTGATCTCTATCGCCGCGCCAAAATGCCGCTCAATGCCCTCAGCTTGGATGCTCCGGTGGGAACCGATCGGGGCGATCGCGCTAGTTCCACATTGGGAGACTGCGTGCCAGCCGGGTTGCGCTTAGATGGCATTGAAACCCTGATTGAACAGCAGCAACGTCAAACTGTGCAGCGCCAAGGGTTGCTGGTGGAGCTTTATATTGAGCGAGATCCAGAAGGCCGCCTCAGTGGTTGTTGTGGCATGAAGGATCCACAGCTTAATTGTCAGTTCTTGGCTCAGTCGATTTTGTTGCAGACTCGGGGCGATCGGGTGGAGCGACAACCGCCCGAGAAAAAGGTGACTTGGCGTTCTTTAGCTCAGCAGTTGCAAATGAATGAACAAACGATTCATAGTCACTGGAAGCGACGGTGCTATCCCATGTTGCAGGCGATCGCCCAGGAGATTTGCACCCAGCCAACCCAATTTATGGAATTACTAGGCTTGATCACCCCCAAAACAGGAGCGCCGTAATGGACTGGGATCCACTTATCCTGTCTTTGGATCAGACCGATCGGCAAAGGGCCTTGGCCCAAGCGGGTCAGGCGGCCAACCCCCATCAAGGACGAGCGGTATTTTTGGAAAGTTTGGCGATGGATGCGTTGGGGCATCTTTGGCAGTGGTTGGCCCTTGAACCGTCGGGTGAGTTACGGCCGGTTTCCAGGCTGCCCGGCGAGGTGGCTTGTTTGGCCGTGCCGCAAGTGGGGTCGATCGCCCTGTTGCCCTTTGTGATGGAGTCCCAAACCGAAGCGCCAGGGGCGACACAAATCCCGAAGGTGCAAGACTCCAGCATCCTTGAGCCGTTGGCCATGCCGCTGGATTGGCCCGATCATGTGGTGGCCTTTGTGCCCGTGGGAATTAATGCGCAACTGACGGAGGCTTGGCTCTGGGGCTGGTTGGCCGTGGGCGATTTGCCCTTGCCACCCCACGCGCCAGAACGATTACCAGTGACATCGCTTCAGGATTGGGAGGCCTTGGAAACCTATTTGGCGCGGGTTCGATCGGGCTTGGTTTGGATTGCGGAAGCTACGGATCCGATCGCCCGTCAAACTCGCCAGGCGATCGCTCCAAAGCAACGGGCTGCTGTTGTGATGTACCTGGAGCGGCTTTACCAATCCACACGGAACCCATCACCTTCAGAGTCGCAAATTCCCGGGAATTTCAACGATCGACTGCCCGATCGATTAACTGAATGGTTTTCAACGAACTTACCCCCTAACCTGAAGCCCGATCGCACGGAGGGGCCGGGAGCCGATGCCGATGCCGCCAGAGAGCTACCAGGAGGCACATCGCGCCCCCCAATGACCTATGGGCAAAAGTCATCATCCTTAACGCCCCAAGTGCGCGATCGCCGGAGTTCCTATGGATCGCAGCCTACGACTGGGGAGTCGGAAACGGCGGCAGACTGGGAAACCTTGCCCCTGCGTTTGCTCGATCGGCTGCGACAGTTATGGGATGAGCAGACTTTTGAAGATTGATGTTGATCTGGACAGGCCGGGCAATGGCTTAGGGCCCGTCGCCATTTCCTGGAGTCAAGCAAAAATGATTGATTTTTCATGCCCCAGTCGTCGTAACAAGGGGCTTAAGCCCCTTGTCCCCCACGATCTACCAACGGTGGAATCAGGGTTTCAGGCGATCTAACGACCAGCCCTAGGGCCATCAAACAAAAATCAAGAGGAAGCGGAATCGCCATAGCGCAATCGTTCAAGCTGCTGACGCACCGCATCATCCAGGCGACTGCTCAGGAAGCGGCCGCTGCTGGTTTGGGTCGATCGCTGCCGACGACGCACCTGTTGTTCCGCTAATTCAATGTCGTGGAGCAATTGCTGAACAGACATCCACTCAGCACCGTAGCCGATCGTGGTCATCTGTTGGGCGCGATCGGACGTGGCCACAATCACGCGCCGACTGGCTCGATTCACTTCGCGGCTGTAGAGCGCACAGGCCCGTTCAATGTAGGTGTCAGCCGTTTGCCCAAATTCCGTGTAATGCACCGTTAGGTGATCTGTGATGGTCTCCGCAGAAGCTCGCTCTGCTCGGTATTGGGCATCAAAGACCAGATAAGTTGCAAACGCCCGATAGGCACTATAGTTGCAAAGTTGCTGAATCAACTCCCAACGGGCTGCCTCCAAGTCGTCCCGTTCGAGGTGTCGATGCATGGAGCATTTTCGCATTTGCGACCACTGACCAATGGCGTTGTAGCCATCGACGAAGAGAGTCGCTTCATGCGATCGGGCAGTCACAAGCGTTGCCTACACTTTGCTTACAAGGGTGGTTCGCAAACTATCTTAATACGCAGATTCCCCTTCAACCGTATCGGCCAATGCTTGTCAGATGTCGATGATGGGTGGATCATTGCCCGCTTGCCTTTTGTTTTCCACCCATGGCCGCTTCCAACCACTACGAAACCCTTCAGGTCGATCGCACTGCCACCGCCGCTCAAATTAAGCAGGCCTATCGGCGTTTGGTGAAGCAATTTCACCCGGACTGCAATCCTGATTTGCCCAACAATGACCTCATTGCCGCCATTAACGTCGCCTACGAAGTGCTCAGCGATGACCAACGGCGTGCTGACTATGACGTGGCATTGCGCTATGGGCAATTCGATCGCCCCGACAATTGGAACCACCAGCCCTATGCGGCCGATCGGCAACGGGAACAACGCAGCACCACCGCCACGGAACAGCATCGTCAACAGCGGCGATCGCGCCAAACGGGTCGAGCTGCTGATGAAGACTTGGAACAATGGTTACGGCGGGTTCATACACCGGTTGATCGCGCCATTCGCGAAATTGCCCGATCGCTCAAGGGAGCCGTGAACGCCCTCGCCGCCGATCCCTACGACGACGAATTGATGGCAAACTTTGAAGCCTATTTGGAACGGATGACCACGGCACTCGATCGGGCCAAGGCCACTTTGCAATCCATGCCCAATCCCCGCAGCACCGCTGGCATTGCCGCCAATTTGTACTACAGCTTGAACCACCTGGGCGATGGATTAGAAGAGTTAGCCTACTTCCCGCTGAATTATGACGAAACCCGGCTCCACGACGGCCAGGAGTTTTTCCGCAATGCCGAAGGGTTACGCCGAGAAGCTAAGGCCGCTGTTAATCAGTTGGGGCGTTAGGGTTGGGACGTTAGGGTTTGAGCGTTTGGTATGCGCATTTCGTGTGTGCATTTCGTGTCGGTATTTTGCATACACCTTATTTATTTAAAAACACTTTAAAGATTTATTTAAAAACACTTTAAAACACTCATCTATTCAAAAACACTATTCAAAAAAGCCACGAATCACCTTGTTTAAATGGGCCAATTCCACAGGTTTGGAAAGATATTCATTAGCCCCAGCAGCCAAACAACGGGCCCGATCGCCAGCCATGGCAAAAGCCGTCAAAGCAATCATTGGAATATGAGCCGTTTGGGAATTTTCGCGAATGAGTTCCATAGCCTCCAACCCATTCATTTCTGGCATTTGGATATCCATCAAAATCAAATCAGGCTGATAGTCGATTGCCATTTCAACGGCTTCCCGGCCATTGCCAGCCCGCAAGAATCGATAACCTCGATTAGTTAAATATCGAGCAATGGTTTGGGCATTTTCAAAATTATCATCGGCCAGCAAAATAAGCGGCGGAACAATTGGCAAGTGGGGAGAAATTTTCAGCGTTGGGGCCCACAAATTCACCAAATCTTCTCCCCTGAGTGGATCAAGATGATTTGCTCGATCGCAATCCGATCTTGATTCCGGTGTTGATCCTGAATTTGGCTCAGTTTCATCATCCAACTCAACAGGACTCTCAACATCATCCGACACGGAAATCAACAATGCGCTGGGAAGGTCGATCGTGAAACAACTGCCGAAGCCCACCCGACTGGTAACGCCAACTCGTCCACCATGCAATTCAACCAAGCGCTTCACTAAGGACAAGCCCAAGCCTGTTCCTTCGTATTGACGATTCAGCGCCTCATCCAGTTGCGTGAAGGGGTGAAACAACCGGTGAAAATCTGCTTCTGCAATTCCAATTCCAGTGTCAATGACAGCAAAGCGGATGAATGGATGATCAGGGTCTGGTAGCAACACTTGCAGCGTAATTGAGCCACCTTCAGAGGTGAATTTCACCGCATTACTCAGCAAGTTCACGATCGATTGTTGCAGCCGTCGTTCATCTGCCATCAATTGCAAATTTCCATGGGTTGGTATCACCAACGGCAGATCAAGATTGACCGTAATGCTTTTCGCGATCGCCTGTTGTTTGACTAACGTTAGGCAAAACCGACAAAGCAGCTCAATATCCACTGGAGCCAGCTCAATTTCAAACTTGCCTTCTTCGATTTTCGATAGATCCAAAATATCTGTGATCAGAGCCAGCAAATGGCGACCATTCCGCTCAACGGTCTCCAGAGCATTGCGTTGCTCCTCCGTCACAGGGCCAAACATATCCTCTTTCAAGCATTCCGTAAAACCCAGAACAGAGTTGAGGGGCGTGCGCAATTCATGGCTCATGATCGCCAGAAAATTACTTTTTGCTCGATTCGCCTTTTCAGCATTGCTGGCCGCTTGCAGAGCCGCTTCTTGGCTTCTTTCCAATTCATAGGTTCGCTTTTCTACCAACAGGTTCACCAAAATGGAGTTGCGAATTTGGGCGATCGAAAAAGCCCCCGTTAACCCCGTAATGAAAAACCCAGAAAGCAACACCACCATGGGTTCATTGGTACTTAATTCACGAATATAAGCTTCCGTCGCCCAAAACCGAATTTCCCAAGCTCGTCCCCCAAAGCGAATCATTTGCTCTCGGGCCATATAGGCATTTTTATTCTGTTGAGTCTCCTGAAGGTTGGACTGGTACAGCATTTCCGAAAGCGGCTGATCATACAGGGTAAATTCAATTCCCTTGGAAACTAAATTCCGAAAAGAAGTTTCCAGCAAATCCCCCACTCGGAAAACAACAGATAAATAGCCAGACAGAGATTTTTGCCGATCGGCTGTGGTGGTTGGCAGCGGCAATTCATAAACCGGTAAATAGAGAATTACGCCCTGCTGCTGACCCGTTTCTTGGGCGAGTTTAATTGGCGGTGTGGCCGTTAAGCCGCCAGAGTCCCGAGCCAGCTCTAGAGTCCGAAGACGGCGACTTTCTGACCCTAAGTTGAACCCAAAAGCACGCTGATTTCCATTCAGCGGTTCGATGTACAACACGGGGTAATAGGTTTCTCGATCGCGATCGGGAATCAGCCGATTATTTTCATCTCGTTGTTGAAATTGAAAGTTCACAAAGCCTTCTTCGCGAATGTAGGCTTCATATTTCGCCCGATCGCCCCGTTTCACCACCGGATTCCAACCAACGGCTTGGATGCCTCGAACTCGCTCAAAATAGGGATCCGTAAAGATTTTGAACTGTTGCCGACTCACCGGAATCAAACCCCGATCGCGGTCAGCCGTATCAAACAGCCCTTGCAAACTAAAGAGAATCTGCGTGGCCTTGTCCAAATTCTCGTGTAGCCGTTGAGTAATAATTTCCGTGTCATTTTCAAACACAGCATAGAGGCGCTGTCGTTCCGCATTTTTTGTGATTTGAAAAGCCAAAATGGTGGAGATTAAAACCAACAAAGCTGGCAGAATATAGGACGCAAATTGTCGATCGCGGTTAGACTCGCGGTGTAGCTTCAAGACAATGCGTTGGCGCTTGAGCATATACACGATGCCAACGGGCAAAACCGCCAAAACTCCCAACGAATCACCAATCCACCAATTCCACCAAGACTCCAAAATCTGAGACCAAGCAATGGAATGGCTGGCGAGCAACACACCATTGCCCACCGTTGCTCCCACCATGCAACTGATGGGCCCCGCCAACACCAGTAGCGCCAGAATTCCTAAAAATTCTTCTCGCCAAATGGGATGCTTAAACAGTTTTTGTAATAAAACATTGCCAACATAGGCTTGCAAAATTGCGCCCAGAGCAATGCCAGCTCCCACCAAAACAATGCTGAGATTAATCGTGCCGATCGCCCTTGTGCCGATCAACACATTCAGGACAAAAGACCCTAGCCAAATGCCTAAATAGGAATATTTTTTCCAATACAAGGCAGCCAGCAAGGCGATCCCCGCTGCTGGCCAAACCGGCGAAGCATAGCCCGGTGGAATGGCAAAATAGCCCGACAATAAGCCGGTTCCACAGTAGGCAACCGCAACTACGGCTGTCTTTTTCCAGAAGTCTCTAACACATCGTCTAATAACATCAGAAAGTTTCATGGGAGATGAACAGTTCAGTGTTGATCGATATCCCCTCTTCCTGATGGCTAAAAACTCTAATGCTTTCGATAACTATTGATAGCGTTGGTAGTGTTGATAGCCGCAGGCTGAATCTCGACGTTTAGAATTTTGACGTTTAGACGTTCAGACGTTCAAGCGTTTATGAAATGCTGCTTCCCCTTCAGCACTCACCCGATCGGTTCGCTAACTAGGCACTAGTGCTATCTGATCGAACGGGGAGCGAGATTGAATGACGATGGCTCCAACTGCCACGATCTTATCAGACTGGTTCAGAAGCTGTTGGCGCACTCAGGATCCATATTTGCGGTTAATGTGCGCAATTCAGGCTCCTATCTTCGATTTGAGGCACTTTTTAGATCAATTGTCGGGGCCATCCCAACTTTTTCCAAGGGGCTTCTAAGGGGCGATCGCCCAGTTGAACCATTTGCCAACGGTTTTCAGTCCTCGATTAAGACGCTCGGATTCGCCGATGCATCCACACAGACTCAGGGCTGCAATCCGCAATCATCCAACCAAACCCAACATTCCCAAAACACCCCCCAAACCAATCAAAAGGGGAGCAGCAAAACCACTCCCCTTTCCAGCAAGATTCAGTTGTGTTGTTGGCTCGATCGAGCGATCGAGCCAAGGCAGGTTTAGCCGTTGATTGCCGGAGCTTGCAGGGCAACCGGAGCTTCAGCGCCAGCAGCCAGATCCAGCGGGAAGTTGTGAGCATTACGCTCGTGCATCACTTCCATACCCAGGTTGGCGCGGTTGATCACGTCAGCCCAGGTGTTGATCACGTGACCTTGCGAATCAACAACCGATTGGTTGAAGTTGAAGCCGTTCAGGTTGAACGCCATCGTCGAGATACCGAGTGCAGTGAACCAGATACCCACAACCGGCCAAGCACCCAAGAAGAAGTGCAGCGAGCGGCTGTTGTTGAACGAAGCGTATTGGAAGATCAAACGACCGAAGTAGCCGTGGGCTGCAACGATGTTGTAGGTTTCTTCCTCTTGACCGAACTTGTAGCCGTAGTTTTGGCTTTCCACTTCCGAGGTTTCACGCACCAGCGAGCTGGTCACCAAGGAGCCGTGCATTGCCGAGAACAGCGAGCCACCAAACACACCAGCAACGCCCAACATGTGGAAGGGGTGCATCAGAATGTTGTGCTCAGCTTGGAACACCAACATGAAGTTGAAGGTGCCCGAGATGCCCAAAGGCATACCGTCAGAGAACGAACCTTGACCGATCGGGTAGATCAGGAACACGGAGGTTGCAGCAGCCACAGGAGCGCTGTAAGCCACGCAGATCCAAGGACGCATACCGAGGCGGTAGCTCAGTTCCCACTGACGACCCATGTAGCAGAAGATGCCAATCAGGAAGTGGAAAACCACCAACTGATAGGGGCCGCCGTTGTACAGCCACTCATCCAAGGAAGCAGCTTCCCAGATGGGGTAGAAGTGCAGACCGATGGCGTTCGACGAGGGGATCACAGCACCAGAGATGATGTTGTTCCCGTACAGCAGCGAACCAGCCACGGGTTCGCGGATGCCGTCGATGTCAACCGGGGGAGCGCCGATGAAGGCGATGATGTAGCAGATGGTTGCGGTCAGCAGGTTGGGGATCATCAACACACCAAACCAACCGACATAGATCCGGTTGTTGGTGCTGGTGATCCAATCGCAGAAGCGATCCCAACTGCTACCACCTTGACGGGTGATCGTTGCAGTCATTTGTAAATGAATCCGTGTTGAAGAATGGAAATGAGGCAATTGGAAATTGATGAATTATGTCAATCCAAATTGCTTTTTAGATCCTAGAGACTTACCTTCCGTAACGTCCACGAAGTTGAATATATTTTTATGAAAAAGCTTGATTGAATTTGAAGTAAAATAAACAACGATTGAGTTTCGTAAAATCAACAATAAGCAATGTAAATGAATCTAAAGAAATTGTTACAAAGCAATGCCGCACAACGGAGAGAGTCGATCGAACACAGCTCGTGATACCAAGCCGATCGCGCGTGATCGACGGCGATCGAGCGTGTTTGAACAAGTTTTTTAATTAAGTGCGTTTGATTAGACGTGTTTAATTAGGCGCATTTGATCAAACACGATTGAACAAGATTGAAATTGAACAAAACCGAACGATCCGGCAGGTCAATCCCTCGCCATCACCGAGCAGTGATCAGCTCAGGCAGGTTGCAAAAACCAAAGCCCCGTATAGGTCATGCCGGAATTATCCGGTTGAATGAGCAAGAAATGCAGGTGGCGCACGGTGGACTTTCGAGACTCAAAAGCGAGGCCAGCTTGGCGCAATTCCGAATCTTGGCTGGTGGCTAAAATCCATCGATCGCACAGGCCGGCTTCCAAGATTACCCCATCCGGCTCGCCGGGCACGAAGCTGAGGGCAACGGGCTGCACACCATTGAGCCATTGGGCCAACGCACGCGATCGCCGCCCACCGTTCACCACAACCCCGGGAATGGGAGCCTTGGCAGACAATCCCAGGCGATCGGGAAATAATTCCGAAGGGCGATCGCCGTAGGGGATGGGCCGCTGGGCTAACTGCCGAGCCAACACCTCCGCCGACAAACTGGCAAACCCCCAAGAATCCCCCCATAGCGAGTCCGCCAGGGGCAAAGGTGGCGGCGAATCGATCGCCAAGGGATCGTAAGGCTGACCGGTGGCCGGGTCGAGCAGGGGGGACTCGATCGCCCGTTTTTGCAACCAATCCTTCAGCGCTTGGGTGCGACGTGTGGCGGTCACGGGCCAACCCAACCGCGAGGCCGCCGCTTCCACCAAACTCAGGGATTGGGGCCGAAACACACAGAGCCGATCGGGCGGGGTAGCATTGTCACCCATAGCCGCCACCAGCCGCTCCGTTAACCAATTGGTGTCGATCGAGCTTTGGGGGCAAACATCTCGAAACACAAACGTTTGGGCCCGATCGCACAGGACTAATTCCCAAAGGGGTTGCCCTGCGGTGTCGGTCATGGGCCGACGATAAAAATCGACTTCCCAAATTTGTTGATTGATGGGTTGATTGGTCACCGGTTGATTGGTCACTGGTTAATCTGTAATTGGTTGATTAATTGGTTGATTAATCGCTGAAACCGTCGGAAGCACAACAAGTTTGAACTCCCAAGTCTGAAACACACAGAGCAGGCAACTTCCATGGCTCGATCGTTGGTGCTGGTGAATTCTCCCCAAGTGACCCGTAACAGTCGATCGCCCCTGTGGGCCCTCCTGTTGGGTGTTGCGTTAACCGGCTGTGGCGGGGGCAGCATGGCCAACAAAGCCGCAGCACCCATGCCCGAGGCCATGGCTCCCGCAGCGGGCGGCCAAGAGCGCCAGGCATTAGCCCCCAACGATAGCGATTTGGCGACCAGTGCGCAGTCGCCCCCTAGCCCGATCGCCCAACCGCAACTGATCAAAACCGTCACCCTGGCCCTGAAGGCAGATTCGGTCACCAAAGCCCTGGAAGCCACCCAAGCGATTGTCAAGGAAAAGCAGGGCGATGTGATTAGTCTCAACGATCGCCGCACCGACACCAGCCGGATTGCAGAATTACAGTTTCGGGTTCCCGCCAACCAACTCGATCGCGCCGTGGCCGCCGTCACCCAATTGGGTTACCTGCAAAACCGAGCCATGCAAGCGGAAGACGTGACCGATCAACTGGTGGATGCCGATGCTCGGTTACGCAACTTGCGCCGCACCGAAGACAGCTTGCTCGCCTTGCTGCAAAAATCTGGCTCCGTGCGCGACATCTTGGCGGTGAATCAGCAGGTCAGCCAAACTCGCCAACAGATTGAGCAAATTGAAGCCCAACTGAAAAATCTGCGCACCCGCGTGGCCTATTCCACCGTGAACTTAACGATCGAACAGAGCGTGGCTGGTTTGGCCGATGCCAACCCCATTACGGCCCAGTTGGCGGAAACCTGGGGTAAGGCGACGCAATCGGTGGGCCAAGTCACGATCGGCCTCTTGCAAATCACCCTATGGCTGTTGGCCTACACCCCCTATTGGTTACTGTTTGGGCTGGGCATTTGGGCAATGCGCCGCTGGGCCCTTCGGCGGGCCCAAAATCAATCCGCCAACCATTAATTCACGACCAATTCACGACTCATTCACAGTCCTTAATTCATCACTTCATCGATTATTCACTCACCCATTCCTTGACTTATTGGCCAATCAATGGGTTTGTCAATCAATGCATTTGTCAATCAATGCATTGGTTAATCGCTTGCCCTAAACCCCAACACAGTTCGTCGGCAAAGGAACCGCAGTCAACACCTCTCGCAGGTCGTTGATGACGCGATCCTGTTGCTCTGGGGTCAGCTCTGGGAACATGGGCAAGGACAAGACACAATGGCCCAGTTGCTCGGAAACGGGCAAAGATCCCGGCTGATAGCCCAAGTTGGCGTAGACCGCTTGTAGGTGCAGCGGCAAAGGATAGTAAACCGCTGTCCCCACACCCCGCTCTTGCAGGGCTTGCCGCAACCGATCGCGCAGTTCTGGGCCGGCGCTGCCCTCGCCCACTTGGATTGTGTATTGATTCCAAACGCTGGTTCCGCCAGCGATCGCCTGGGGCAAACGCAGGCCCGGCAAACCGGCGAGACCCTGTTGATAGCGCTGGGCGATCGCGGTGCGCTGTTGGTTCCACTGATCGAGCGATCGCAACTTAATTTGCAGAATCACCGCCTGAATGGCATCGAGGCGACTATTCACCCCGATCGCCTCGTGGTAGTAGCGTTGGCGCTGGCCATGCTCCCGCAACATCCGCAAATCCGCCGCCAGTTGAGGATCGTTCACCGTCATGGCCCCGCCATCACCGCAAGCGCCCAAATTTTTGGTGGGATAGAAACTAAAGCAACCCACGTGGCCAATGCTGCCCACCCGTCGATCGCCCCACTTTGCTCCCGTGGCCTGGGCACAATCTTCAATCACCCACAGGTTGCTGGCCCGGGCGATCGTCATCAGCCGCTCCATATTCACCGGCTGGCCAAACAGGTGTACGGGAATAATCGCTTTGGTGCGCGGCCCGATCGCCCGTTCCACCGCGTCCAGATCCAGGTTAAAGGTCTCCGCATCCACATCCACAAACACCGGAACCGCACCCACTGCGCTCACGGTTTCCGTGGTGGCAATGAAGGTGAAAGGCGGCACAATCACCTCATCCCCCGGGCCAACACCCAGGGCCCGCAACGCTAAATACAGAGCATCGGTTCCGGAATTACAGGCCACACAGAATTCCGTACCCACATAGCGGGCAAAATCCTGCTCAAAGGACTCGATCGCCGCACCGCCAATGTATTTACCGGAAGCCAATACCTCCAAGACCGCCGCATTCACTTCGTCGCGAATTTGCGGAAATTGCTCCGTTAGATTAAACGCAGGAACGTTACTCACCACGCACACCACACCATCACATTGATTTTAGGGTGACATCCTTCCTGCCTTGAAGCAACGGGGCAAGGGTTAATCAATACCTGAACGAATGCCTGAACTGCTGAATCAATTGCTGGGATGGCAACGGAATTCTGACTATGCTATTTTATTCATAGTCGGTATGAGTTTAGATAAAGCATCCATGACCAGCGCCGCTTCTGCACCCAACACCGTTGAAAATGTCGTGATCATCGGTTCCGGCCCCGCCGGTTACACGGCTGCCATCTATGCCGCTCGTGCCAACTTGAAACCTTTTATGTTTGCGGGCTTCCAGGCGGGCGGTCTGCCCGGTGGCCAACTGATGACCACCACGGAAGTGGAAAATTTCCCCGGCTTCCCGGAGGGCATCACGGGCCCGCAATTGATGGATCGGATGCGCGCCCAGGCGGAACGGTGGGGCACGGAGGTGGTGACGGAAGATGTCACCTTTGTGGACTTGAGCCAGCGGCCCTTTGTGGTGCGATCGACCGATCGGGAATTGCGGGCCCACAGCGTCATCATCGCCACCGGAGCCACGGCCAAGCGGCTGGGGCTGCCCAGCGAAACGGAATTTTGGAACCGGGGCATTTCCGCCTGCGCCATTTGTGATGGAGCCATGCCCATGTTCCAAAACGCCGAGCTGGTGGTGATTGGTGGGGGCGACTCGGCCGCCGAAGAAGCGATGTACCTGACGAAATATGGCTCACGGGTGCATTTGTTGGTGCGATCGGACAAAATGCGGGCCAGCAAGGCCATGCAAGACCGGGTGTTGGCCAATGCCAAGATCACGGTTCATTGGCACACCACCGCGATCGATGTGGTGGGGGACGAAACGGGCATGACCGGCCTACGGGTCCAGCACCAGCAAACCGGCGAAGAATCAACGATCGCCGCCCGTGGTTTGTTCTACGCGATCGGGCACAAACCCAACACCGATTTGTTTGTGGGGCAGCTTGACCTAGACGAGGTGGGCTATATCAAAACCCGTCCCCACAGCGTGGAAACCAGCGTGGAGGGGGTGTTTGCGGCCGGTGATGTGCAAGATCATGAATATCGGCAAGCGATCACGGCGGCCGGAACCGGTTGCGCAGCGGCCCTGTTGGCGGAACGGTGGCTTTCGGCTCAGGGCTTGGCCCAGGAGGTGAAGCGCGACAGCACCGAGCCAACGGCGGCCTCCGTGACCGAAGACAAGCCGATCGTGGCGGATACGGAAGAAACTTTCAATCCACAAGCCACACGCCACTTTGGCGGCTACGCGGTTCGCAAGCTTTACCACGAGACCGATCGCCCCTTGGTGGTGAAGTTTGTTGCCCCCGATTGCGGCCCTTGCCACATCCTGAAACCCATGCTGGATAAGGTGGTGGATGAATTTGAGGGGCAAATTCACTTTGTGGAGGTGGATGTGAAGGATGAGCCGCAAATTGCCGAAGGGGCGGGGGTCACCGGAACGCCAACGGTGATGATTTTCCACAACAAGGCCAAGGCAGCGGAGTTTCGCGGCGTGAAGCAAAAGAGTGAGTATCGCCAGGCGATCGCCCAACTCCTGAGCTAAGTTGTCATAAGGCGATCGAACGATCAGACCCAAGGGAGACTGGTGCGATCGCCCAAACCCGATTGGGAAATCCAGCGCTTGTTCCCCTGCAACAGGGTGTGACAAGCCCAAGCTGGATCCGTATTGGGGTGATCCACTCGATAGTGGCCGCCGCGACTTTCCGTTCGGAACAGGGCACTCTCCAGCAGCGAGGTGGCCACATCCAGCAAGTTACGTGTTTCCACCCACTGATGTACCGCCGAGATTGCGCGATCGTCCAAAATTTGGCAGGTTTCACCCGGCTGCAATTGGGTCAACAATTGTTGAATCGGCAAGTTGCGCAGGGTGGATTGGGCCGCTTGCAACTGGGCGATCGCGTCGATCAGGGTCGATGATTTGCGACAAATGCCCGCCGCACTCCAAACCAGCTTGGGCAAATAATTTCGCCAGTGCGCCAAGTCCGGCGATGGCTCAAAGGCGATGGTCGGCAGCGACAAGCACCGCTCGATCGGCAGCACCGACCCTTGGGCCACGGTCAAGTCTCGGAACTGGGCCCCAAACACAATACATTCCAACAAGGAATTACTGGCCAAGCGATTGGCCCCATGCACCCCGGTGCTGGCGGTTTCGCCCACGGCGTATAGCCCCCCTAAGGAGGTGCAATTGGCTCGATCAGTCGCAATGCCCCCCATCCAATAGTGGGCCGCAGGCGACACGGGAATTGGTTCCCGCAGCGGATCGATGCCCCAATCACGACAAGCCTTCAAGATATTGGGAAACCGGTGCAAAATTTGCGCTTCGGGAATGGGTTGTAAGTCCAACCACACCCGATCGCCCCCATGCCGTTGCAAGTGGGAATAGACGGCCCGACTGACCGCATCACGCGGGGCCAACTCTCCCGCTTCATGAAAATCAAAAGCAAACCGCCGCCCTTGGTCATCCACCAAGTGGGCCCCCTCACCCCGCACCGCCTCGCTGATTAGAAAGTGCGGTGCGCCGGGAATATCCAAGGCCGTGGGGTGAAACTGCACAAATTCCAAATCGCGCAGCACGGCCCCAGCGCGATAGGCCATGGCCACGCCGTCGCCCGTGCTAACGCTGGGATTGGTGGTGTGGGCAAATACCTGGCCGCCGCCGCCCGTGGCCAAGATCGTGGCTCCAGCCGCCAGCCACCGCAGTTGCCCTTCCTGCAAACAGGCAATTCCTTGGCAACTTTGTCGATCGGGGGTCAACCACAGGTCAATCGCCAGGGTTTCCGACAGCACCGTAATGTTCGATCGCTCCAACACCCGCGCCACCAAGGCACTCACCACCGCTCGCCCCGTTGCATCTGCCGCATGGAGCACCCGCCGTCGGGAGTGAGCCGCCTCCAGGGTGACGGCCAACTGTCCCTGATCACGATCGAACGCCACCCCCAGCTCCACCAACTGCGCCACGCAGGCCGGCGCTTCCGCCACCAAAAATTCCACCGCCACCCGATCGCACAGGCCTGCCCCCGCCGCCAGCGTGTCGGCCACATGCAACGCCACCGAATCATCGGGAGCCGTCACCGCCGCCAGCCCCCCTTGGGCCCAATCACTCGCCGATCGCGACACCGTGGCCTTGGTCACCACCGCCACCGACAGCTCAGCCGGTAAACAGAGGGCTGAATATAACCCCGCCGCCCCACAACCCACCACGATCACATCAAAGCGATCGACCGTTGGGCGCTCAATTTCCACAGCCGGCAAAGGGTCATGCATCATTGGGCACAGAAAGCTAAAAATCGTGGGATTGCCAAGCAAAAGCGCCACAGCCAGCGATCACCGCCGCCAAGCCGCAACAGACGTTGAATTTCTCGGATCACTGCCCGAGACCTAACGAGATTCAACCAGATTTAAGCAAAAGGCGATCACGCCGGGAGCTAAACTACCGCTGCGCAATCGCCTTTAATAATCTAGTTCACGGATTCCGGATACGGGAATTCCGAGTGCGGGGCCCCAAACCCGATGGAGCAATCAAACCGGCCAAGCCGATCATCGGGCGGGGTGAATCACTATCTTCAGTTCCAGTGGCAATATTGCGATGACCGGAACCCTTGATTAGCCCTTTGATTAGTCCTGGAAACCAATCAGGGACAACCTAACGTTATTTGTAAACGCCATCGTTAATGCGGTGATCCCCTTCATTGAAGATCGGATCCTGTTCCGTCACCGTGAAGGTGCCCGCATCCAAGTAATCCTTTAAAAGGCTCTGTTGCCGATCGCTCAGGCCGCCAATCTTCAGCACTTCTTCCGGCGCACTGTAGGGCGCATTCGCAATAATCTTTTGCGCCAACGTCGGGTACAGACCCCGGTAAGCCTTGAAGTTGCTGATATTGGTATTGTTCAAATCAATTTTTTTGCCAAATTCCGTCGCCAACTTGGCATCGGCATTGTTTAAAGATGCTTCAGCCCATGCAGCCTGAGGATAGCCCGCGCCAATCCACGTGAGCGCGACCAGGGCGATCGCAAATACCAGGCGAACAAACCGTTTCATGAGAACCGGTACCTCCTTACAAGACACAGCAAATCATGGCGGAACCACCAACGCGATCGCGCTTCGCTCTCAGTTACCCATGGGCACCGAGACTGGGCAACGGCCTTCGCTGGTGAAAAAGTCGAATAATATCACCAGTATCTCAAGTTTCGAGCCACCTGCGACCGGGCTGATGGAAGCCCCACCAACCTTTTTCGCTATTGCTCGCAAACAGACAAACGGGCGAGAGCCAGTCGAGAGCTAATTGTTGCATAGATTTTGGGCGTGCGATCGCCCATTCTTGGCTGCCACCCTTAGGCCCAACAGGCTCCCGATCCTTAAACCATCGCTTCCGCCCGTTGACTATTCTTCAGGCGCAATTCCTCCGCCAAGAACTGCTGCACTTGCTCTTCAATTTCCGATCGCACAATTTCGCGATATTCCATGAAATGTTCAATTTGGGCGCAAACCGATAGATAGCTGCTGATGCCACCGGGGTTATGCCGCCACATATTCCAAAGGTTGCGCCAGAACTGCCAGCGCGTTTTCCGCAACGCCCCCTGCCGCCAACAAATGGTCAGCAACGCCCGAACCGTCACCCAGTTAATGGGCTTGCGCGATCCCTTGCCCTTCTTGGGATAGGTCGCTTCCCCCAGCAAGCGGAAGTGGCGATAAACCCGATCTAAAAACCGTTCCGGATCGTAGAGTTCATAGAAAGCCGCCACATATTCCCGCGCAATGTCTTCAAGGGGGCGCGTGGGCACAAAGTTCATCAATGTGGTTTGGTTGATGTTGGCCGACTTGCTGCGCAGCCGCCCTTCCCGCTCCAATCGATGCCAAAGGGCCGTATCCGGCAAGGCTTGCAACATGCTGAACAGGGCGGTGGGAATTGCCGTTTTTTCCACAAATTGCACAATTCTTGCGCCCGCACCGGCTTTTTCCCCATCAAAACCGATGATAAAACCGGCCATCACCCGCAGGCCCGATCGGGCAATGGCAATCACCGCCTCGCTCAAGGAATCTCGGGTATTTTGATGCTTTTGGGTCAGGGTCAGGCTCTCCTCATCGGGCGTTTCAATGCCCAAAAACACAGCCCCAAAATTGCACTGCACCATCATATCCATCAGTTCTTGATCCTGAGCCAAGTCCACCGAAGCTTCCGTGGCAAAGGAGAAGGGATATTGATGCTCCACCATCCAAGGCAACAGCTCTTTTAGGAACAGCTTCACATTGCGTTTGTTGCCAATGAAGTTGTCATCCACCATGAAGATGCTGCGCCGCCATCCCAACTCATACAGGTAGTCCAATTCTCGCAAGAGTTGTTGAGGCGTTTTGGTGCGCGGCTTGCGACCATAGAGCACAATAATGTCGCAGAATTCGCACTGGAATGGGCAGCCCCGCGAAAATTGCACCGACATTTCCGCATAAGCATCAAATTCCAGCAGGTCGAAGCGCGGAATGGGCGTTTCGGTTACGTCGGGCTTCACCCCGTTGGCGCGGAAAGTGCCCGCTAGCTCGCCTCGTTCAATCGCCTCCACAAACAGGGGCAGGGTAATTTCCCCTTCATCCAAAATCAGATAATCGGCCCCCACGTCGCTCACTTCCTGCGGCAGGGCCGTGGCGTAGGGGCCGCCCACGGCAACCCGTTTGCCCCGTTGTTTTGCGGCTCTGATGCGATCGAGCAAATCATCTTTTTGCACAATCATCGCTGACAAAATCACCAAATCAGCCCAATCCCACTCCGCTTCAGTGATGTCACGGACATTACAATCCACCAGCTTAAAATTCCAGCTTTGGGGCAAAAGCGCCGCCACCGTCACCAATCCCAAGGGCGGGAGCATTGCCTTGCGATCGAGCAAGGCTAGGGTTTTCTCAAAAGACCAAAAGCTTTTCGGAAAAAGAGGATATAGCAGCAGGACGTTCATCAAAAACTCCAGGAATGATCATTCCTTATGGTTGTTTTTTGGATCGCTGTTTGAAAGAAATCAGTGACTCAAGTCAGTAAAAGTTGCCAATAGTCGATTCTTTGTCCCATTGCTTGGATGCAAAACCCAACAAAATTTCATTCCACTATAGCAACAGAAGCCCAAAATCATGGTTAGGGTCGTGTTGAGTAATACCGTTTGCGCCCATGGGATTGATCAAAGTTTTGAATCTCGATCGAGAACAATTGACCAACGATCGGCCCCAGGATTTTCCACGCGGCCCTGGTCTTCATCTCAATTCACCAGTTTGGCCAAACTTGGGTCAAGGGAGGCAATTGATTGGATTTTAATTTGGATTTTAATCAAGTTGAATTTTAAAAATCCAGTTCCAGGGATCGATGATGGGCGGTTAAAAACCGATCGAGATTGTCGTAGGTGGCGGCATAGGTGACGCTTTCGGTGTCATAGCCCTTGAGGTTCACGCGATATTCCTGAAAAATCTCGCAGGCAGAGCCATTCAAGGCACAGAGATACTGGTAGGTGGTTTTCCCGATCGCCACGTCCAGTTGCAATTCCTTGGTGCAAGACTCTAACCGAAAGGCGGCGTTCACCGTGTCGCCCAGGGCGGTGTAATCAGGGCGATCGTTGCTGCCGGTGTTGCCAACCATGGCATAGCCCGTGTTGGCCCCGGTGCCAATTCGCAACGGAAAGGGCAAAGGATAGTGCAAATGCAAGTCGCGGGTCATTTTTTGCAGTGCATTGACCGCCTCAAAAATTTGCAGCACTTCCCGGGGACTCACTTCCTGCTCCCCGTGAATCCACACGGCCATCACAGCATCGCCGATATATTTATCCACCCAACTGCCGGATTCACGGATGATGTTGCCCGCTTGGCGAAACCAAGTCCCGATCGCCTCCGAGAGGACTTTTTCGTCCGTTTGTCGGGTCAGCCCCGTGAAATTCCGAATGTCAGCCACCAAAATCGTGATCAGCCGTCGCACATGGAGCGTTGCAGTCACAGAAAATTCAAAACTATCGCTGGTGCTGTAGTCCCGATCGTGGGCGGGCGCATAAAAATCCAGTTCCGTTTGGCCAAAGGTCAGGCGATCGCCGCTTTGCAGGGTGACGGGAATGCTCACCCGGCGGCCATTCACGAAGGAACCATTGCGACTTCCCAGATCAATCAAATAGAACGCGCCATCCTCCATGCACTGGAGCATGGCATGGTTGCGCGAGATCCAAGGATCGCCCAGCACAAAATCATTGTCTGGGCTACGACCGATCGTCCAGCAAGCGCTACCGACAAGGGGTAAGTACCGGCTGCCGGATTCGGTTCTCAGAATTAAATGCGGACAGGGCTGGAGCGTAACCACGCGCGCACAAGTGAAAGTCCTGGAGACTAGGTGTTGTTTTAGTCCGGCACAATATACACCGCCATTGACAGCTCCTCCGTACAGCCTGTGCAGATTTTGGGCTACGCCACGGTTGGGGCCAACGGGGCCGAGTAGGCAAATTAGGCAAACAGGGCACTCAGCCAGAATAGGCCATCGACAAAGAGAGTGCCCAACAGGGCCGCACTAAACACCATCCAGCCAGCATCCTGGGATCGCTTGGCCCACCAACCCGCGCCCAGGCCAGCAAACAGCAACGTACCCGCCAGCAACGCGGCCCAGCCCAGGCCAAAGGGGGTATGCATTTTGGCCAAGGCTCCGTGCAGGATCGGGGCAACGGTGTGAAGATCGGCACTTTCGGCGGCGATCGCCTCGCGCCAGGCGGGCATCAAATCCACGCAATAGAAATAGCTATCGGTGATGGCGGTTCCCAACAAGGAGCCGAGATAGAACAGGCTGCCAATGCGTCCCCAGCTCGATCGCACGGAGATTAGCGCCAGGGGCAGGGCGATCGCCTCCATGGGCAGGTGAACTGTGGGTTCCCAACGCAACCAGCCCCAATAGAGCGAACCCGCCAGCCAACTCCAGCTAAACCCCACCAACAGGTCGCCCCAAACCCGCCACTTGGGCGACTCCAGCCACCGGGCCCCCAACAGACTCCAAAGCAGGGTGAGGGCGGTGCAAAGGATGGGGAACGATCGCACCAAGGGGGCTTCCACAAACACGGGGCCTGACACCAGGAACAACCCCGCCACAAACATCCAGCCCAAGGCCACGGGCGATCGGCTGGCGATCGGCGGGGCGGGGGGAATCAGGGTTGTCTCATCAGGGCAATCACTAGCCGAGGCATCCGCCGCCAAACTCGCGGACATCAAACGACCGGGGCCAGCCGATCGACGAAACGGCGTAATGGCGCTGGCAGAGGAGGGATAGGCAACCAAAATGAGAAAACCTGCGACTTTGGTTAGGTTTATTAATTTTTATCTTTAGTTTTCTTAACATACCATAGCCCCCACGGTGCATCACCGATAGCAGTTGGTTTTCGAGATGCGGCAAAATCAGCCACAATATCAGCCGCGATTGGAATGATGGCGGAGGAACGCCGTTGGGTAGCATGGCAAGGAAGGCGGATTGCGAATCAAGGACATCGTATTCAGTCCTTAGCATCAGTCCTTAGAAATCCAGCAGAAATTCAGAACAGTGGTTGAAGGTGCTGAGCATTTTCAGGCATGGTTGGGGCCAATCAGGTTTAACGATGGGTAATTCACAGCAAGGGCGATCAAGCAGCAAAGGGCAGAGTCAAATCAAGCGGGTTTACCGCTGGTGGGCCGGGATGGGGCTGGGGGTTTGGCTGGTGGGCTTGGGGGCTGCGGCCCAAGCGGCTGACCCAACGGTTTCGGTGAGTGATGGCGTGAGCTGGCTGGAGGCGATCGGCCTGGGGCTGGTGCAGGGGCTGACGGAGTTTTTACCGATCAGCAGCACGGCCCACTTGAAGGTTGTGCCCGTGGTGCTCGGTTGGGGCGATCCGGGCGTGGCCTACACGGCGGTGATCCAACTGGGGAGCATCGCGGCGGTGCTGACTTATTTTTGGGCAGATTTAACGGCCCTGGCGATCGGGTCAGCCCAAGCCATTTCCCGCAAGGATTGGGGCGATCGGCAGTTTCGGATTGCCCTTGGCATTGGTCTGGGAACGTTGCCCATTGTGGCTGGCGGCTTAGCAATTAAGAAATTCATCCCCGATTTTGACAATTCCCCGCTACGGAGCTTGGGAGCGATCGCGATCGCCTCGATCGTCATGGCCCTGCTGCTGGGTTTGGCGGAAGTGACCGGCAGCCGCCACCGCCACTACAACGCCCTGGGTCTAAACGATGGATTAATTTTAGGGGCAGCCCAAGCCCTGGCCCTGATTCCCGGGGTCTCGCGATCGGGATCAACCCTGACGGCGGGCCTGTTGTCCGGCATCGATCGGGCAGCGGCGGCGCGTTTCTCCTTTCTGCTGGGCATTCCCGCCATTACCCTGGCGGGATTGGTGGAACTGGTGGGTGTTTTGAAAGAAGGGTTGCCGGCCGGCGCGGGGTTGTCACTGACGGTGGGTGTTGTGGTGTCGGCGGTGTCGTCCTATGCGGCGATCGCTTGGTTACTGAAGTTTTTGCAGACCCAAAACACTTGGGTTTTTGTGATCTATCGATTGATCTTTGGGGTGGCGATTTTGGGATCGATCGGGTTTGGGTGGCTGCCCAATCAATAATCGGTTTCCATTTCCAAGGTAGCCTTGACCTGTTTTAGGCGATCGAGCAGGGCCAGGGGCAATTGAAATTGATTTAAGCTGTCGCGGCGTTCAGCCCTGGTACTCGGGGCGGGGCCGTGGTAGTCACTGCCGCCCGTGGCCAACAATCCATAGCGATCGCACAGTTCCAAAAGGCGCTTTTGCTCCGTCAGGCTGTGGTTGGGATGATAAACCTCCAAGCCCAGCAGCCCCGCCGCCACCAGTTCCGGCAAGGTGTCTTCCACATTGCCCCCACGAAACAGGTAAGGATGGGCCCAAACGGGCACGGCCCCAGCCGATCGGAGCAGGTTCATGCCCTCCACGATCGAAAATTTGTCGTACTGCACATGGGCCGGGCGATCATCCCCCAAAAATCGGGTAAACGCTTCCTGGGCCGACGTGACATGGCCCGCCGCCACCAGCGCTTGGGCGATGTGCGGTCGTCCAGGAGCCATGTTGCCTGGTAATTCCGGCAGCTCGATCGGGTAGCCCAACTCCGCCAGCTTTTCCGCCATGCGTTGGGCCCGCTGGCGACGGCCGGCCAAGCGCACGGCCAGCGGTTCATGAATTTGATCGCGATCGGGATAAAACCCCAAAATATGGAGCGATCGCCCGTTGTGAACCACGCTCAGTTCCAATCCCGGCACAATCTCGAGCCGATCGCCCGCCGCCTCGATCGCTTCATCCAAACCAGCGCAGGTATCGTGATCCGTAATGGCCAGGGCCCGCACCCCCGCCTCGATCGCCGCCGCCACCAACTCCGTCGGAGTCAGCGTGCCATCGGAAAACGTCGTATGACAATGCAATTCCAGCAAAATTTCCTCCTGCCCCTTTTGCCCATTCCTGTCTAGATCTGATCTGGATCAGATCCAGGTCAGAATCCGAATCTTTCTGAATCTTGGCTACTCCTGGCCCAGTCCCCGGCAGTCGTCGCCAAACCTGAGACAGGCTTCGGGGTATCTGTTACAAATCTTCACCAAAGCTGCCACCGATTGACACCCCCGACCAAGGCCTTTTGTGGAGGATCTGGGATCAGCAACAGCCCTCTGAATCGATCGCCCCTAAGTAAATCCAAGCCAACGATTTCCCGATCGACGAAAACCGACTGGGCAATGGTTTGACCCCATTTTTGCTAAGGGGTCTCGGCCCATTCCAGCCCCGGGCGATCGCCCCAATCAGGGGTCAATTCGCCCGAAGGTTTTGCCGCGAAAAAACTTTGGTAGAGTGGAAACGATATTCCGATACTCTCGATATTATGAGCGTAGTTAGCCAAGTCATTCTGAAAGCCGACGATGAGCTTCGCTACCCTAGCAGTGGCGAGCTTAAGAGCATCTCGGAATTTTTAAAAACCGGCGAGCAGCGTATTCGGATTGCCCAAACGCTGGCCGACAGTGAGAAAAAGATTGTGCAAGAAGCCAGCCGCAAGCTGTGGCAACGTCGTCCGGACTTTATTGCTCCCGGCGGCAATGCCTATGGCCAACGGGAGCGGAACCAGTGCCTTCGGGACTATGGCTGGTATCTGCGACTGGTGACCTACGGCGTGTTGGCGGGCGACAAAGAACCGATCGAAACCATTGGTCTGGTGGGCGCACGCGAAATGTACAACTCCTTGGGTGTCCCGCTGCCGGGGATGGTGGAAGCCGTGCGTTGTCTCAAGGAAGCCACTTTGGGCCTTCTGAGCACCGAAGATGCCGCCGCCACCGAGCCTTACTTCGACTACATCATTCAGGGAATGGCGGCCTAGGGCCGTTCCTTCAGAGACCAAAAACCCATGAAATTTGGTTTGCGTTCAAGGTCGTTTTCGGGCGATCGCGGTGGGCGCAGGCTGCAATCACAGGGGGTGGAGATGTGGGCTGCATCTCTACCCCTTTGCGTGTCTGAGGCTGGCTGAAACGGCTGCTCTCGGCCCACATCTGACCAAACAGAACGCTAGCAGCAATCCAGCATTAGCAAGAATTAGAACCAAGAATTCAGAAATTAGAAATTAGAAATTAGAAATCAAAAATCAGGTGTTTGTCCCCTGTAGGTGCAATTAGGCGATGGTTTGTGGATTTTTGAACTTGTGCAAACCGGCGGGTTTCACGTCCCACGATTGCGTGGCCAAAGTACGGCGGCTGACGCGGTGCAAACGGACGGGCCATGGGGGCACGTTGGATCCGGCCGCGATCGGGGTGTTGCCGATCGCCCTGGGACCCGCCACCCGTCTGTTGCAATTTTTGCCGGGGGCCAAATCCTACGCAGCCACGGTGCGCCTTGGCATCACCACCACCACCGATGACCTGGAAGGGGAAGTGCTGACGGCGCGATCGCCCGAGGCCTTAACCAGCCTCACCTTAGAAGCCATTTCCAGCCAAATATCGCAATTCATCGGCCCAATTCGACAGATTCCCCCCCAATACAGCGCTATTCAGGTGGATGGGCAGCGGCTCTACGATTTAGCGCGACAAGGTAAGACCGTGGAAGTGCCGGAGCGACAAGTGCAGGTCGATCGAATCACGATCGAGGCTTGGCGACCGGGAACCGAGCCGGAGTTGGACTTAACCATCGACTGTGGCCCCGGAACCTATATCCGCTCGATCGCCCGAGATCTGGGCGCGGCCTTGGGCGTGGGGGGCACGTTGGCCCATTTGAAACGAACGGCCAGCGGCGGCTTCACCTTGGAAGACAGCCTGACGCTGGAGCAATTGGAAGCGGCGATCGGGCAAGGGTGGCAACCGATCGACCCAGCCTTGGGCTTGACCCATCTGCCCACGGTGACCTTGGCGGAAGAGGCCGTGAAGCGCTGGTTTTTTGGCCAAGCGATCACCCTCGCGGAATGGCCCCCAACACCGCAATGCGGCGCATCCCTCAAGCAGGAGCAAACCGACCCGATCGCCCGTGTTTTGGATCAGTCCGGTCGGTTGTTGGGAGTTGGGGCCCTAACGACGGAAGAGGCGGGGCCGCTATTGGCTCCGCGTGTCGTCTTGCCAGCCGATTGAAATGCCACGGGCCCGATGACGACACAGGCCATGCAGGGCCACTGGCAGAGCATAGCCAAACCACTTCAAAACCAATCGGCTTCGGGATCGGAATCTATTCCAGAATTCATGCCGGAATTAAGGCCGGCCTGATTAACCGAGGGGAATTGTTTTTCCAGAGCAGCCCAGTCCATTTCGGAAGCCGGCCGATCGGTCGTCAGTTGCCCCTGCGTTAACACCCAACAGCGGGTGGCGATCGGGGCAGCCCTCAGTCCGGCGATCGTGGTGGCGGTGCAAACAACTGCGGCGGTTTGGGAGCTGAATGCTTGATTTTGCAATAGGTTTTGCAGGCGATCGCTCTGTTCCTTGGTTAAGCCCTCAAACCCATCGCCCAACAGCAACACCAACGGTTGCAACAAACTAGCCCGCGCGATCGCCACCCAATGTTGCTCGGCGGCGGTCAGTTGAAAGGCTTGGCGGGTTAACCAACTGGTGGGAATTCCAAAGCGATCGCAGGTTTCCTGAATGGCCGCCTCGATCGCCCGGGAGTCTTGGCCCAGCAACGCCAGAGGATAGGCGAGGGTTGCCGCCACCGTCGGAGCCAGCAAGGTCGATCGAGGAGCCACCCAAGCCACCCGCCGCCGCAGGGCAACGGGATCCAGCGCCTGCACCCGCTGTCCCTGAACCAGCACATCGCCAGCCGTTGGCTCCGACAGCCGCACCCACCAGCGCAAAATCTCCGGGGCCTGTGCCCCCACAATCAACAGCCGCTCTCCGGGTTCGATCGCCCCCGTAATCGGCCCCAAGGGCGATCGACCGCCTTGGGTTGCGCCTTGGCAAGCTAACAGGGGCGATCGAGGGGTGGCTGCATCCATAGCAATTGGGTTGGATCGTTGGTTTTGGATTGTCGGTGGTAGAAATATCTGCGGGAAATGTTCACGGGAAATGCCGACGAAAAATTTCCGCGAGAAATTCTGAGAAACCCAATGCGGGATTGGGCGGGTTTTCTGTCAAAATAAGTGCCAAGAAATATTACAGAACGTTATCAAAATTAGAGAGGTCGGTGATGGCGTTTTTCCGGCAGTATGTGGCTCCCTTCCTGGTGGTGTTGATCTTCGCGGTGGCATTGATCGCCGTGAGTGCGCGGATCTTCTTGCCCAATGATTTGGCCGCGCCCGCACCGATCGGGGCGATCGACTTCCCTTCCCCCATTGCTCAACAAACTACGCCCTCTGCACCGTTGCCGCCTTCCCTGTCTGCGTTGGTGCAAGGGTCTGCGCCCGATTTGGATCTCTCTGCCAGTTTGTAGCCTGCGGGTTGAAGTCTGCGGACTAATGCCGCCATGAATCAGCCATCCGACCCAGGGCCGGAGCCTGGGATGGGGCAACCATCCAATCAGTTACCCACAGGCTACCGATTACGGCGAGGGAGCCGGGCCGATCGCCCCCAATTGTTGGCGGGCTTGGCGGCCACCTACCGGGAGCTAATGCCCCTGAGTCCAGACCCAGAGTCGATCGCCCTGTTGGTCGATCGACTCTGGACGGCCGATGGGCAACTGTGGTGGGTGGAAGCGGCCACGGCTCAAGCCAGCGACGGTCAATCTAGCGGTCAATTTTGGGTTGCGGGTCTGTGGTTGGGCTGGGCGATCGACCCGGAAACTGGCCAACGACGGGCCCAACTGCTTTGGCTCTATGTGCAACCGACGGAACGGCGGCGTGGTTTGGCTCGATCCCTGCTGCATCAAGCGGAACAGCAGGCCAAACAGGCCGGTTGCGATCGCCTGGGGCTGCAAGTGGGAGCCAGTAACCAAGCGGCGATCGCCCTTTATCAATCTTTGGGCTATCAGACCCGATCGCTGGAGCTAGTGAACTCCTGGGATGGGGCGGCGGTCAGGGACGCAGACGCACCGGCCACGCCGTGATAGAGCGCACCCAGGCCCCACAGTTGCCAAAACCAACGCACCCGCATCAACAAAACCAGAGCTAGCCCACAGCCAACCCCCATCGCCCGCCGCCAAACCGATCCCCCATCCCCGATCATGGTTGGCCCACCCGCCAGGGTCATGTGCATCCCGATCGCTACCAGGGCCGGAATGGCCGCCAGGTGTAAGGTGCGCCAGTGGGAGCCTAACCAGCGCATAGCTCGATCGAAACTGGTGAGGGCCAACAACGTTAGCAGCCCGATCGCCCCCACACCGGCCCAAATCCCCACCTGCTGGCGAGGGTGCAAAAAGCCCACCGCCTCCCAATCCCAATCCAGGGAGTGATCGAGCATGTGGCCCGTATGGGCCAGGGCCAACAACCAAGCGCCCACCCCGATCGCCCGACGATAGCGCAGGGGGGCCGCCCACAACCGACTGATGGGCCGGGCGATCAGGGATAAACTCAGCAGCACCAAGGAACCATAGCCCGTCAGATCTTGCATGGCGCTGGTGCGACCCAGGGTTAACAGCCCGATCGCGATCGTCACCCAACCGGCCATCCGAAAGAGTTGGCTGCGTCGATCTTGGCCAATGGAGCCAGCCCAAGCGCCCGTTAAAACCATGGTGGGCAAGGTTCCCAGCCCAAAAACCAACATGGTCAGGCTGCCCCCGATCGCGCTGCCCGTTTCCGCTGCCTTAATCTGGGCCGCATACAAAAATCCACAGGGAATTAGCCCCCAAACCAGCCCCACGGCCAACGGCATCCACCAACAGGTTTGGCCAGCAATGGTGAGCATGGTTTTTTCGAGGCGATCGCGCTGGGGCCCCCGGGCCAGGGGATGCCAGAGAGGCAAGCGGGGCAACCATTGGGGTCGCGCTTGGGCAAGGCCAAACCAAATCAACATCAACCCCGTCAGGACGCTCAGGCTTTGGCGCAGGGGGCTATCAATCCCCGTCAGTTGTCCGCCCGCCACCAGCAGAGATCCCAAACTCCCGATCGCCCCGCCCGCCACGGCATAGCTGAAAATTCGCCCCAAATTCAGCAACAGATGGAAGCGGCCCAACTGCCACCAGGTTTTGGCTCCTGCTTGCGGCAGGGTTCGAGGGTCTCCCGACAGGGCAAAGGCCACCGCCAAAGGCCCACACATGCCTGCACAGTGACCAAAACTCCCCAAAAAACCCAGCGCCCAAATCAAGCCCCAGTCAAGCATCTCCCCAGATCCCGTTTTCCTATAGTTTCCCAATGGCCTCCGGTCGATCGCTCCTGGCAACCGAAAACCTGAGGTAGTTCTAGTTCTCCGCAATGGCGCTGTTTTGGTTGAGTCCTGAACTCGATCGCCATCATGCTGATTAGCTCAACCGGATTAGCTCAACCGGCTTGGCACTCAACTCGATCGATGCAAACGGTTGGTTAACCCAATCAAGGTTCCAGCAAGGGGACAAAATTCAGCGCAACGATTACGGTAAACAAGCGGGGCAATGATCCCGTCAGTATTTTTTGAGCTTACCCGCAATTGGTTTCATGCCTGCCCAGTGGTATCACGGTCAATCCCTCGATCAGCGCACCATTACTCTGGATGTCACGGATCCAGGGTTGATATTTGGGGCCACAACCTTCACAACCTTGCGCGTTTACGATCGCGATCTCCACGGGCCCATGACCCAATGGCTGGCTCACCGCGATCGGCTCTACAACACTCGCAGTCAGTTGGGCCTGCCCCAGCCGGATTGGGAACAGGTGGAACAGGGAGCAACCCTGTTGGCGGCTGAATATCCGGTGTTGCGGGTCACTCTTTTTTCCGATGGGCGGGAATGGATTGTGGGGCGCGAATTGCCCTCCAATTTGGCCCAAAAACAAACACAGGGCATTGTGGCTTGGGTGGCCCAGGCAGCCCACTACCGCCGTTCGATCGCCACTCACAAAACGGGCAATTATCTTCCCTGTTGGCTGGCATTGCAAACGGCCCAGCGACAGTTTTTGGGCCCCGAACCGGCATCCGAAGCCATTTTGGTTGATGAGGATGGGCGCTGGCTGGAAACCAGCACGGGCAATCTTTGGGGACTTCGGGATGGGCGTTGGTGGACTCCGCCCCTGGGAGATTGCTTACCGGGCATTGCTCGATCGCACCTAATTCGCCAACTCCAACGTCACGGGCAACCGATCGGCGTTGACCAACCCTGGACTGCCGATTGGGTGGAAGAATTCGAGGCGATCGCCTATTCCAACAGCGTGGTGGAGGTGGTTCCCTTCCATGCAGTGCTAGATGGCCACCGGGTGCATCGATTGGCGATCGAACCGGTGGCCGAACTCCAGGCTCTCTACCAATAGGGCAATCAAGCCGTTCGCGCAGGATCCGTTGGTTCAGGATCCATTGAGCATTGCTCGGCCGAGCAGTTTAGGCACTAGTTAGGCACTGCTTAGGCGCTGGTCGGGAATTTAGGCGTTAAGCATTGGCCGTGATCAGCACCTCACCCCGCAGCATTCGCCGCGCCGCATCCAGGAGGGCTTCTTCCAGGTAGGGCTTGGTGAAGTAACCCTTTGCGCCCAAGTCAACGGCCATTTTTCGGTGCTTGTCGGCTCCCCGAGAGGTGAGCATGGCCACAGGCAGTTCACAGAGGGTTTCTTCCGTCTGCAATCGCTGCAAGAGCTGCAAGCCGTCCATGCGCGGCATTTCAATATCACAGAACACCAAGTCGCAGGGCAAGCCCGATCGCAGTTTTTCCCAGGCCTCTTGACCGTCGCGGGCCTGCTCCACCTGATAACCCGCTTTCTGGAAGGTCATCTTCAGCAGCTCGCGCACCGTGATCGAGTCGTCCACAATCAACACCATCGGATCCTTTTGCTCCGTCGGCGGCTCCACGATGTGGATGTTGTCAGATTCCCAACGGCCGCTGACGGTATCGCGCCGGATGCGACCCTTCGCCAGGTCAATTAGCTCCAGCACATCGGCGATCGGCATGACGCGCCCATCACCCAGCACCGTCATCCCGGCAATGCCCAGGGGCTTGGGCACGGGGCCTTCCGGTTGCTTAATTACGATTTCTTGCTCGCCCAGCACCCGATCGACCTCGATCGCAATGAACTCACCGGCACTGCGCAACACCACGATCGCCAAGGAGTCATCCTCCTGGTTGCCGCCGTAGATGTTGCCGCGACTCAGGTGGCGGTTGTATTTCAGCAACTCAGTGAGGGGATGCAGCGTCAAGATTCGATCGCGCCAGGCAATGCAGCGGCGGCCTTCCTTATCGGTCTGCACATCCTCCGGGTGAATATCGGGCGGCGTGTCTTCCACCCCATCCATCGGAAACGCGATCGTGGCGTGATCGCTCAAGCACCGCAGCGCCTTACAAATACTCAGGTTCAGGGGCAACCGGATGGTGAAGGTCGTTCCCCGTCCCAATTCTGAATCAATGCTGATGCTGCCGCGCAGTTCCTGAATTTTGCGCATCACCACATCCATGCCCACGCCGCGTCCGCCAAACTCATCGGCTTGGTCTTTGGTGCTGAAGCCCGGCAGAAACAGCATTTCATAGATTTCTTGGCGCACCATATTGCGGGCCTGGTTGGGGTCAATCAAGCCCTTCTCGATCGCCTTTTGTTTCACCCGCTCCGTATTAATTCCCGCCCCATCATCGGACAGGGAAATCACCGTTTGGTTCCCTTGATAAAACGCCCGAATGGTCAGCTTGCCGGTGGGGGGTTTGCCTGCCGCCACCCGCGCTTCAGGCGTTTCAATGCCATGCACCAGGGCGTTATTGATCATGTGGGTAATTGGACTCGATAGCTCCTGGGATAGGAACTCATCGATCGCCGTTTCTTTGCCCTCAATGATCAGATCCACGTCCTTGCCACAGCGCTCAGACACCGATCGCACTGCCCGGGGCAACCGTTCCACCGTGCGCGCAAAGGTCACCATGCGCGACTTATTCAAGTTCTCTTGAATCTGGGTGGTGATTTGCCGCAGGTTCCGCACCAGTTGATCGGTTTGTTCGACCACGAAGTCAATGTCGGAGGCAGACTCCCGCACCCGCACAATCAACTCAATGATTTCTTGGGATTGGGTGTGGAAGGGGGTGAAGCGATCCAGCTCCAGTTCTCCCAAGCCCATCCGGCCACCGTGGGTGTCAGACTCACCGCTGTGATGGGTCTCGGAATGTCCGCCGCCACTGCCGCCGCGCCGCCCCGACAGCAGGGACATTTCCAGGAGCGATCGCTCGTAAAAGTCCTGCATCCGTTGCCCCACATCCCCCAACTGCTGCACCCGTTGGGTCAAGTTTTCCAAGGACTGGCGCAGGCGCTCTTGGCCCTGTTCCATGCTGTTGCGGTTCACCACCATTTCCCCAACCAGGTTGTTGAGGTTGTCCAAGTTCCGCACCGGCACTTTGATGATTTGCTCGGCCCGTAAATTGCGGTTGGCGGCCGCTTCCATTTCGCGCTGACCGTTCGCCACGGGAGTTGGGGCCGATCGAGCTGGAGATCCCGCAGGGCTGGGGCCGGTCGCTGGGGCAGCCTTGGCCGGGGCCTCCAGTATCTCCACCAAAGCGTCAAAGTCTAGATCGAGGCCACCGGTGCTGCCAGCGGGCGCGGGGGTTGTGGCTGGGGCCGCCACATCGCCAAATAGATCCTCAAAGCGATCAGGGCTATTGGTGGCGGCCGTCGTTGACAGATTCAGATTCTTCAGCAGATTATCCAGCTCATCGGCATCGCTGGCCGCTTGGCTCGTCGGAGCCGGTGCAGCGGAACCCTCTAGGGCATTGAGCAGGTCATCGAGGGTGCTGTCACCGGCCGGCACAGATCCCGGCTCCTGATTCAGCAGTTGATCCAGATCGCCCAAATCACCCAAACCGCTGAGGCCGTCCATCATCGGCTCACTGGTGGGGGGCGCACCCAAGAGCGCATCCAAATCTTCCAAGTCCGAACCGGCCAGCGGATCAACCGCATCAACGGGTAATCCTAGGTCACCCAAATTACCAAAATCACCCAAAGTCCCCAAGTCTCCTAAGCCACTCAAGTCGTTTAGATCACCCAGGCCCCCGAAGTCAAAGTCATCGGCGCGATCGGCACTGGTTGCCTCCTGTGGCTCACTGAGATCCAAGGGGCTGCTCCAGTCGGCCGTTCCCATCAAGAAGTCAGGGGCTTCGCCATCAGCGGTGGCTTCCAGGCTGGTCGCTTCCCCAAAGTCCAAATCGTCCAAGGCTGCCCAATCATCATCCAGCGCAGGAGCAGGGGCCGACGCGGCAGCGGGGGCCAACAGGGCATCCAAATCCGAGAGAATGGGCGGCTCCGTGAAGTTTTCCGGAGTCCAGAGGGCGGCTGCATCATCATTGGCCCCTGCGAGATCTGCTTCGGCCTCGGCCAGGTCTAGATCTTCTTCTAGACCGCTCAGATCGGTCGTTCGCCGATCGGAGAACAGATCTTCCAGACCTTCGGAACTGAGGGTGGAGCGATCGATCCGAATGGCTTTGGCCCCATTCACGTCGTAACTGAGGTCAGCCGCCTCATAGACCGGCTCGGCCGGCTCCGCAGAAAGCGGATCGTCCAGCAGGGTATCGATGTCTTGGATAAAGTTCTCAGCGGTTGAGGTTTCCGCATCCGGCAACATCACATCGGGCGATTCCACCAACAGATTCGCGAAGGGATCCACCTCCTCCAAGGGATTGGCATTCAAGATGCCATCCAAGTCGAACTGATCAAGGGCGGGTAAGTCGTCTAGGGACGGATCCACCAGGGCCGGCATGGCGGTAGTCGGCGCGAGATCCTCATCGGTCAGATCAACAGCGCTGAAGTCGCTCAGATTATTGAAATCATCGGTCAGGTCAACGGCGCTGAAGTCACTCAGATTATTGAAATCGTTGAAGTCCAAATCAGGGGCGGAGTCCGACCAATTATCGTCCAGGTCGATCGCGGCCAAGTCAGGCAACTCCCCTGGCGACATATCCCCGAGATCCAACCCATCCCCCCAACGATCTGCGGTTGCTTCCGGGGTCGCTGCGGCCGCCACATCTAGATCAGCTAGATCAGCCAGTCCTGCATTGCCAAAGTCTAGGTCTGCATGGGCCAGATCTACGTTGGCCAAATCTGCGGCCCAAGCATCCAGATCAGCCATGTCATCGATCGCCCCAGTCTCTGGTAACGGATCGAGGGTCAGCTCTGGAGGCGCAATCTCACCCGTCAGGCCATCAATCAGATCCAACCCCAGGTCTGAGCCGAAATTGCCATCGAGATCATCCAGATTCCCCAGCGCCGGATCAATCACCGTCGTCAAATCCGGGTCATCATCTCCCAACTTTTGGAGTTCATTGGGGATCGGTTCGATCGCCGTGGGATTACTGATCAGCTCCGTGGAGAAGGTCAGGTCGCCGCTGGGCACCACCCGCAGATCGGTGGGTTCCTCTTCCGCATCCAAGCCCAGATCGAACAGGTCATCCGAGGCGATCAGGTTGACTTCCGTGGCCGTTTCCACCGCATCCAGCAGCGCATCCAGATCATCATCACCAATGAGATCGATCGCCCCTGAGCCTTGAACCGCATTCGCCAGCAGTCCATTGCCACTCGATGGCTCATCCCCAAAGGACAACAGGTCATCGATGGACTCTAAGCCCATATCCGCCACCGAATCGGTGGTATCCATCTCATCCAGCAGATCGTAGCCCAGTGCATCCAGAGAACTGGTCAAGGCATCAGCATCCGCTGACGATTCCTCATGGGTAAAGATTAGATCTGACAGGTCATAGTCTGCGGCCTGATTTAGGGGTAACCCAGCCCCTGACTCCGAACTTTGCCCCGGCAGATCAGCCTCCAAATCCTGGGAGCTTTGGCGAAACAAGTCCGCCAACACGTCCAATTCGGCCACGCCCACTTCCGGCCCCGTGCCCGGTTCTGCCCTTGGCCGTTCCACCCGACTGGTTTGGGTGGGTGATGGGGTGGGGCTTAAATCCAGCTCATCCATCCGGGTTACGACGGTGTTGCTGGTTTCTGTAAACCAATCTTGCTCAAACTCATCGCCCTGGCTGTGGGTGATGTCGGTAATTTCGGGTGCTAATTCGTCGTTGAGTAAGTCGTCGAAGTCAAATAGATCCACATCTAGGCTGCTGGGGCTGGGGGCAACCGGCTGGGGAACCAAGGCCCGTAACTCACTGCCCAAGCAGATCTCCTGGCTGCGATCGTCCAGAACCAGATCTTGAGCCTGCTTCAGGTCGCGAATAATGGTGGGCGCTAGGGTTTTGTAGGAGTTGGTGGGGCAACCGATCGCCTGGCTGGCCGCATCCAGTAGCTCCACCCAGCCGGTAATGCGACTGCTTTTGCCCAAGTCAGACAAGCGCTGACACATCCATTGGAGCTGCGCGCGCTGCTGAGGACTGTCCCCTTGGCGAAACAGATCCAACATTTCCCGCAACAGTTGGGGCACCTGTTGCTGAAAAACCTGATGGGTGCGATCGGCCGCCCAAGCATCCTCACTTTGGGATGAGAGGGTACGATGCAGCACGCTGGGCATGTCCACTTCATGGACGGCGAGGCCCAAACGTTCTGCCAGGGCGTTAAACGCCGGCTCCGAATCCTGTAGCACGCGGTTGCCCACTTCGGTGGTGAGGCCAAAGGGGCCCTGGAGATGGTCGAGCAGTTCCACCAGGGTGTCAAAGGCCCGCAAGAAGAGACTTTCCAACTCTCGATCGATATGGATCGGATGTTCTTTCAGGACTTTGAAAAAGTCTTCAATCCGGTGGGCGGCCTGTTGGATGCTCTCGAATTCCAACATGCCCGCGCCCCCCTTGATCGAGTGGGCCGCCCGAAAGACCTCATCCATCAGCTCCGGGTCTTCGATCGTCCCCTGCAAGTTCATGAGGCCTTGCTCGATGGTTGTGAGGTAGTCCTTGGCTTCCTCAATGAAATAACCGACGATGCGTTGCTGTTGATCTTGCATGGAACATAGCCTCCGAAGCGTTTGCCCGCATGATCAAGGGCACTGCCAGCCAACTCGATGCGGATTTGGGGCGAATCAAAAGATGGATCGACAAAGGGTTGCTGGCGACTCAAACTCGCTCACGGGGCGAGCCGCTGAACCTTCCAAGCCGTGACAATGACTTTAGAATTCAGCATGGAATCTCCAGCTTGGAATCTACTGTACTCGATCCATTTCAGATCAGCCTCCATGGATACATCTTGAACCGTCTGATCCACTTGGGTTTGATTCGTTCAAATTGGACTTGTTCAATATGGGACTGACCCAAATTAGGCTGGTCTAAATCGACCCGAATCTAATTGATCCCAACCCCAGAGGGCGAGGACTCAAGACAGCCCAGGAAACAACAGCATTCACCCTCCAAAATTTTGAGCCGTGATTGGGCAATGGGCCGCTGATCAGTTCGCAATTGGCCACGATCGCCCCTGATGCCCCCTCCAATGGGGACTCAGGATACCCCGGGACTACTGATTGCTGCTGTCAACACGGAAACGCTCCACGGAGGAGAGCAGATCGCCCGCCACGCGCACCAGAATTTGCAGGGACTCGGACACCCGCTGCGATTCTTGGGAGGTGTCTTGGGCGGTCTTTTCGACCGATCGCACCACTTGGGCTACGGAGCGGGAGGTGTCCGTTTGCTCCACGGTGTCCGCCGTAATCGATCGCACCAGCACATCAATCCGGTTTGACACCTGGATGATGTCATCGAGTGCGCGCTTGGCCTGTTCCGCCAGCTTGGTTCCTTCCAGCACCTGTTGTGTACCGTCTTCCATCGCTCGCATCACCAAGTTGGTTTCACTTTGGATTTGCATCACGATCTTTTCAATTTCCTTAGAAGCCTTGGCGGCGCGATCGGCCAACTGTCGCACTTCATCCGCCACAATTGCAAAGCCCTTGCCCGCTTCGCCAGCCCTGGCCGCTTCGATACTGGCGTTGAGGGCAAGCAGGTTGGTACGGGAGGCGATCGTGGCAATCAAGGCCACAATCTTGGAAATTTCCTGGGTGGATTCCGCCAGTCGTTTCACCTTGCGGGCGGTTTCCGCCACCGTTTCCCGAATCTGCAAAATCCCGGCCACGGTGCGTTCCACCGCTTCGCCCCCCTTCAAAGCGGTCGCGGAGGCGGAACGAGCCACTTCCTCGGCTTCGCGGGCACTTTCGGCCACCCGCTGAATCGAGTCGGTCATCACCTGCACAGAATTGAGGGTCACGGCCAACTCTTCCGCCTGCCGAAGTGCATCGGAGGAGAGCGATCGGGCAAAAGACTCGTTTTCCGAGGAGCGCTTGTTCACCTGCAAAGCGGCCGTTTTCACCTGCTGCACAATTTCTCGCAGGTTTTGAATGGTCAGGTTGAACGAGTCGGCCACTGCGCCCAGCACGTCGGCGGTCACTTCCGCCTGTACGGTCAGGTCGCCTCGGGCAGCCCCTTCCACGTCGTCCAGCAGCCGAATCACTTGCCGTTGGAGGTCTTCGCGAGCCTGCTCCTGTTCTTGGGCTTTGCGCTGGGCCTCGCCCATGGTGCTCAAAATCACCCGGGTCATTTGGTTAAAGGAGTTGGCCAGTTCCCCAAACTCGTCATCCCCAAAAACCCGAGCCGTGGCATGGAGACTGCCTTGGCAAACGGCATCCAACTGGGCTTGCAAATCGCCCGTGGCCCGCTCCACATGCTGGGCAGTGCGACGGCCCAGGAACAGGGCCACCCCGCCTCCGGTGGCTCCCGCCAACAGGGAGGAAACCAGACCGATGGTGCGAATGTCGCCCATCAGTTGCGGACTGATGCCCCGATCGCGCACATGGGTCATGGTTAAGTGCGTGGTGCCCGCCACGGCCAGGAATGACACAATCCCAGCCATCACCGCCGTAACGGTTTGCTTGGTTGTCAGGCGGGCATTGTCGAAGGAAGCCAGCCAACCATCTTCGGATGGGGTGACCGGTTCGGCGGCGCGGCTTTCGGGCTGGTCAAAGCTCAGCAGTTCTTCGTTATTGGAACTGGTGGCGATGTTGAAAACCTCGTTGTCCCCCCCAACAAAGTTAGAGAGGGGTTCTCCCATCACGCCCAGGGAGGGTTCCCCAAGGGAAAATTCGTCGCCACCGTCCGATCGCGGCACGAATTCCGAGGAGGTGTTGGTCAAGCTGAAGTCCGGTAGGCTGCCGAGGTCGTCGAATTCATCGAAGTCATCCATGAAGTCGCTGGCGGCGGCGGCTCCGTCATCCGCGATCGCGGACAGGGCCCCAGAGGCCGGATCATCCACCGATCGAGCAGGGCTAGCGAAAGCCATGCCCGGGGCCCCATTGATCATGTCGAGGGGGAATGCATCATCATCGGACTCCGGCTCCATGACCGGCGGATCATTGAAGATGCCAAAGTCACCTGCTTCGTTGTCCTCCGGTTCGATCGCCCCCAAGGCCGGCTCCGGCTGTGCGTCCCAGGAGCCGCCCCCAAAGGCTGTGGCACTCAAGTCTTCAGGGTTGAACTCGTTGAACTCATCCGGGTTGAACTCTGCCCCGTTGAAGTTCCCACTGCCAAATTCCGCCAAGTCTTGGGCTGTGGCTCCCTGAAGGGTGCTGGGCCCCGCCATCATGAACAGGGTTTCTTCCACCTCATCATCGATCGGGAAAGATCCCTCGATCGGGGCCGCAAAAGGCAACTCGATTCTGGCCGCTGGCTCCTTAACCGCTGGTTCTTGCGTGCCGGCCGGCGGCGGCATGAAGAGGGTGCGATCGTCGTCGGCACTGTCCCCCACAAACACGCCAAAGGGTTCATCAAAAGCATTCGCGCCCGCCAGCGGCCCAGCAGCGGCCGGAGCCGCTGGCTCTGAGAAATCGCCAAAGCCGTCCCCAAACGTCTCGGAGCCAAAGGGATTTTCGGCCCCTGCGGCAACCTCAGCGCCACCAAAATCAGTGCCACCAAAATCAAAATCAGCCTCAGCGGCCAGGGGTTGACTCGCTAGCCCATCCGCATCAAACACGCCAAATCCAAAATCTTCAGGGGCAGATGATTCAGAGCCTGCCGGTGCTGCCCAGTCTTCTGCAAAGGCCGCCGCGGCCGGATCAGCCGGGGTTTCGAGGTCAAAGCCCTCAAAGTCACCGAAGCCATCGGTCGCCAAGTCATCGGTCTCCGTCGAATCGGCAAAATTAGGCGGCTCAAAGCTGGCTTCAAAGGGCGCTGCGGGAGATGTTGCCCCAAAGTCACCTCCAAGATCACCAAAATCTTCAATGGGATCAGCATCCAAGTCCCCAAACACCGGAGCTTCAGAGGTGGACGCGGCAAAGTCTTCTGAGCCAGCCGCTCCAAAGCCCACCGCCTCATCAAAGCCGGCCGATTCGCCGAAGTCGAGGTCAGCCAACGCGGCGCCAAATTGACCTGCGCCAAATTGATCACCATCGGCTGTGTCGCCGGGCAAATCGCTCGCGAAGTCATCAACTCCAAAGGCTGATGCGGCCAGGGGATCCGCCCCACTGGTTGCCCCAAAATCAGCTTGATCTAAGTCGAAAGACTGATCACCAAAATCCATGCTGGCCCCAAAAGCATCATCGCTGGTGGGCGATGCCGATGCCGCAAAGGGATCCGCCTCGAAGCGATCGGGCAGCCCCAAATCTGGTGCTGGTGAGGGTGTGGATTCTTCGCTTCCCCCAAAGGGATCGATCAGGAAGGGATCCGCTGCCGGATCTGAGGGGGTGGCTGGTTCCGGAGACCCCAAGGCGGCGAAGGGATCATCGCTCCCTCCTAGGTCAGCACCTAGGGCGATCGCCCCGGGGTCGGCTCCCAAGTCCATGCCCGAGTCCGTGCCAAAGTCAAAGTTATCAAAACTGTTGAGGTCATTGGGATCGCTGCCCGGGGATCCATCCCCGAGATCCAGCGCGCCCAAATTGCCTAAATCGGCGCTCTCAAAATCCGCATCTTCAAAGTTGACACTACCGAAGTCTGCACTGCCAAAGTCCGCGCTGCCAAGCTCGCCGCTCTCTAGGTCAGCATTGGCAAAGTCCGCGTCACTTTCCAGGTCGCCCAGAGCTTCGGCCATGGTGCTGTTGCCGGCCAGTAGTCCCGTTTCCGTGCCCTGGGGGTCACTCATCAATTCATCAAAATTGAAGTCCCCATCATCAATCAACGGTTGATCGGCTAGATGAGTGTTGCCACCGTTGGTAGTGGTTTCCTGATCGCCAAAGTCGAATTGGTCAAAGTTGGGAGTTTCGTCATAACCATTACCGGCGCTCAGAGCCTGGCTGGTGGCGGCTAACCCTGAATGGGCGTATTCCACAAAGGTGGGGTCGCTGGTCAGGCTGAGCACGGACTGATATTCCACCTGGGCCGTGTCGTATTGGTTTAGGCCATAGCAGTAGATGTGGCCTCGGAGTAAGCGAACGCTGGGATCATCGGGATAGGCCTGGGCAAGCCGATCGATCGCGGCGGCAGCTTCGGGGTAATTACCGCTGGTGTAGGCATCATTGGCCCGCTGGTAATCCTGGTTGTAATCCGTGCTGGATGCCATTGACCTTCTCCGGGACGATCGAACTCTGGCGCGTTTAGAAAATTGCGGCTGGGGGCGCGTGGGGCCGCTTGTAACAATTGGGCAAACAATTGGGCAAGTCAGGTACGAGCATAGCCGCCCATCGTACTTCGATGCTACTCCTATCCTGCGGATTGACCCAGGCGGTTAGACCGCAAAATGGCCACGTGATCCAGTAATTGCAGAATTCGATTGTTACTCAATCGCCACTCTCCGCGCAAAAATTCCCCGATCGGATCATTCACGCTACTCAAGGCTTCCACATTGTCCGGCTTGAGCCAATACATACCCGCCACCCGGGCCACCGCCAAGCCAAGCATCATATCCCCTTCCTCGATCGCAATCACCGGCACCTCCGCCCGATCGGTATTCAGCGGGATGGTTTCCCCCAAAAACTGCCCCAGATCCACCACCCAAATCACCTGCCCCCGAATATTCAAGGTTCCTAACAACAGGGGAGACACGTTCGGCACGGGCGTGATCCGATCGGGAGAGGGTTCACTCACCTCGCGGATAATGACCGCTGGCAACGCCAATTCCCGTCCCGAGGGTAGGTAAAACCGCAGGTGCATCTCACCTTCAGGATTTTCTAGCTCCTGAAGTTCCGGCGACTGATCATCCACACCTCCGCCGGCCAAAAAATCTGGACTTCCGACCACAGCGCTTTCCTCTGGCTCCGTAACAGACTGAAGGGCAACTGCTACCCCACAATTACGTTACGCCATGCATTCGCGATCGCACCCGATCTTTCAGGCAGTCATCACCCCGCTGGGGGCAAAGAGCCAGATTTTGATCTAGCCAAACTGCGCAATTGCCGTTCAATCACCGTTCAATTGTTGCTAATTTCGCGAAACCACACCCATCCTGCCAGATTGGCGCAAGTTTCCTCAATTAGAAGCCAATTTTCTCAACTCCAGATCACCAGATTCAGATCACTGGACTCAGATCACCAAACTTAGATCACCGAACTCAGATCACCAGATTCCAACCTTTACCAATCAGCCGCGCAATAATTGCTTCACTGTTCCCACCAACTCTTGAGGCTGAAAGGGCTTAGCAATATAGGCATCTGCGCCTTGTCTCAGGCCCCAGTAGCGATCGAACTCTTCCCCTTTTGAGGAACACATCACCACTGGCACATCCTGCGTTGTGGGATCCGACTTCAAGCGACGACAAACTTCGTAGCCATTCATGCGGGGCATCACAATATCCAAAACGACCAGATCTGGACGCTGCTTTTGCAAACTTTCTAGCGCCTCAACACCATCGGATGCCATGTTGACGGTCAGCCCACTGCCCTGCAAGAGCTCGCCGATCATCTCTCGCTGGGCGACGCTGTCTTCGACAACTAACACTACACTCATGGCTATCTTTCTCGTTTCACTCTGCCTGCCAAGGGGGTCAATCGGGGCGCATGGGGTTCATGACGCAGCGGTGGCTCGTCACCCAAACTCTTGCATTACCGGTCATCGGAACGGGCAATGATTTATCCCAGACGCGATCGGTGCTGCTCTTACTTGAACCATCCTGATCCTGCCAGCTTTAGGGTTCCCAAATCCCTGGCAGCCAACGGACATGGCTACCGGTGAATTGAGGCACGCGAGAATTTAACGACTAGGAGATAGGGAGTGGGTGCGAACCAGCAATCAGGTTATTACCGGCGATCAATGGCCTGGGGGCAATTGCTCTGTTTTCGGCAGGATTGCCGTTGACAAGATCGGCTGATAGAGCTGTGGTGCTGGCCTATGGGCGGGCAGAAACCTCACCCATGTCAAGCAATCACGGCTGGTGTTGACTAAGAACACTCAGACCCTGGCAAAATGCCGCTATGCAAGTGCGATGGCTGGCAATGATTATAGCGTCGTGATGGGCGGGCCACGTCTTTTTGCGGGTGGTTGTCACCCACGGAAATCGCAGACCTGCGCCTGAATGCTAGCAGGAACTGACAGCTCGCGCACCCGATTCTTGGCCCGAGTTGGGGCTAACCCGGTTGCGCAAGCGTAAACGATGGTTGGGTTGTTTTTCAACTTTTCTGGCCATCTTTGGGCAATCTTTAGGCAACGCGCTGGCCATTTGACATCCCGTTGGGGCTGGGCGATCGCCCGTTTGGGTTTCTCCGCGAAAGGCCCTAGCCCGGTGCTAATTTGAGTCCAATTGGGCGCTTTTGTTAGGGTACAGGGAGAGACTCCGCCGTAGACAGCGCTAGATCGCTTATTTCCTCCTCAGGGGCTGGCTCCAGGCGACCAGAGCCGATATATCGCTCAATTAAGGCTTTTAATTCCTGGCGTTTAAAGGGCTTGGTTAGGTAATCAGTTGCGCCGGCCAAGCGGGCTTGGGTGCGATCGAGAAACCCCTCCCGCCCCGTGATCATGATGATGGGCACATGCCGAAACAATCGAGTTTGTCGCAACATGGCGCATAGCTCATAGCCATCCAAATGGGGCATGGCAATATCGCAGAGGATCAAATCTGGCCGCAGCTCAAACACCTGGCTAATCGCTTCTAGGGCACTGAGAAAGCCCACCACGTCATAGCCCAACAACTGCAACCCCTGCTCGATCGCGCGGCAAACGGCGGGGCTGTCTTCAATGCAAACAATTCTCGGTGCTCGCGGGTTGGGATCCTGAACGGTCATGACCTGATGCCAGCGCGATCGGGCGGCCGAATGCTCCAAAGGCGGCTCGATCAGTTGCACCAACCCCTCCTGGATGTAGGGATAAAGCGCCTGGGCCACGGCCAGGAGTGGCCGCTGGCGATAGCGAGCAATTTGGCGCAGGGTAATTGACCCGGTGGCCCACTCGCTAAAGGTTTGGAGGGTTTGGGCCGGCAGCACTTCTCGCAATCGCTGAACATCCGTCAACACGGGGCACAAATCCGGCGACTGCACGTAGGGATAGAGTTGTTTCCAGTCCTGCAATTCCTGGGCCACTTGGGAAATCAGCGGGCTAACGGCCAAGCTGGTTAAGTGGGGCGCGATCGCCTCGCCCATATTAAAAATGAACCGCCCCTCATGCACCGTCAGCAAATCAAACAGGGCCTCATGCACCATTGCCTGGAGGATGTTGCGGCCCTGTACCGGCTCCAGTTGATGGGTTTCCAGCAATGCCCAAAGATATCCATATTCCGGCTCGCTGATGGAAGCCATTTTGGAAACCGACAGCTCATCAATGGCGGTTTCCAAGGCATAGCGATGGAGATAGTCCCGAAGACGGGTTGTGCCCCCTTCCCCGGAGGTGCAGTAAACGATCGCCCCTTGGCGAAAGAAGACGAACCAACTGCGGCGATCGCCCGGGTGAGCGCCTTCCACTTCTAAATACAGTTCACCCGTGCGCTGGCCTAACTCAATCAGGTGCAGGAGGCTGCGGATATCAATCTCGCTGAGCTGTCCTTGCATAGGGCTGTCCTGGCACGGGGATAGGGGGGAGTGGGGTTACCCAGTCCTGGCTCCATGCTATCGCGATCGATCAATCCCGAATGGCTCGATCGCAACTTTTTCAAGCTCAATTTTTAAATACATTTTGTCTAATACATTTTGTATAGTAGGGCGGTTGCCCAAGCAACCCGGCGCATCTACTCCAGCAGCGATTCAATTCAGCAGCGATTCAACCCCGAGCTAGTTTTGAATCTCAACAACTCCAGCCAACCCACCCTAAGCAACCGCAGGGAGCTGGCAGAACTTCGCCCCCAGCGGGCTGCTGGCCGGAAAATAGAAGATTGTCCCTTTCAGGTGGCTTCTGGCTGCGTTTGATAAAATCAGCATGGTTTAACCACTCTGCTCATCTTGCAGCGATCTCTCAGCCCTAGCGCTGTGAAACCGAGTCTGAAGGCCAAGAGCGGGAAAAATCAGCAATCCATGGGCAGTCTGACCGAAAAACAGGCCCCTTTTGCAGCACCGGAGAGTAAAACGCCCGGCTCGCGATCGCGAATCGGTGATTTGAAATCCAATGGGTCAAGCTGACGTGCCGATCACCCCAGTTTTTTTGCCGGTTACGGTCAATGACTGGTCACGATCAACGCAGCGTCAACCCGTGGTCTAATCGAGCAAATAGGGTTGCTCGACTGGGGCCAAAATCCCCTTGCCCCTGGGCAGGGAAAAGTGTCAATCTCACAGTGGCAGCCAAGTCACGTCTTTATAAGTTGCGTCCTTAAAAAAGCTGCATCTTGAAAGACGATGGCCAACGCCATCATCCGTAGCGCGAAGATCTCACTGAACGAACGAGGGGAAGGGCAGCGTGCTGTATCTTGCAGAAGTCGTCCAAAAACGCGGCTTGATGGGATCAAAGTCAGAATTGAAGCTGCTGGCCTGTCAAAAGGGAGAGCAGTGGAGCGCAATTACCAATGAGGATCCCATCGCTTCAGACGATGCCAGCAATTACAAAGACGGGGCATTAGTGCTGGTGGATGCGATCGGGTCAGGGGCCGATCGCAAAGTCAAGAATATTCAAGAAGGGGCCCGGCAGATTGTCAGCCTGCTGCAAAGCTATTCCCGTCAACAGGAAAAGAATAAGAGCCAGGAAGAAGAAATTCAGCAATGGATGGAGTCCCTGACTTACCAAAGCCAGGAGCTGAACCGGCGGGAACAGGAGCTCGATGAGCGGCGCGAAAAACTGGAGCAACTGGAACAGGAGTTGCGGCAGCTCGATCGCCAGCGCCAAGAGGTGCAACAGGCCCGGGAATCGGCCGATCGCCTCAATCAGGAAGTGCAACACAAGCGCCAGGAAATTGAGCAGGCTCAACATGCCCTGCGGGCCCAACAGGAGCAACTCAACCAAGAGCGCCTGGCAATGCAGCAGCAATTAGCGCAGTCGGCGGGTCTCGATGCCCAACAGGCGGCTCAATTGCAACATTTGCTGCAACAGGCCGCTTCTTCGGTGGTGGCCATGGACTATTTGCAGTCGGCGGTGGAAACCTGCCTGCAAATTACGGCGGCCCAGGAAAGCCTGCTCAACCACGCCCCAGCGGCGGAACCAACCCTTTCCCCAGAGGTGCGGGATTGGATTACGTCAGAAACTCAGACCCTGGCGGCGGCTTGGCAAGATTGGTATGCCCAGCGGGATGATCTGGATCGGGCCCGGGCCGAATGGCGGGCCCAACAAACGGCGCTCGAACTTCATCAACAGCAGCTTTCGGCCGTTGAAGGGCAACTGGCCACCCAACGCAGCTTGCAAACCCTGTTGGAACAAGCGGCCAATGGGGACGGCCACAGCGATGCAGCCCAGCGGGTCGATCGAGCAGCCTTGGAAGCCATGCCGATCGGGGAGTTGCAAGAGCTGACGGCCCAGTTGCAGCGGGACTTGGAAAAGCTATCGCGGCTGGTGAGTGATGAGGAAGAGGAGCTGAGTGCCAAGCGCCAGGCGATCGAGGAACTGCAAGGCCAAATCAACAGTGCCAATGAGTACGATCGCATTCAGCTAGAGGCAAACCTGGCCGATGAGCGCGACGGTTGCCAGATGCTGGAAGAAACCCTAGTGGGGCAACGGCGCAACCTGCAAGAGCGGGAAGAGGTGCTCCATGCCCACAAAACGGTGCTGAACAAGCGCCAGGGGCTGACTGCTCCCCGGACGGAGGGCGGCGTGGATCTGTCGCCGCTGCTCGATCGGGTGACGCAAGATCTGCAAGCCCTGGAGGAATTGCAGTCCCAATTGCGCGATCGGATTTCCACATTGGAATCCACCGTGCAAGAGGCGGAAATGACCGTGAACCAGCGCCATGGGGACGTGCAGGCCCAATTGCAAATCCTGCAAGATCGGGAACGTGAATTGCAAAGTAAGCAAATTGAGGCCATCACCCAGGGCAGCCAAGGGGGGGACACCCTAACTCAGCCCATGTCTGAACAGGTTTCCGGCCTGCGGCAACACCTGGAAGCCCTATTGACCAACCTCACCCAGGCGACGGACACCACCCAAGCCCAGCAGGCGACGATCGGGCAAATGCAGCAAATTGTTGCGTCCCTTAGCAAGTAGCTTTCAGTGAGTAGCTTTCAGCAAGTAGCCTTCAGCCAACGAGGCTTTAAGCTAACGACGCTTTAAGCTAACGGCATGGTTGCTCCGTCCTGGGCCGCTTGGGCGATCGCCTGCCATTCCTGAAGGCCTTGGCGGGCGGTGACGGTTGCCTGCTGGGCCGCCGCCTGATCAATCCAAGCCGCGAGTCGATCGGCTCCCTGTTGGGGGTCGATTTGCCGCAGTGCCGCCAACACTTGCAAGGCCAGGGTCGGGGACTGGTCGGGTCGATCGCACAACCGGGGCAGCAGTCGATCGAACGCGGCCGCCACTCGCAAATTACCCAGGGCTTCAATTAAGGCCCCCTGAACTGCCCCGTCGGTGAAGGGAGCCAGGGGCCGATCGAGCCAATCGAGCAGCAGATGAGCCACCCGGCGTTGATAGGTTTGATCGGAACTGTGATGCTGGGCGATCGCCACAATCCCCCCCAACAACAGCTCTGTTTCACCTTGGGGCAACCGCTCTCCCAAGGCCGCTAAGGCCGAGGGTAATCCCATTTGGGCCAACAGCCGCACTACTAACGCTGGTGGTAACTGTCGCCGCTCCCAGGCCGCCACCAAAGCGGCCCGCGCTGATTCATGGCCCCAGTGGCTGAGGGCCAAGGCGGCCGCCTCCGCCACCGAGGCCGCCGGATCGCTCAACAGTTGGGTGAGGGTTTGGGCGATGGTTTCTTGGGCCACTGGGCTGTGGCCCCAACGCTTGGCCCCCAAGGCCGTCACCGCCACCAACCGCACCGTGGCCTCCGAGTCTTGAGTTCCTTGCAGCAGGTGGGGCAACAAGGCGGGATGGGGCAAGCTGCCCAGGGCTTCCAAGGCGGCCCGTCGCAGGGGAGGCTGAGGAGAAGCGGCCCCAATCAGGAGGCCATTAATTGCGTCGGGGTGGTCAATTTGCCCGATCGCCTTGATCACCAAGGGCCCCCAATTTGGATCCGTGAGGTAAGGGTTCAGACAATCCAGCGCCACCGTTCGCAGTTGGGGCGATCGCTCTGCCAATTTGCCCAAGGCCTCGATCGCCGCTGCCTGCACGGAGGGATCAGGCGCGATCGACAGCAGATTCACCAGCGATTGCACCGCCGCCGGGTCGTCAAACTCTCCCAAGGCCCTGGCCACAAACCAGCATTGCTCTAAATCCAGCGCTTCATCGGTCAGCAACGCCACCAGAGCCGGAATCGCAGACTTGCCAAGGGTTTTGAGCTGCCCGATCGCCTGCCAGCGCTCATAAAAATCCCCATCCGCCAAAGTCGCCAGCGCCTGATTTAACGCTGGATTGCCCACTGGCTCCAGCACCTGATCTAGCAGTTGACCGGGCAGTTGTCCCAACTCCTGCTCTTGATGGTGATTCAATGGCATAGCCAACCGTTTTTGAATTGAAGTCTCTGGATTGAAGTTTCTGGATTAAGTCTTGAGCAGCAAACTGACTCTCAGCTTAACTGTCTCGATCTCACTGTCTTGCAACTGGAATCGCTGGAGGCAGTGATTTGAAACGGTTGGCAATCGATCAACTCCTGATCAGCTTCTGACCAAAGTTTCAGCCATTCTGGCCATGACTAGTACGGTGGAGCATTGACGCGGGTTGCCAGCTTTGCATTAGGGTTTGGAGCGGCGCGATCGAACACTCCCAGGCAAATCCCCCGATGCAGGTCTGGCCCAAACCAGGCACACTGAACAGGGAATGTATCCATTGCACAAAAACCGTTGAGCAATCCTAGTTGAGCAGTAGCAAGAGCAGTTCTGAACGATGGTAACCCTGCAAGACGCACAACAGCAGATGGGAGCAGTATGGGATCCCGCCGTGGCCGAGGGGCAAGTGCCCGCCCATTTCGGCAACGATCCGGCGGCGATCGCGGCGGTCACGACGGGGGTGGCCCTGGTGGATCGATCGCACTGGGCCCTGTTGCAATTAACGGGGGACGATCGAGCCTTGTTTTTACATAACCAAAGCACCGCCAACATCAAAACTCTGCAACCGGGCCAGGGTTGCCAAACCGTGTTGGTGACCTCCACCGCTCGCACCCTGGACTTGGCCATGGTGGCCGTGACGGCGGAAGCGCTGGATTTATTGGTGTCGCCGGGGATGGGGCAAACCCTGTTTCGCTGGCTCGATCGCTACATCTTCCCCGCCGATCGGGTCGCCCTCGCGGATATTAGCGGTCAATTCGCGATTTTCAGCCTTGTGGGGCCGCAAAGTGCCCTTTGTTTGCAACAGTTGGGGGCGACCCTTGACGACATTTCAGCCCTGGCCCCCTTTGCCCACCAGACCATGATCCTGGCTCAGGATGTGCCCGTGCGGGTGCAACGGAGCAGCGGTCTGGCCACCGATGGCTATACCCTTTGGGTGAGCAACGATCGAGCCGGTGACCTGTGGCAGGCGATCGCCCAAGCGGGAGCCGTTCCCCTGGGCGAACAGGCCTGGGAACAGTTGCGGATCACCGAAGGGCGACCGGCGGTGGGCCATGAGTTGACGGAAGATTACAACCCCCTAGAAGCAGGGCTATGGACAGCCGTTTCCTTTAACAAAGGCTGCTACATCGGCCAAGAAACGATCGCCCGCCTGAACACCTACAACGGCGTGAAGCTGAACCTTTGGGGATTTCGACTGCCTCGGGTGATCGCCACCCCCTGTCCGATTTTGCAAGCGGATCAGAAAGTGGGAACCCTCACCAGTTGTGTGGCCACCGAAAACGGGGCGATCGGGCTGGGCTATTTGCGCACCAAAGTGGGCGGCGCGGGCTTAAGCGTCATGATTGACCATTGCCCCACCGACGCGATCGACCTGCCCTTCATCACGCGCGAGCTGGCCAACACCATCGATCATTAGCGATCGTTACATTGCAATCATTGCCACTACTGGCGGGCGATCGGCCCCAAGTAGCGCTGGAGATGTGGGGAAAAGACCTCAAAAATCAGCGTGAGGGGCTGATTTCGATGCCAAAACAGGTAATGTCGCCCCCAGAGCGGCCCCGACTCTCCAAACGCGGCCTCTAGGGCCGCCGATCGCCCATAGCAAATTCCCCGCACATCGCGGTAAAGCTCCGTGCGCAACCGAGCCAGACTGGCCCAAATGGGCAGCGATCGATTTTGCAAATACTCATCCACATGGCTGGCTTCCCACCAAGACGTGGCATAGGCCAACCGCTGGCCGGAAGCCGTCCGTAACCAAACCTGGCGACGTAATCGCGGCCCCGGAACCATTTCGATCGCCTCCGGGGCCCCGTCCCCCGCCGGCCCCACCACCGACATATCAATCACATCCACCTCGGTTGGTTCTCCCGTCAGCAATTGCAGATGGCGAGTGGGTGACCCATCTCCCAACAACAACATTTGCCAAGGGGGAGCCAAAAAATGGTGAGGTAAGCCCTGCTGCACAACGGTTTCATCCCCTTGCCAGGTGGGTTTCAGCCGATGCCAATCCCCATGGGATCCCAGCTCGATCGAGGGGCGATCGACGGGGGGCTGAGGTGCAGATAAATCCGCTTGTCGATCAGTAACGCTAGCAGTCAAGGTCTTTGCATTTCTTAACTTTTCTCGATCCTAACACTCACCTAAAGAAAAGAGACTGAAGCACCACCCTCGTGATGCGGCTTTCAGCATCTCCCCTGGAATTTCTGGAATTCCTGGAATTTCTGGACGCGGCGGGTCTCGATCGATTTAAGAGTCCCGTTCATCCTGTCGAGAGCCTGAGTCGCAATCCTTGAGTCGCAATCTTGAGCCACAACTCTGAACCTGAGACTATGAAAAACCGGATCACTGAAAATCAATGATCCGGTCGCAGGTTATGAGCTGAGGACGCTCAAGCCAGGTTTCAAAATGCTCTGGATGAAGTCCAATCTGGAATTCGATGCGGATGGCGGGACTCGAACCCGCAAGGCAAAGCCACACGCCCCTCAAACGTGCGCGTATACCAATTCCGCCACATCCGCAGGTGATTCACTGATGATGCTGGTGTGAGTTTTTGGGAGTATTGCCGAACCCAACTGAGGATGTTGGGGGCAAATTATTGTTACCCGTCAAACCAGCCGTAGCAGTATAGCATTCTTCGATCGTTTTGTTGAGCCTTGGCTGAGGTTCATCAACAGATTCATGCAGATCGGGATACACATCGGGATGCAGATTGGGATGGTGCTGGAGCCAAGATCGAAGAATTGGGCTAGATACTGAATCAAATTCAATCAGTGTCAAATTCAATCGGTATCGAGCATCGAGCCAAATCTTGAGCCAAATCCAAATATTGATTGAGCCAAATCTTGAGCCGAGATTGAACGAGATCCCAAAGGATCCAGCACAAGCACCACCCTCGGCCCGATTTCCCCAGACTCCGCCGCCCGATCGCCCGCAGGCCACCCACGATGATAGGATTGGCTACCGCGCCCCACCTGCGATCGTACGACAATGCGCTTTTCAAAAGTCCTGATTGCCAACCGTGGAGAAATCGCCGTTCGGGTAATCCGAGCCTGCGAAGAACTGGGAATTTCCACTGTGGCTGTTCACTCCACTGCCGATCGACAAGCCCTGCACGTGCAGCTTGCCGACGAAGCCGTTTGCATCGGCGACGCAGCCAGCAGCAAAAGCTATCTGAACATTCCCAACATCATCGCTGCCGCTCTCACCCACAACGCCACGGCCATTCACCCGGGTTACGGTTTTTTGGCAGAAAACGCAAAATTTGTCGAGATTTGTAACGATCACCAAATTGCCTTCATTGGCCCCTCGCCGGCCGCGATTCGGGCCATGGGCGACAAGTCCACCGCCAAGGAAACCATGCAACGGGCCGGCGTGCCCACGGTTCCCGGCAGCGAAGGACTGGTGCAAAACGAAGAATCGGCCCTGGAGCTGGCCAATGAGATTGGCTATCCCGTGATGATTAAGGCCACGGCGGGTGGTGGCGGTCGCGGAATGCGTTTGGTGCGCAGTGCGGAAGAGTTGCCCAAGCTGTTCCAAGCGGCCCAAGGGGAAGCGGAAGCGGCCTTTGGCAACCCGGGCCTCTACATTGAGAAATTCATTGAACGGCCGCGGCACATTGAGTTCCAAATTTTGGCCGACAGCCATGGCAACGTGATCCACCTGGGTGAGCGCGATTGTTCCATTCAGCGCCGCCACCAAAAGCTCCTGGAAGAAGCGCCCAGCCCTGTGTTGAATCCGGAGTTACGGGAAAAAATGGGCAGCGCGGCCGTGGCAGCGGCCAAGTCGATCGACTATGTGGGCGCAGGAACGGTGGAGTTTCTGGTGGATCGATCGAGTAATTTCTATTTTATGGAAATGAACACCCGCATTCAGGTTGAACATCCAGTCACGGAAATGGTTTGCGGCCTGGATTTGATCGCTGAACAGTTACGGATTGCCCAAGGGGAAAAACTGCGCCTCACCCAAGATCAGGTACAGTTGCGCGGCCATGCGATCGAATGTCGAATTAATGCGGAAGATCCTGATCAAAATTTCCGCCCTTGCCCCGGTCGGATTGGGGCCTATTTGCCGCCGGGTGGCCCGGGGGTGCGGATCGATTCCCACGTTTATCCCGATTATGAAATTCCGGTCTACTACGATTCTTTGATTGGCAAATTGATTGTTTGGGGCCCCGATCGCTCCAGTGCGATCGCCCGGATGAAGCGTGCCCTGCGCGAATGTGCCATCACCGGGGTGAACACCACGATTGGTTTTCACCAAAAAATCATGGAATCGCCAGAGTTTATTGGCGGCGAAGTTTATACCAATTTTGTTGAAGAGTGGATGAGCAAAAATAAAAAGCGCTAGTCAAGCGCTAATCAAGCGCTAATCCTAACCCCTGAATTGCTGACCACCTTCCTAACCTGTTTCGGAGTCAACCATGGGCGACCATTGGATGGATTGGGCCACGGTGATTGGCTATGTGGGTTTCACACTATTCATCATGTGGCAAATTTTTAGCCGATCCCAATGAACCCGCTGATTATGGGGTTGGAACAGAGCATTGGGACAGGGGAAATTGCTGGCTCCGCTGGGCGAATTGTCCCTAGCGATCGGGCAAGGATGAACCAGCACGCCGCAATCCCCAGCTCACCGCCAAGGCCAAGGGAACAGCCAGGGGTGTGAGCCAATCGCCCCAACGGACGTAGGGTGTTTGCTGGGTGCGGCGATAGATTTCGGTGGCGTGGAGTTCGTAGACGTTGGGGCGCGATCGCCAGTGGGTGACTCCGTGGGGATCGATGAAGGCGGAATAGCCGGTGTTGGCGGCGCGGGCCACCCATCGATCGGTTTCGATCGCCCGCATCACATCTTGGGCGTGGTGTTGGGCAAACATCGTGGGCCGGTAATGGGCGTTGTTGGCTGCTGAGAGGATGAATTGCCCGCCGCTGGCCGCCTGCGATCGCGCCAATTCCGCATGGGCTGAGTCATAGCAAATCAAGGCGATCGCCTGGCCAAAGGGAGTGTTGAGGTGCTGGTTGGGCTGGCCGAGGGCCAACTTGGTGTCCAGCGGCGATAGGCGATCGATGAAGCCGCCGATCACAGACTCGAAGGGAATATATTCCCCCAGGGGCACAAGGCGCACTTTGTCATAGCGACCCACGGCTTTTCCGGTGCGATCGAGGGAAATGAGGCTGTTGGTGAGGCGATCGGGTTGCTGGCGATCGGGCGCAAACAGGCCCAACCACACGGGCACAGCCCGATCGAGCACTGCCGACAGGAATTCATTGTGTCGATCGCGAGTGGCCTCCGCTGTCCAGACAATTGGCAAGGCCGTTTCGGGAATCAACACGCCGTCAACGCCCGCCTCTGCAAGAGTTTCATAACCCCGTTGATAGCCCGTGAGGGCCCTGCGCCAACCTTCGGAGCCAAATTTCAGATCGTTGGGAATGTTGCCTTGGATTACCCCGATCGTCAGGGCCGCAGCGGGGCGATCGGCTAAGGGTTGGGCGGCCAAAGCGGCCCCCAAGCCATGGCCCAACAGCAACAGCGCGATCGCCCCGGCCCACCAATGCCGCCGACGGGTCAGCCAAGCTTCTGCCCAGGCTCCATTCACCCCCACAATCACCGCCGTTACCAGGGCGGGGCCCGACAATTGGCCCAAGTGCAAAATCGCCAAGTTATGAGGCGCTTGGGTCAGGCCCAATCCTGTCCAAGCCAAGGGAGATTGGTTCCAGAACCATTCCGTCACCAACCACAGGGCCAGGCCCAGCGCCCAGCGTCCGCCGGCCGATCGCCCCGCCAATTTGCGGTGTAGCAGCCCAAACCCCACCGCCCAGCAGGCGACCTGTGACCCGGCCCAACCGGCCGCCACCAACCAGCACACCAGGGCAATGGTGAGGCTGGTGGCCCAGGACACTCCCAGCCACATCATGGGATGTAGGCCCGTGAGCCAAAACACCGCCACGAGGTTGTAGCCCAAACCCCAAAGCCAGCCCAACCCGAGTCGATCGCGCCAATTGAGCGTTGGGTTTGCCAGCAACCACCACAGCGGGGCGATCGCCACCCAGGGGAGCGGCCACCAGCCCACCGGCTCCGGCCCCAGCCCCATCACCACCCCAGCCCCCAAGGCCAGAGCCGATCGCTGCCAACGACTCCACAGCGATCGCCTTGGCCCTGGCTCGCCAGCGGTGGGCGCAACGCCGCTGACCCAACGACTCAGAAAATCCGTGCCTTGCCCCCCGGTTTTGCGACCAAACACGCCCTAACGCCCCTGTTCGATCGCCGGTTTGGGGGTTTCGGGGGTGGGTTCGGCGCTGGGGCTGAAGGCTGGGCCAACCCAAGCCAGGGCAATGGCCCCCAGCACGATCCACTGGGTTGCTTGCAGGAGCCGATCGGGCGATCGGGGAGCCGTTGGAGGATTGGAGTTGGGGGGCAAATCCGGTTGCATAGCTAGTTTTAAGAGTGTTGTTGAGAGTGTTGTTGGGATTGCTTTTGGGATTGCTTTTGGGATTGTTTTTGGAATGAGGCTTCGGTTCAATCAGCCAAACGCTGAACCAAAATTAGTGTGACATCATCATCGGTGCGCTGGGCGATTCGATCGGACTCTAAAAACGCCCGCAGCCGATCGATCACGACGGTCAGGTCTGGGCTTTGGGCTAAAAACTGAAACAGCGGCTGAAAAAAGGGCTGAAAAGGCGATTGATCGGGTTCCTGTAAGGCCAAGCGCTGCAAACCATCGGAAAAGAGCGCGAGAGACTGCCAATCACCAAGCCAAGTAACCAACTGAGGCGATCGGGCGGCCCCTGGCTCCTGCAAAAATCGGGTTTCGTTGGCAAATTCTCCCTGTTCCGGCTGCGTGAGCGTTTGCCAGTTGCCCTGGGCATCTTGAATCACCACTGCCCCATCGCCAATTTGGCCGATCGCCAATCCTGTTGGTAAGGCCACCGTCACCACCAAGGTGCAAGCCAACTCTCGCAAGGCCAAATCCCGATCGCGTGCGGCCCGATCGACCGCCCACCGAGCCGCCCGCACCACCGCCCGCAACAACGGCAACCAATCCGCCAACGATCGGGGCGATCGCCGCCGCTGCCAACGGGGCAACAGCGTTAAAACCGTTTCCACCGCCACCTGGGCCCCCAGATCGGAGGCACTGGCCGATCCGGCTCCGTCGGCCACCACCGCAAATCCTGCCCGATCGCCCAAGGCCCAACCACTGGCATCTTGGCAAGGTTCCGCCGCCCGCCGATGCCGACTCCCCGCCACCGACAGGGCGATCGATGCCATCCGCATCGATTCCAGTTGCATCCCAAGTTGCAGCGATGCAACTTCCTGACCCGTGACGCTCAATCCTAACTCCTGTCTACACAAACCAGCGGCAACTCAATCATAAAGGTTGTGCCCGCCCCTAACTGGGACTCCAACCACAATCGACCGCCATGTTTTTCTTCAATCACTTGTCGAGACAGGGTTAAGCCCAAGCCGGTTCCTTTGCCCACCAATTTAGTTGTAAATAAATGCTCAAAAATCTGGAAATGCTCAAAAATCTGGCTTTGTAGCTCCTCAGCAATGCCGCGCCCATTGTCCTGGATGGATAGGTGAACCGATTTTTGATCCGCCGAGAGGGCAGTGGTGATGATGATTTGGGGGGGATTTTCGCTGAGCGCCTGGACAGGGCGATCGCGACAAGCTTCATCCAGTTCATCGATCGCATTAGCTAGCAAATTCATAAACACCTGATTCAGTTGACCGGCAAAGCATTCCACTTCAGGCACATCACCATAGTTTTTAATGACCTGAATGGCGGGCCGATGATCATGGGACTTCAGGCGATGTTTTAACAATAAAATTGTGCTGTCCAATCCATCTTGCAAATCAAAACTAACTGGATATTCACTATCTAAGCGCGAGAAGGTTCTTAAGCTATCACTAATCGTTTTAATGCGATCAATTCCCTGATTCATCGACTCCAAAAGCTTGGGCAAGTCCTGGCGAATGAATTCTAAATCCACTTCTTCAATGAGTTGTTGCACCTGCTGATGGGGATCGGGGTGATGTTCCGCATAGGCATCCAACAGGGCAAACAGATCCTCCAGGTGCTCCAACGCAGGGCGAATATTGCCCTTTAAAAACCCCAAAGGATTATTAATTTCATGGGCCACCCCAGCGACCAAATTCCCCAGGGCCGACATTTTTTCACTTTGTACCAGTTGAATTTGCGCTTGCTGAAGCTGTTCCACCACCTGCTCGAGGGTCGTGGACTTTTCTAAGAGCTGAGCCTCGGATTCTTGCAAACGTCGTTCGGCCATCACTCGATCGGTCACATTCTGGGCGATCGAGTAAATGGATAGCATCTGATCTTGGTCATCAAAAACCGGCGTGTTAATCCATTCACAAATAATGACACTGCCGTCTTTGCAGATATTCTCATTTTGACAAACAACCGTTTTTCGCTCCTGTAAGAGGGCTACCATCAGCGGCTTAATTTCGGTTTGCACGGTTGGCGACACGATACGGCTAACCGGTTGTAGATAAATTTCTTCCGCAGAATAGCCAAAGATTTTTTCGGCAGCCGGGTTCCAACTGATGACACAGAAATTTTGGTTCCATTCAATCAGCGCTAAGGGGGTTTGCTGAATCAGGAAACTGAGTTTTTCAGTGATGCCAAGAAACTGGTTTGACATAACAGTCAGTTGTTGAATGGAAGGAAAATTAGCAATCTTGCTGAGTCGATGTCTGAAAAGCGTCTTGGATTATTTGCCAAGCACGAATCATCACGAAGTCAAGGAGCTTAAGCCCCTTATCTGCGATGACACCTGAAAGGAGTAGCTATGGCTTTTCAGACATCTACTTAGGGATAACTCTTAGCAAGCTATCCAAACACTAAACATCAAACAATCAGCCCAGGACAGACCATAATTATGAATATCTGCATTGGATTGAATATTTATAAAGAGTACCAGCGTATTAGAACTTTAAATTTGAGTTGCAAAATGTGCAAATAGCACCAGGTCTTCTCCAATGTTAACGGATGATCCGAATGGCCGCCGTAAATTTGTGATATTTGTAGTTAAAGTTTCGATAATGCATCATCACAAATTAATCCCCCACCTTAGCTGCCGATCAGTGGTGCGTTAAAGTTCTGAATTAATTTTGCTCAATTTTTCGCCAAAAATCAGCAGAGATGCGATTAGCGCGAAATTTCAACTCCGTTCGGGTCAAGGCGCGTTCCTTCGCCATGGAGATTCATCGGCTGCGATCGCCCGTTCCAGCGGTTCTAAACCAATTTTGCCTAGACCAATCGCGCTTGGCGATAGAACTGCACCCGATCGCGCAGGGTATTAGCCGGGGTTTCTTGACTCCAATGTTCCACCAAGGCATGGCCCAAGGCCCAAGCTTCCCGCTCCGGTGGCTGACCGTTGTCGGTCACCAGCGGCCACAGGGACAGCCAATCTAAGTTGCGAGATCGCGCTTCGCCGTCCAAGCTGGCTGTTGGTTGCAGTAGGCTAAACAGGTCGTAGGCCAGTTGCAATTTACCAACTACCAGGGGCAATTGCTCGATCGGGATGCGCTCGGCCAACAGATAGGCCAAGGTTGGAGAGCCGGTCATCACCCGCGAAATGAGTTGCAGAACGGGGCTTTTGAGAAACAGGGCCAGCCCTTGGGCGGTGGACATTTGGAACACATATTGATCGATGATGCGAGCGGCGGCCGTGGCGCGGGCTTCCCGATCGCGCAGGAAGCGGGCCAAGCGAAGTTCCTGGGCTGAGCCGATCGCCTCTAGTAATGCCAGGGAAAGGGTTTCCAGCCCCCAAGGCCCCCGCTCTCCCAACACCACAGGCAAGAATTGATCGCAATGGGCCCCCAGCAGCTCGGCGCGATATTGCACCGCTTCCCGCATCGATTGCTCCTTGGGTCGATCGCCCCCTAACCAGTCGTAGGGCGGTTGCCACTCCCGCAGGGGCCGCAAGCGATCCACCTGGGAAATGACCCCAATCACCGGAGCTGTTACCCCAGCGGCCTGCAAATCTCGCAAGCAGTCCAAATCCATCTGTAGCGCCGGATCCAGCGCTGGAGTCACCAACAGGATCACGTCTGCGACCCGAGCGGCCGCCCGGGCCCGCTCTCCGGTCGTTGGGTTACCCGCCTGTTCATAGCCCGGTGAGTCCCACAGCCGCAACCGATCGCCCGTGGCGGCCACCCACTCATAGCTCACCACCCGATCGGTGTTGGGCAACACATCCGTTTCCGCCAACTCCGCCGCAAACAGCCCATTCACCAGGCTGCTTTTGCCGGCCCCCGTTCGCCCCAACAACAACACATTCACCACGGCGGTGGCGATCGCCTCTTCCGGTTCCGCTTGGGCAATCAAGGCTTGCAGGGTTTCGGTTTGGGCCTGGGGAATGGGTGAGGCGATCGGGGCAAAATTTTCCGGCGGCAACCCGGCCCCACCGTACAGGGCGATCGCCTGGCGCGCCAAATTCCGCAAAGCCGTTTCCCGCAACACTTGCCCCAAATTCGCCAACAGGGCGCGATCGGCCCGAGTGCTGGAGCCTTGGGTGATCGTTCGAGCCGCCGCCGCCACCGGATTCAAAAACCACTGGGCCCACTGCCAAGCCCGAAACGCCTTGCGCATGGAAGGCTCCAGCTTTTGATACAGCGTATAGGTTTCGTAGGCTTGGCCCACGGTCACCTGGCCTAAAACCGGCTCCAGTTGCTGCATCCAGCGATCCAAATCATCCACCGTCCCCCGCATCAATCGATAGGCTTGGGGCACATAGATACTGAGTAAGGGATAGCTCGCCTCCGGGTAATAGGCCCGAGCCACCGCCGTCGTTAAGCTCAAACAACGCTGCCAAAACTGATCCCAATTTTCCCAAGGGGCCGGGTCGTTTTGGGCAGCTTGCAACAGTTCCGTTAAGGCCACTTCCGCCCGCGCCAACGCACCTTCATTCACCGGCACAGCAACCTGATCGCCCCGCTGTTCCCAATCCGCCAGCCCCGCCGAGGCGATCGCCGCTTCCACTTGCCCCACCATGGATTTTGTCCAGCGCACCAGTAACCAGCGCCAGCCCACCAGCATCAGGGTAAACAGTCCCCAAATCCAACTCAAGCCCCAGGCGTGCAACTGGGAGCCGGCCGCCCACAGCACCACCCCCACTATCGTCACCAACGGCAGCGCCAACACCACCCACTGCCACCGCGCCAATCGCACCATTGCCGCCAACTCCCAAGGCTACGGTTCCCATTCTAGAAACCATCAGGGGCGATCGCCCAAGCTTTTTTAATGCGTGAGAATGGGCAGCAAAACCATGCTTAACAGCAACCATGCGATCAAAAAAAGGCGATCAAAAAAGGCGATCGGTTCACCAGGTTACAAAATCAGGTGATCGTCATCACCCTCAGCACAAACATTAAGATTAACACCTTACCAAAAGAAATTGCTAAGCTAGATGTCTGAGTTGATGAAAACACGATCAATTTCAACTCTATCAACGCTTCATCACGGATTAATTTAGATGTCTCCACTGAATGCTTCTTCAATCAATTCTTTTCCTGAAATTTCTGGCTATAGAATTGTTGAACAAATTCACCGTGGGTCACGCACATCCGTTTATCGCGCCATCCAGCACCATAGTCAGCGACTAGTAATTCTAAAAGCGCTGCATTCAAGCTATCCCACCTTTAGCGAATTAATTCAATTCCGAAATCAGTACGCCATCACTCAAAATCTTGATGTTCCAGGCATTGTGCAGCCTTTAGATTTGGAGCCGATTGGCAATAGCTATGCCCTGATCATGGAAGACTGTGGCAGCATCTCTCTTCAGCAATATTGTCAGCAACAACAACTCAGCCTAGGTGATGTGCTCAACATTGCCTTGCAACTAACCAGCATTCTGCATAACCTGCATCAGCAACGAGTCATTCATAAAGATATTAAGCCGGCCAATATTCTAATTCATCCAGAATCCAAGCAAGTCAAACTCATTGACTTTAGCATCGCGTCCCTATTGCCCAAAGAGACACAGGAAATTCAAAATCCGAATGTTCTTGAAGGAACCCTGACTTATCTTGCGCCGGAGCAAACCGGACGCATGAACCGGGGGATTGACTATCGCGCGGATTTTTATGCCTTGGGTGTGACCTTATATCAACTATTCAGTGGCCAATTGCCCTTTGAGTCAGAGGATCCAATGGAGCTGGTGCATTGTCATATTGCCAAAGTACCCACACCCGTTGAGCAAATCAATCCAGCCATTCCAGCCATCGTAGGGGCGATCGTTGCTAAATTGATTGCCAAAAATGCTGAGGATCGATATCAAAGTGCCCTGGGACTCAAACATGATTTACAACAATGCTTGAACCAGTGGCAGGACACAGGCACTGTTGCTGATTTTGAATTGGGTCAACGGGATTTAAGCGATCGCTTCCTGATTCCTGAAAAACTCTATGGCCGCGAAACGGAAGTTCAAGCACTCCTGAAAGCCTTTGATCGGGTTGCTCAAGGCCGTTCAGAATTGATGCTAGTGGCGGGATTCTCTGGAATTGGTAAAACCGCTGTTGTCAACGAAGTTCACAAGCCCATTACTCAGAAAAAAGGCTATTTCATTAAGGGCAAATTTGATCAATTCAATCGCAGTATTCCCCTCTTTGCGTTTGTACAAGCACTGCGCGACCTGATGGGACAGCTTTTGTCAGAATCTGATGCGCAATTAGCCCAATGGAAGACCTATATTCTGGAAGCCGTGGGCAGTAATGGTCAAATTCTGATCGATCTCATTCCTGAGCTGGAACAAGTTATTGGGCCGCAGCCACCCGCTCCAGAGCTTTCTGGTGAAGCTGCCCAAAATCGTTTTAACCACTTATTTCAAAATTTCATTCAAGTTTTTGCAAAATCAGATCATCCCCTCGTCATTTTTATCGATGATCTACAGTGGGCTGATTCAACTTCTTTGGGGTTGATGCAAAATCTGTTAACAGAGGCTCGCTCCCATGCTCAATGTCTCTTGGTTTTGGGAGCCTATCGAGATAATGAAGTGTTACCCGGTCATCCCTTTTTAATCACAGTAAAAGCCTTAGAAGAGGCCCATGTTTCCCTGACGACCCTCATCCTCGGCCCCTTAAGTGCGGAGAGTCTCAACCAGTTAATTGCTGATACTTTCCGAACCTCAAACAGCAAAGTGCAGCCCTTGACCCATCTGGTGATGCAAAAAACCCAGGGCAACCCATTCTTTGCGACCCAATTCCTCAAAGCACTACACCAAGACAGTCTCATTACCTTCGATCGGGAGGCGGGTCACTGGCAATGCGACTTAGTACCAGTACAGGACGCAGCCTTAACGGATGATGTGGTGGAGTTCATGGCCTTGCAGCTCCAAAAGTTGCCCATGGTCACCCAAGAACAACTGAAGTTTGCCGCTTGTGTTGGGGCTAAGTTTGACCTCAAGACCTTAGCGATTGTTTCAGAACAAAACGAAATTCAAGCGGCTTCAGCCCTATGGCCAGCACTGCAAGAGGGGCTAATTTTGCCAGAGGGCAAGATTTATAAGTTCTATGCGGATCGTGATTCGTCCCAGATCGATCAAGCCTGGAGCGAAGAGATTTCTGGGCAAATTCAATACCGTTTTTTCCATGACCGAGTGCAACAGGCTGCTTATTCCCTGATTCCTGAAGATCAAAAACAGGTTACTCACCTGAAGATGGGTCAGTTACTCCAAAACCGCTTGTCGGCAGCAGAGCGCGAGGAGAAGCTATTTGATATTGTCGGACATTTGAATTTGGGGCATGGGCTATTAAGTCAGCAAAATGAACGAGAGGCATTGATTCGACTGAACCTTGCTGCCATTGACAAGGCGAAAAAGGCAACGGCTTACGGTGCGGCTCAAGACCTCGTGACGATCGGGCTGGAGCTACTTTCAGAAGAGCCTTGGCAAAACCAGTATGAATTGAGCTTAAAACTCCATCAAATGGCGGCAGATGTGGCCTGTTTAAAGGCTGATTTTGAGGGGGCGATCGCCCAAGTTCAACAGGTTTTAGAGCAAGCTCAAACCGTCTTGGATAAAGTGCCTGTTTATATGGTGCAAGTCAGGGTGTTGACGGCTCAAAATCAATTGGCAGAGGCGATCGCCATTGCTGCCCAAGCTATCACTGAATTGGGAGTTCAGTTTCCCGACGACATCACACCAAGCCTCATCGCCCAAACCTTGCAAACTGTGGAAACTGAGCTAGAAGGAACGGTCATTGAGGATTTGGTCAATTTGCCGGTGATGACTGACCCAAAGACCATTGCCGCCATGGAATTGCTGGGTATGATTATGCCCATGGTATTTATTGCGAAGCCCACTTTTCTGCCCTTTGTTTGCGCAAAAATTGTGAGTTTGTCGCTGCAATTTGGTAATACACCTGTTTCTAGTGTTGGCTACGCTACTTACGGCTTAGTTTTAGCCACGGGGTTCGGTCAGGTCGATCGGGGCTATCGCTTGGGAAAAATGTCCTTGACCCTAATTGATCGACTCAACACAAAAGCATACAAGTGTTTGAGCATTCTTTTCTTTGCTGCCTGTGTTCAGCACCAGAAAGAAGCCATGACTTCCATAGCAGCTCTGCTTAAGCAGGGGTATTTAACCGGTATAGAAGCCGGTGACTTTTTATATTTAGGCTATTGTTTAGCCCACTATTTTTATGCTTATTTCTATGGCGGCAAGGAATTATCTGGACTGCAAGCCGAGGTTGATCAATTCTGTTCTGCTATTGCTTCGTCAAAGCAAGATAACGCTCTAGCATACTTGCAGATGACGAGTGAGTTTCTTGAACGATTGTTGGTCACACACCGCCAGCCCGCTCTCTTGATTGGCGATCGTTATGACGAGACGAAAATTTTTCCACAACATCTTCAAAATCAGCAATTAACAGGTCTTGGAATTGCTTACACCTACAAATTGATCTTGGCCTATTTATTTGGTGATTATGGGCTTGCTCTTGAATATCTCAATGAAGTCAAGCAGTATCTAGATAACATCGTCGGAATGTTGCATATTCCCGCCATCCATTTTTATGGAGGGTTAACCTGTTTGGCAGTCGCGATCGGCAAGCCCGAAAATGAGCGATTAGAGCTACTTGCCTTGGTGGAACAGCACCACAGCAACCTATCAACTTGGGCAGAGAATGCCCCGATGAATTATCAGCATAAACTGGATCTGCTGACAGCAGAAAAACATCGATTTTTGGGCAATTTCTTGGAGGCAATTAATGGCTATGAGCGGGCAATTTCGGGTGCTAAGGCTAATGGTTTCATTCAAGAAGAAGCCTTAGCATATGAACTGGCCGCGCAATTTTATCTCGATTGGGGTAAGGAGAAAATCGCCGCCAGCTATATGCAGGAAGCCTACTATGGCTATGCTCGCTGGGGAGCGAAAGCTAAAGTGGTTGATTTAGAGCAACGCTACGCCCAATTACTACAACCGATTCTGCAAGCGGCCAATCAACCCTTCGCCCTTTTAGAAACCCTAGCGACGATCACAAATCCTGCTGATTCATCACGCGCCACTCCGCATGGAAGTTCTAGCGGCAGCATTAACCAAATGCTTGATTTTACTGCCCTGCTACAGGTCTCTCAAAATCTGGTCAGTACGATCGCCCTAGATGAATTGCTGCAAACCCTAGCTCAGACGATGTTGAAAAACTCGGGAGCCGATCGATGTGCCTTAATCCTTTGGGAGGGCGATCGATGGCAGGTGAGAGTGATGGCCAACCCAGAGCAGGTGACATTGCAATCGACTCCCTTAGACGATAACCCCGACATTCCGATCAAGCTGATTCAATACGTCAAAAACAGGGCAGTGACGGTTGTTGTCAATGATCTTGATACCGATTTACCCGTCATTGGTGATTATCTAAACTGCTATCAACCCAAGAGTGTCTTGTGTTTGCCAATTCTTAACCAAGGAAATGTGCGGTCTATTTTATACCTGGAAAATCGATCAACCAGTGGCGTATTTACCAGCGATCGAATCACTATTTTGAAATTCCTTTGCAGCCAAGCCGCCATTTCTTTGGAAAATGCTCGACTTTACCAACAGTCTCAAACCTATGCGCAACAGTTGGAACAGTCCCAATTGCAAATGGTGCAGAGCGAGAAAATGGCTTCTCTTGGCAACCTCGTGGCAGGGGTAGCTCACGAAGTTAACAACCCGATCGGCTTTCTCAATGGCAGCATTAACAATGGCAAGGATCACGTCAAAGACTTGTTGGCACATTTGGCGCTTTATCAGCAACATTATCCCAATCCAGTTATTCCTATTCAAGATCATGCTGAAGACATTGACTTAGAGTATATTTGCGAAGATTTACCCCAGTTGCTGAACTCAATGCAGGGAGCAACCGATCGAATCAAATCGATCAGCACCAGCCTTCGCATTTTCTCTCGTGCCGACACAGAATATAAGGTCAGTGCTAATTTGCATGAGGGCATTAACAGCACGGTGTTGATTTTGAAATATCGACTCAAGGCAAATCAGTTTCGGCCTGCCATCGAAGTCAAAACTGACTACGGAGACATACCAGAAGTTGATTGTTTCCCAGGACAAATCAACCAGGTATTTATGAATATCCTGGCCAATGCAATCGATGTGTTTGATGAAATGGTGCAGGGTCGATCGTTCAAGGAATTAGAAGCACATCCCCAAATCATCACAATCAGTACAACTGTTGTTGGTGATCAAGTGCAGATTTCAATTCGGGATAATGGCAAGGGCATTAGCGAAGAGGTGCAAGCCAAGATCTTTGACCATTTGTTTACCACAAAGGGCGTGGGCAAGGGGACGGGATTAGGGCTAACGATCGCCCGCCAAATTGTCGAGAAAAAACATGGCGGCAGTTTGACAGTTCAGTCAGCATTAGGACAGGGAACTGAGTTTTTGATTCAACTACCAATCAAGGGCTAGACAAGGCTGCAAAACATTGCTCAACGGCAATAATTCGATCGGGAAAGGCGATCGGGGCGATCGTCTCACCAGGTTGCAAGATCAGCCGATCGCCATAGCCATCAGCACGGGGCGATCGATAAACTTCTAAGTGTCGCTGCTCCAAGTCTACTAACCAATAGTCCCCGATCGACTCGCGGGCATAGAGTGCGCCTTTGACCTGGCGATCGTACCGAGCGGTGCTGTCAGCAACTTCAATGAGCAACTGAACATCAGCGGAAGTTGGATAGGCATCTTCATAGAAGTTCGATCGCCATCGCAGCACTGCAATATCCGGCTGGGGAAATGAGTCGGTCATCTGCACCGAATTTTGCACACTGACGATCGCTTGTCCCTGAAGTTGCGCCGTCAACAAATGCACTAATCGATTTACACAAGCTGCATGGCGCTTTCCAATAGGCGACATTTCAACAATATTTCCTGCAATCAATTCCGTCCGTCGATCGGCCGCCAAAATTCCCGCTTCATAGAGGCGCTGATAGTCAGCCACACTGAACCGGTACAAACTGGAATAATCCTGAACCCCTAGCAACTGGGCTTGAAGCATTATCTCTAGTCCTCAGCATCACAGCATTTTAATTTTATTTCACGACCATTAATTTTATAAGCGTTCTTGCCAGTAGGTAATCGCTACCTGAATTAAGGATTTCAAGGTTTTTCCAGCAGCAATCACTTCTTGATAACGATTATAGGCAACTTGAGCTTCTGTATTTCCTGATTCTGCAATGTCTCCAAGCCATTGAACCATTTGCTCAAAGGATAAGCCACCACTGAAATTCATTGTTCCTACCCAATATATATTCGTAAATTTCGTCCCATCTTCAAAAACAATAAATAGTCTTAGCCGATCCTTGGAAAAGCAGGTACGGTCTGGCAATTTAAGGAGTAATAAGCCTCCAGAACCTCTTCTAGACTTAATATGCAACTCGGCACATACTTTCGATTTGGTATTGCCATACATTAAGCTCCCCTTTTCTTGAATTTCTTTCATTCTGGGATCAAATGAGAGTAAAAATTCTCTGATGTGGAGCAATTGTGCAATCTTATTTTCTTGGCAATTTTTATTCATTAACTTAATTAGTGACTGCGAAGGCGGTTCCATGGTTAATTCTGTCTCTTTAGTCCAGGCGGCAATTAGAATCTTCTTATCCAATGCTTCCAAATTCCAATAAAATTTTTCATTTTCTGCAATGATAGAGAATTCAAGCAATTCAAATTCTAACCTGTGATACTTGCAATCCAATTCATTGAATGGATGAATATTGGGCAAGATACCAATCAGGCGAATTTTCTTGTCTCCAGAAAATTCAGGCAGCACTTCATCAGAACTGATGATCAAGTCGTAATAGCGAGTTAGTTGTTGAATGATGTGTCGATCTTCTATGTTTTTGAGTTCAATAATAGCTAAGTTTCGTTCTTCATCAACTGCCAAGATATCAATAAATTGTCCTCCTAGTGAGAATTGCCGCTTGATGGGTGTTAGTCCTAAGGCTGTCTGAAGATTTTCCCAAACAAAGTTTTCCAATTCAGATTCATTAACAAAACACCACTGCCCATTTGCCTGTATAAGTTGATAACGAATCATTTGCCTATCACCAACCAAAATTCATTTATTCTTGCTGGATTATAAGGTTTTGGATCTATGCGATCGCTCCGTTTGCAACTACTCAATCATGACCATCTCGATCAATTGGTGGCGATCGACCAGATAGCCTTGGGTGGTCTATGGAGCGCCGACACCTATCGCCGGGAACTGGATAGCCCGAATAGTGATTTGCTCGGGGCGATCGATCCGCAAGGGCAACTGATTGGGTTTGGTTGCGCCTGGGCGATTGTTGACGAGTGCCACATCACGGCGATCGCCCTGCGGCCCGAGTGGCAGCGACAGGGCTTGGGGCAAACCCTGCTGTGGGGCCTGTTGAGCTTGGCGCGGCAACGGGAAATGAAACGCGCCACCCTTGAAGTGCGACCCAGCAACCAAGCCGCCCTGTCGCTTTACGAAAAATTTGGCTTCCAGGAGGCCGGCCGTCGCAAACGCTACTACGCCGATGGCGAAGATGCGGCGATCCTGTGGTTAGGCAAGTTGGATTGGCCCCAGTTTGCTCAACAGCTCGATCGCACCGCTGCTGACCTGAGCGATCGGCTGGCGCAACATCAATGGCAGTGGTGGGGAGAGATTGTGCCCCCAACCGCCGGGGTCGGCAGCCCCCCAAGCCATGCGCTAGATTAAAAACCTATCTTTCAATCCTGCCCAACAGGTTCACCCAATTTTTGGGATTCACCCCAGTCCGCTGGCTCAATGGGGGTCTGCCAAATTCTGGCTAACCCTTGAGCTGGCCCATGTTTCACTCCCGATCGGGCCGTTTTGCCGCTGGCCCTTGCCATCAGCAATCCCAAGACCCGATTTTCAACCCAAACGTTCTTTAAAAATCCTAAAAGCATTCATCAATCCATCCCCCAGGATCGCCCAAAAGGCTTGATCCCCCCCTACCCCATCGGGGAACAAAATCCCCCGAAAGTTCATGGCAATTTCTCGAGTTCTTGAGCTTGCCAAGGGGAAGGCGATCGAGTTAGGGAAACCGCCCGATCGCCCCCCAATTGCCGGCCAGGTCAGCCCCAAACTGCCCAAACCGCGCGTGTTAAAATCAGATTTGCCAGCACTTCGCAGGTGATAGGGAACCGCCAATGTTTGAACGCTTCACTGAGAAAGCCATTAAGGTGATCATGCTCGCCCAAGAAGAGGCCCGCCGCCTGGGTCATAACTTCGTGGGCACTGAGCAAATCCTTCTCGGACTCATTGGCGAAGGCACTGGTGTAGCCGCCAAAGTCCTGAAATCCATGGGTGTCAACCTCAAGGACGCTCGGATTGAGGTCGAAAAAATTATCGGTCGCGGCTCCGGTTTCGTGGCTGTGGAAATTCCCTTCACGCCCCGGGCCAAGCGGGTTCTGGAACTGTCGCTCGAAGAGGCCCGCCAACTGGGTCATAATTACATCGGCACAGAGCACCTGCTGCTGGGCCTGATCCGCGAAGGAGAGGGGGTCGCGGCCCGAGTGCTGGAAAATCTGGGCGTTGACCTGTCGAAGGTGCGCACCCAAGTAATTCGGATGTTGGGCGAAACGGCGGAAGTGACTGCCGGTGGCTCCCAAGGCCGCACCAAGACCCCAACCCTGGATGAGTTTGGGGCTAACCTGACCCAACAGGCCGCTGAAGGCAAGTTGGATCCGGTGGTGGGTCGCCAGAAGGAAATTGAGCGGGTGATTCAGATTTTGGGTCGCCGCACCAAAAACAACCCGGTGTTGATCGGGGAGCCGGGCGTGGGTAAAACCGCGATCGCCGAAGGGTTGGCCCAACGGATTGCCAATGGCGATGTGCCGGACATCCTGGAAGACAAACGGGTCGTGACGCTGGATATCGGTCTGTTGGTGGCCGGTACCAAGTATCGCGGGGAGTTTGAAGAGCGCCTGAAGAAGATCATGGATGAGATTCGCCAGGCCGGTAACGTGATCCTGGTGATCGATGAAGTCCATACCCTGATTGGCGCGGGTGCTGCGGAAGGGGCGATCGATGCCGCCAACATACTGAAGCCAGCCCTCGCACGGGGCGAATTGCAGTGCATCGGAGCCACGACCCTGGATGAGTACCGCAAGCACATCGAGCGGGATGCGGCCCTGGAGCGGCGCTTCCAGCCGGTGATGGTGGGTGAGCCGACCGTGGACGAAACGATCGAGATTCTGCGCGGTCTGCGGGAGCGCTACGAGCAACACCACAAGCTGAAGATTTCCGATGAAGCGCTAGAGGCGGCGGCCAAGCTGTCCGATCGCTACATCAGCGATCGCTACTTGCCGGATAAGGCGATCGACTTGATCGACGAAGCGGGATCGCGGGTGCGCCTGCTGAACTCCCAACTGCCTCCGGCCGCCAAGGAATTGGACAAGGAGCTGCGGGAAGTCCTCAAGCAAAAGGACGAAGCCGTGCGATCGCAGGACTTTGACAAGGCCGGCGAGCTGCGCGACAAGGAAATGGAAATTAAGCAGCAAATCCGCAACATCGCCCAAACCAAGAAATCGGAAGAGCGGGCCGATGATCCGCTGCAACCGGTGGTGGACGAGGAGGACATCGCCCAAATCGTCGCCTCCTGGACGGGCGTGCCGGTGAACAAGCTCACCGAGTCCGAATCCGAAAAGCTGCTGCATATGGAAGACGTGTTGCACCAGCGGCTGATCGGCCAAGACGAAGCGGTGAAGGCCGTGTCTCGCGCCATTCGTCGGGCCCGCGTGGGTCTGAAGAACCCCAACCGCCCGATCGCCAGCTTCATCTTCTCTGGCCCCACCGGGGTTGGGAAAACCGAGCTGACCAAGGCCTTGGCGGCCTACTTCTTCGGCTCCGAAGAAGCGATGATCCGCCTCGACATGTCGGAGTACATGGAGCGGCACACGGTCTCGAAACTGATCGGTTCGCCTCCGGGCTATGTGGGCTACAACGAAGGCGGTCAACTGACGGAAGCCGTGCGTCGTCGTCCCTACACCGTGGTGCTGTTCGATGAAATCGAAAAGGCCCACCCCGATGTGTTCAACATGCTGCTGCAAATCTTGGAAGATGGTCGCTTGACCGATGCCAAGGGCCGCACGGTGGACTTCAAGAACACTTTGATCATCCTCACCTCGAACATCGGTTCCAAGGTGATTGAAAAGGGTGGCGGCGGTCTGGGCTTCGAGTTTGGCGAAGACCAAGCCGAGTCTCAGTACAACCGGATCAAGTCCCTGGTGAACGAGGAGCTGAAGAACTACTTCCGCCCCGAGTTCCTGAACCGCCTGGACGAAATCATCGTCTTCCGCCAACTGAGCAAGGACGAGGTGAAGGAAATCGCCGAAATCCTGCTCAAGGAAGTGTTTGCCCGCTTGACCGAGCGCGGCATCACCCTGGCGGTAACCGACAAGTTCCGCGAACGGTTGATCGAAGAGGGCTTCAACCCCAGCTACGGGGCGCGGCCACTGCGTCGGGCAATTATGCGCCTGCTGGAAGACGTGCTGGCGGAGGAGATCCTCTCCGGCCGGATCAAGGACGGCGACACGGCAACGATCGACCTCGACGAAGACCGCAACGTGAAGGTGGACGTGACGGCCGGTGCACCGCCCGCTGAAACCCGCGAGCTGGTGGGTCAAGGGGCTGAGTAACACTGAATCGAACGAGATCAAGACGCGATCAGGTTCAGTTCAGCTCAGTTCCAGCCCTTGATGGGGATGCACTACTGCCTATTTGTGAAAGGGCGGCCCCAACGGGTCGCCCTTTTACGGTTTTTGCTGGCATTTGCTGGGGCCAGTTCTTGATCCAGATTGGCTGCATACCACCCAGGGATCACCGCTGACCGGTGTGGCGGCATCGATCACACTGACCACAGCGCCAGTTAGCCGACTTGGGCGGTAACCCCAACGCTTGCAACAGAAAACGCCACCGACAACCCCGATCGCCCCCGTAGCGACGCATCGAAAGCTCAACCGATCGACCCATGCGAGCTTGATGGGCGATCGTCACTGGCCATTGCCCCGACAATTGGTAGTGGAACGGGTCGAGCCAGTCCAGTTGACCGAGGGCATGGAGCCAACTGAGGGCGATCGCCCCTTCAGCAAACTGATCGGCAATTTCAGCGATCGCGCCTTCCTGGGGCAAATGCCGGGCCACAAGACCCAAATTTTGAATTTGTTGGCGGGTTTGTTGCTGAAAGTGGCGATCAAGCCGTCGATCGGTGCTGTCCAGCCAGCCGGTGGGTTCACTGACCAACAGCAAAATATCGGCCGGCTGCCCATCCCGACCGGCACGACCAATTTCCTGCACATATTCCGCCGGGATCAGCGGCCGATGCCAATGAACAATCCAGCGCACATCAGGGCGATCGATCCCCATGCCAAAGGCGCTGGTGCAGACCAAAAAGGGCAACTCACCCCCCACCCACTGAGCTTCCAACCGGCGGCGATCGGGCGGTGGTAACCCGGCATGATAGGCGGCTGTCTGGTGGCCCCGATCGCGCAAATTCCGGGCCAGGTCTTCGCAGGTTTGGCGGCTGCGGGCAAAAATCAAGCCCCCTTGGCCGGGGCGATCGCGTAACCACCGCCACAAACGCCACTGACGCTGGGCAGGAACCCAACAGCGCTGCACCTGTAATCGCAGGTTGGCTCGATAGGGGGATTGCTCAAACCGGGCTGGGTTCCGCAACCCCAGCACTTGGGCAATGATGGCGCGATCGGTGGGGGTGGCGGTGGCCGTGAACGCGGCGATCGGGATTGGCTTTTGGGCCGCTGCTTCCAGGGTTTGGCGGGCGATCCCTAACCGGCGGTAGGCGGGCCGAAAGGTTTCGCCCCACTGGGCCAAGCAATGGGCCTCATCGATCGCCAGGCCCTGAATTTGGGGAGCCAACCGCAACAACCGTGACCAAACTCGCTGGCTGAACAGAGTCTCGGGCGACAGATACAGCAATCGCAACTGGCCCCGCTCCAAGCGATCGAGCACCTCTTTTTGTTGCGATCGAGGCACTTCACTATGCAGGGTGGCGGCCGGCAATCCCTTGGCCCGCAGGTCTGCCACTTGCCGATCCATCAGCGACACCAGGGGCGACACCACCACAGTCAAGCCCGATCGCAACAGGGCCGGCAATTGAAAACACAAGGATTTACCGGTTCCCGTTGGTAACAGGGCCCACAGATCCCGCCCTTGCAAAATGGTTTGGATGATGTCGCCCTGGGGGCCGCGAAATCCGTCGTAGCCCCACAGGGTTTGAAAGAGCGATCGCGCCCGTTGCCACTCATCCATCCCGATCGCGCCTCTGTCCCAAATGCCACGCCGTTCGTCAATGGTCTAAACCAATGGCCTAAACCGAAGCCAGGGGGCGATCGGCCGGTTTGGGATCAACTTTGCTGCACACTTCGTAGAAATTCGTGACCGGCGGTTTCAGGAAAAGGTGAGCCATTTTGGCAAAAATTGCCTCGCAAGCTTCATTGCGATTGGCATCCATATCATCAATGTTGTCCCAAAAGATCACCGCAATGCCGCGATCGCTGTTGGTCTCTTGCAGCAAATAAGCCCCTTCAAAACCCTGTTTGTAGGTGGAAACTGCCGCTTCAAACAGTTGTTGAGCTTCGGCAAATTTGCCCGGCCGAAATTCCCCGATCGCCACGTAGGCATATTGATGCTTCAGGAAGTCTAGAAATTCGCTCATAACGCTCATTGAGTCCTAACGGTGCTTGCTTAAGGCCAGCCTAACTCGATCCCTTGACGCAACTGGAAAAAGCCGATCAAACATCACTAACTTGTAGCGAATTGAAACGCTTTGCAACTTCTCGGTTTGCTAACTTTACGAAGCAATAATCAAAGCGATACTAAAGGTCATAATCAGCCAGTTGAACGAATCGACTTTCGACCAAATTTTTTTAGTTAACTTGGTTAACTTGGCTAACTCGGCTAACGGCGCGATCGGGTGATTGCCCAAAGTCCCAAAAATCCCAAACCCACACCGCCCACACCCAACCACACCAGTTCCCCAGAATGCCATGGGGTCTCGGTGGTCGTTTCAGCGGTGGCGGCCACTGGTGAGGCGATCGCAGCGGCCACGGGAGCGGGACTGGTCGTGGGGGCAGCTCCGGCCAGCACGGTGGTTTCGTATCGAAACTCAAAGGGTTGGAAGTCGCCCGGTTGTTTCGGCTGACCTTTCAACACCAAGTCATAGGCCCCCGCTGCCGGAAACACGGTGGTTGCGCCGGGCATGTTTTGAAACCCTTCGGCGGCCTTGGGTGTGAGGGGCGGCTGCCAGGGTTGGGGGGCTGTCGGACTTTGCAAGCGGGGGCTGATGGTGAGTTGGCAGTTGCAGCGATCGAGGGGGATCGTTGCGCCGCCTTTGCGAGTGAGGCTAAACCAAACGGTGGCCGGCTCCCCTGATCGGGGATTGTGGTCGGGTTCCAAGTGAAACAGGGCCGCCACGTCGGCTCCCGTCTTCACCTGGTGGGCCCCCGAGGGCCAGGCCAGGCCAAACCCCAGCCCGATCGCCCCCAAGCCAACGCTCATCCAGCGAGCTGCCCGGCTCATGCCGCTTGCCCCAAATAGGCTTCCAAAACCCTTGGATCCGCTTGGATCATGTCCGGGGAGCCATCCGCTAAATTTTGACCATCCGCCAAAACCCACACCCGATCGCACAGGGACATAATCACATCCATGTTGTGTTCCACAATCAGGAAGGTCAGTCCTTCCCGATTCCAGGTTTGGATTCGATCGCAGATTTGCTCAATCAGGGCTGGATTCACGCCGGCCGCTGGCTCATCCAGCAACACCAACTTGGGTTGCACCATCAGGGCCCGTCCCATTTCCAGCAGTTTGCGCTGCCCACCGGACAGGGAACCGGCATATTCCCGCGCCATGTGGGCCAGGCCGATCGCCTCCAACAGTTCCATGGCTCGCAATTCCAAGTCCCGCTGCTGGCGACGGATGCGGCTGCTTTGGGTCCAAACTTCCCAAAACCGTTCGCCCCGTTGGTCTTGGGCTGCCAAAATCATGTTCTCCAGCACCGACAGCCGGGAGAGCACCCGCGCCACCTGAAAGGTTCGCACCATCCCCTGGCGGGCAATTTGGTGAGGTGACAGATTGTGAATGGGTTGCCCATCCAAAAACACTTCACCACTATCGGAGGGAATGAAGTTAGAGAGCAGGTTAAAGAGGGTGGTTTTGCCCGCGCCGTTGGGGCCAATCAGGCCGGTAATACTGCCCGATCGCACCTCAATGTTGGCTCCCTTCACGGCTTTCAGGCCCCCGAAGCTTTTGCAAAGTTGCTTGGCTTGCAGCAGGGGCCGAGCAGGCAGGGTTTCGGTCATTTGGGGCCGATCGCTGGTGGAAGGGGTCATGGCAACGGGCGACTCAAGGGGCAACGGGCCCCACGGGGCCCCACAAACACGGGACTGGCGGGATTCGAACCCGCGACCTAGCGCTTAGGAGGCGCTTGCTCTATCCATCTGAGCCACAGCCCCAAATCCAAATTTCAGACCGATTATAGGCGAATTTTTTGCGTTCCTTTGGTTAAGGTGGCAACGGTTACGGTGATGAATTCACCTCCGGGGCGATCGCCTGGAGGGTCAATCGGTAATGGTAGAGGGCCACGGGGCGGTTGCGGGTCACGGAGGCATAGCGATCGCGCGGGGCCAGATAAACGGCCGTGAACTGATCGGCTTCGATCGCGTCCGGGGCGGTGCGGCGATAATCCGTGGTGGTTTCCACCGCGTTGGCATAGACCGATCGCCCTTGCTGAGTCCCCTCGTTTTGAAAGGACTGCACAATCACTTCCGTGGCCAGAAACCGCCGATCACTCGGTGTTTCGCTGGCTCGATCGGTCACGGTGGAAACCAAGGCCCGCTGATTGGCCAACTTCAAAATCTGCTCGTTGGGATTGCCCGGATCCGCCACCACCCCAGCAATAGCCCCTCGTCCCAGGTAAGCAGCGGCAATATTCAAACCGTTCAAGGCGCGATCAGCCACAATCGGGGCCCGATCGGGCGGTTGATATTTCCGTAGGGGAAAGGCACTCAGGGCCGGCGCAATGGTTTGGGGGCCAAATCGCACCGCAAAGCTCACGGGCTGTCCCAGGAGCGATCGATTGCTCTCAAAACCGGGAGTCACAATTTCCGGCGCGAACGGAGCCGACAACTCCAGCAACGTACTGGTGACCTGCCAATCACCCGCCATCCACGGGGGATAGATCAAGTCTCCGGCGGCGGGTTTGGTGGGGGGTTTGGTGACCCAATAGGGAAAAGCATTGACCCGATCGAGCAGGGGGCCCGCCTGGGCCACGGACGGCCAACCTAACCAAGCCATGAACCCCCAACCAAGGGCCAAACCCAGGGCAAACCAACGGCTGAATCCTCGGCTTGCCGATCGCTTCGATCGCCGCGTCACCCCACTACCACCCCGTTTGGAAATTCATAAACAGCCCCACAAAAAACGCCAACTGGGCCGCCAGCACGAACATATACAGCACTGCGCGGGGCCGAAAAATGGACAGCAGCAGCCCGATCGCCTTCAGGTCAATGATGGGGCCAAATACCAAAAAGGACAGCAAAGAACCGCTGGTGAACGCACCCGAAAAGGAAAGGGCAAAGAAGGAATCCACGGTGGAACAAATGGAAATCACCGCCGCTAACACCATCATGGCGATGATTGAGGTGACAGGCCCTTGTCCCAAACTGAGCACCACCTCGCGCGGTACGGCCACCTGCACCACCGCCGCGATCGCGCTGCCCAAAATCAACACGCCGCCCAGTTCTCGCAGCTCCCGCACCACGTTCTCCAAAAACAATCGCCAGCGCTCGGCTCCGCTCATGCGCTCGCGCGATCGATCCACCGCTAAGGACTGCATCGTGGCCAATGAAGACTCCAGCGGTTTGCCCGTGGTCACCCCTGGCCAGTAGGTTCCTGATGTGAGCAAGCCCCGCTCCTGGGCCACTCGCTCAATGCCCGTTAGCTCGCGCGATCGCAGCATGGAACGGGCCAAACCCGGATTCAGAAAAGGTCGTAAATCCTTTTGGGCCCCAAACACACAGCCCACAATCACCGCAATCAGCAAGGCCGCCAAAACCCGAAACACCACCAATTCGGGTCGATCGCGAAAGGCCGTCCAGGTGGCCCAAATGGCCACCGGATTGGCCGTGGGCGCAGCCAGCAAGAACCCCACCGCCACCGGGGCCGGAATTCCCTGCAACAACAGCCGCCGCGCCACGGGCACATTGCCACATTCACAGACCGGAAAGCAGAATCCCATGACGCTGCCCGCCAAGGCCCCCAAAACGGGATGGCGCGGCAGCAGGGAAATTAAGCGCCCTTCGTCAATGAACAATAACAGCGCGCTCGAAAACACCACTCCCATGAGCAGGAAGGGCAGTGCCTCCACAATTAGGCTCAGGAACAGCGTAAAACCAGCGTTGAAAGCGCGATCGAGCGGCATTCAAATCTCCAAGCTCAAAGTCGGAAACTAACGAGGCCCAGGGCCCCATCGACCGGCGATGCTACGGGGCGATTGTACCGCACCGATACTAAAGAACTGACCGCCAGTCAGCCGCCCATTCGCCGCCGCCCGGCCGCCCATCAACCCAGTTGGGCCGCCGCCGCTTCGGATACCTGGGCGATCGCATCTTGGCTGAGGGTCTCCAACGCTGCCCGGGCCTGGGGTGCATCGAATTGCCCCAAGGTGAGGGCTAGCCGGTGGCGCACCTGCCAATCGCTGCTGTCCATAAACGGTAACAGATGGGGCAAGGCGCGATCGTCCGCCAACTCGCCCAGGGCCCCAATGGCCGCCAGCCGCTCCAACTCGTTGTCCGAAGCCAAGGCCGACAGCAGCACATCCACCGCCCGCAGGTCGCCCAATTCTCCCAGGGCCGAAAGGATGCTGAAGCGCACCAGCCATTCCCCGCTGGATTGATACAAGGCCACCAAGTCTTCGTAGGCCGCCGTCAGCTTCAAGCCACCGAGGCAGTCGGCCGCCGCGGCCTGCACGTCCGGTTCCGGATCCGACAGCAACTCCCGCAACAGCTCCAGCGATCGATCGGGATCTTGCCCGCCCAGGCTGTCAAACTGGCTCACCGCCGCATAGCGAACTCGGGTGTTGGCATCCCCGATCGCCAGTTGAATCAGCGCAAATCCTTGATCCGGCGGTAGGGCACGAATATCATTCACCGCCCGCAGGCGATCGCTCAAATTCTCAGAATGCAGCAACTCGCGAATTTGGTCAGGCGTGGCAGTCATAACAGCGTCATTTAAAGAACGTAGTCAAACAGAAATTCATTCAATCAACCAACAAACCAACCAACCATCAACCCGGCCCCAATCCCAGCCGAACAATGGGCGAAACAGGCGATCGCCCTTGGGCCCAAAGATGGGGTGGCGCTTTCAGCAACTATACGGAAAAACCGGAGACGCTTCACGGCCCTGCGATCCCCGTCCAAGGACGTAGCAGGGCTTTCAGCGTTGGGATCGCCATTTCTTAAACATACTGACAGATCCCCAGGCAAGTGGTCGCATAAATTTAAAACATAAATTCAAGAGCCGTTACCTGAAATAGCAGCTCACCGCATTTCTGATACAAGGCTGTTATATTCATCAGCCATTACTCAACGAATGAGTAAACATTGATTGCAACAGAGACTATCCTCAAAAACTCGATGGTAGATTAACAACATGAAGCGAGAGAGCTTCAGCTCCGAAACAGCCTCCTAACGACTCCTGTTGAAGAGTCAATTGCAAATAGTTTGATTGCAAAACGCTGTTTTTCGTTCAAGATCGAGCAATAGCACCCTGCTGAGACGCTCATTTCTCCCCAGCTTAATTATCCAGGGAATTTCGGTTTAAGTTGCTGAAACAGCAATTTTCAACCTTCATGAATCCTGTGTGAATCATGGCAGTGTTGAGACCGAATCCGCTAAGGATCAACGTATGAGAGGAGAACAGAAGCAGTCCATCGCCTGGGTGCTATTCTCGTTTTTGGACTTGGGATTGAATCCAATTGCGCAAATAATCATCCACCAGATCCGGCACTTCATCATGGGGACAATGGCCCGCATTTAAAAAGTGCTCCGTGATCTGATCGAAGTATTGATGAAACTGAGCTGATCGCGCCCTGGTTTGCATCCAAGGATCTCCTTCGCCCCACAGCAACAGCAAGGGAGATTGCAACTTGCCCAGGAGTTGATCAACGTTTTCACCCCGGGGAGATTTAAACACCGAAGCGAACACTTTCACGGCTCCCGGATCGCAAGAAGGGCGATAAATTTCTTCCACCAGGCGATCGGTCACGGCGGTTTGATCTAAATACACCTTTTGCAGGGTTTTGCGAATGGTGGATTTGCGTCTGGCATTTTGGAATAGTAAATAGCTGGGCAACGGCTGCAACAGCACATTCCGAACTAGCGATCGAACCAGTTTTTGGAACCCATTGGGCTGGGTTTGGGTTGTGGTTTCCGTGAAGGGGCCCGCACTGTTCAAGAGGGCAACCCCACAAACCGATTCGGGATGATTGGCAGCCACGCAAAGGGATGCATAGCCCCCCAAGGAATTCCCGGCGATCACAACCGGCTGACCGATCACCTGCTGAATAAATTCCTGGAGCTGCGCTTGCCACAGGTGACCGCTGTAGACCCAATCGGGCTTGGCCGATCGCCCAAAGCCCAACAGGTCGATCGCCCAGACTTCAAAGTCTTGCTGAAGATCCGCAAGGTTTTTGCGCCAATGATCCGTCGAAGCCCCAAACCCATGCACCAACAGAATGGGCGGTTGCTGGGGATGGCCCGTTCCCGATCGCACGTAGTGAATCGCTTGATCGCGCCACTGCCAAAACTGGCTGGGGGGCGCATCGGCCGCCGCCAACTGAGCACGGCGGTCAAGATTTGGGGCGATCGGGAGATTCACGGCAGTCATGGGGCTAGATTTAGGGAGCGATTATAAATTTATGTAAATATTCTAGCGCCAAGCTCAAATCTTGTCGCGATCATGGAACTTCTACAAGCCTCACACCAGTCAGGGTGTTATGAATTCAATCGCAATGTTCACCAGGTCAAAATAGATTAAAAGATTTGGCTGAAATAAGGATTGGCTCTATAGCAGATGCTAAAACAGAGTTTCTCTTGGGATATGGATAGAGAGCGTTTTTTGGACAAGTTTGGACAAGCTTGTTCTGAGCGAAATATCGAATCACGAAATTCTGGCCCCTGTTCACAGCCGGTTTTTATTTACACACAGCGTCTCTTGATCTTGTTTGTAAATAAAAACTTGTGAGCAAAAGCTTGTGAACACAAACTTGTGAACTTGATCTTGAATAGTCAAAAGATTGCGCGATTAGCTTGCGCGATCGATTCGTCTGTTCTTTGAAATTTGAAACTGCTCCCCCCATTGGTCGGGAGCCAGTTTCGCTTGCCCATTAACCCTAGTCAGGACTCAACTCAATGACAGCCTTGAATAGCTTGTTTGATGAATCTTTTTATCTGGCAGCCTATCCCGACGTGGCAGCAGCCGTTCGCAATCGTCAACAGGTCAGCGGTTTGCAACATTTCCTGAATTCAGGGATGCGGGAAGGGCGCACAGCCATCAGCCGGTTCTATAGCCAACCCGATCGGGAGTTGGCCTATCGTCAAGCCTATCCCGACGTGGATGCAGCCATTCGATCGGGTGGTTTGGCCTCCGGTTTGCAGCACTATTTCCAGTCAGGAGAATCGGAAGGCCGCAGCCTGTTTCCCCGCGCATTTGATGAGCAGTGGTATCGCAAACGGTTCTCGGATGTGAACAACGCTGTCGCCCAAAAAACCTTTACTTCTGGATTAGAACATTACGTGCGGTTTGGGCGGGGCGAACAGCGTGCCCCCTCAACCTTTTTTGACTTTGACTATTTTCAAGCCTATCCCGATGTGAAAGCAGCCAGGGACAACGGCGCGGCGTTTTTATCCGGCTGGGATCACTTCAATCAATCGGGCCGCGTTGAAGGGCGAGTGGCCACATTTTCGGGAACCAAAGGTAATGATTTGGTGGTTGGCAATGGGGCCCTCGATACGCTCACAGGGGTCGAAATGGATGCGGGACGATGCTTTGCGGGTGGCACGTTAACCGGTGGACAATGCCGAGAATATCTCTCCTTGGGAGCCAATGAACTGGATACATTGACGGGCGGGCCCGGTGTGGATTCCTTTGAAGTGGGCCGCCAACTCACCACCCGATTTGGCATCAACTACAGCCCCTTTTACACCGCTGCTGGCAATTCAGATTTTGTGCGCATTCAGAATTTTGAACCGGGCAAGGATCGCTTAATTTTAGGAACTAAGCAGGGAGATCCTGGCTTTAATGTGTCAGGCACTGAATTTGTCAGCGCTCCGGATGGTGTTTATGTTTATGCCCGGTCTCCGTTTCTGACGGGTGGGGCTGACCTGATGGCGATCGTGGCAGGGGTTGATCTGGATGCTAGCGATGTGTTGGTCAGCACAACTTTCTTGGGTAGCTAGTTTGGAGAGCGGCTAGTTTGGGCTACCACTATCCTTGCAATTTCCTTGCTTCTTTTGGTCACTGATTCCTCAGCGCTGATCGGGATTGAGTTCGGCCAAGCGATCGAGCAGGGGCTTGGTCATCCAGTTCAAGCCCACCTTAATTTGATGTTCTAGGGTGGGCATTCGGTACAAATACACCAGTCGCCGCAGGGCATAGGCCAGGGGCCCATCCAATTGCACCCCCAGGCCGGTGAGGGTGGCGCTGGTGTTGCCGAGGGCCAACATTTCGCCCAAATGCTGATATCGGAACGGCAGCAGGGGCCGATCGCACAAGGAAGCCCAAAGATTCCAGCCCACATAGTCCCCCGCTTGCAGGGCCGCTTGGCCGGTGCTGGGCACGGGACTGCCTTGGGGATCGTTGGCATCGCGCATTTCGGCAATGTCCCCGAGGGCGAAAATTTCGGGATGGTCGATCGCCTGGAGGGTGGGTTCCACCAGCAGTTGATCGCGACCATTTTTGGGCAGGGGCAACCCTCGAACCAGCTCAGGCACTCGATTCCCCACCGTCCAAATGGTCAGCTCTACGGGAATATCTTCTAGGCGGCCGCGATAGTCGAGCATGATGCGATCGGGGCCGATGTCGCGCACGCTGGTTTCCCAATCAATCCAAATACCGCGCTGTTCTAAGGCCTTGTCAGCCGCTTGACGGTTAAAGTTGGGCGAATTGCGCAGAATTTGATCGCTTTGTTCAATCAGCCGCAACCGCCCTCGATCCTGAAGCCGATCGGCAAGTTTGCAAGCCAGTTCCACACCGCTGTAGCCGCCACCAACGACCGCCACTCGGATTTTGTCGCGATCGGTTGCTTCCAGGGCCCGCAGCCGATCTTCCAACCGATAGGCATCGGCGATCGACCGGAAGGGCAGGGCATGTTCCGCCGCGCCGGGGATCCAGTCCATCGGCGTTTCGCAGCCCAGGGCCAACACCAACCGATCGTAGGTCAAGGTTTGTGGTTGGCCGAAGACAGGGCTGAGGCTCACCTGCCGCTGTTGAAGGTCGATCGCCTCCACGGTTCCTTGCACAAACCGCACTTGGGTTCCGGCCAGCAACTCTGCAAAGGGCGGGGCCACCTCCCAAGATTGCAGCTCGCCGGTCATCAGCTCATACAGCAAGGGCAAAAACACGAATCGATCGCCCCGATCGACCAACAGAATTTCCGGGCGATGATCCCCCCAATCCAAGCGATCAAGGCGGAGGGCCGCATACAAACCCCCAAAGCCCCCTCCCAAAATCACAATCCGTGGGCTAGTGCTGTGAGCGGTCATAGGCTGGCGAGAAATAGAACTTGAAAGCAAATAATCGATCAGCCCAAGGGCGCGATCGAGCCGGGCCATCCACAGCCCCCAACCCCTTCAGTGTAGAAAAGCTGTGGTCTTTTTGGGCGGTTCGCAGATCATTCACCGTGCATTCGCAAACTACTCGCCGTGCATTCACAGATTATTCACAGCCCATTCGTAGTGCGTTCGTAGCCCATTCGCCAAGCCAACGCCAGCCGATCGCCACAGCATCGTCAAACGGAGTTGCCATCCTAAAGGAGTTCAGCGCCTCAACACCATCAGCGCTCCAACACCATGCAGAAACTCCCTTCTCTCCAATTTTCGGGTCAACTGTTTTCGGCGGAAGCCCTGTTTCAGTGGATCGATCGCCTGTCCGATCGCCTTGGGCTGAGCCAGCCGCCCGTGGTCACCCGCGAGCAGTTGCAAGCCTGCCCGCCCCAGAGCCTCGGCCGGGAATGGATTGAGTTAGTCACCCGCAATGGCTATCCCTTGCTCACCAGCGGCCCCCGTCGCAAGCAATTGCACGATGCGATCCATGTGCTGACCGGCTATGACACCGACGATTGGGGAGAATTGGAAGTGCAAGTTTTTCTGTTGGGCTGCAAATTCCGCCATCTCCATCTGCCGATCGTGGCGGGTCTGTTACGGCGATTGGGGCGATCCGGACAATTGACCGGCCCATGGCGCGATCGAGTCCAGGCCGCCTATCGTCGCGGCCAAGCGGCCGCCGACACCTTCGATCCTGACAACTGGCCCGCTGAATACCTGCTGGACATGCCCGTGGTCACCGTCCGCGAATGCTTGGGAATTCCCACCCAATAGCCTTCTCTGGTGGCCTGGTTGGGTGATCTGGTTTTTAAGGAATAACAGCGATTTCGTTATCAGTCGCCAAGTCCCTCTCCTAAGTCGGGAGAGGGATTTAGGGTGAGGGTTTTGATTGGGGCAAGAGGTCTAGTTTCTCAATGGAGACGGGGACTTCGCAGTTCCCGCGCCACCGCGATCGCCCAAATATTTTTCCAACAGAGCCACAATCTTTTCCTTGCGAGGCGGTTTGGGCAAAAAGTCCGTAGAACCAACCAACTTGGCCCGCACGCGATCGACCAGCCCATCTTGGCCCGTCAAAATTGTGACCGGCGTATCGCGAAACCCTTCCAAACGGCGAATCTGAGTACAAATCTCATACCCATTCACCACCGGCATATTCAAATCCAAAAAGATGAAATCCGGCCGGTGTTTGCGCAACAACGGAATCGCCTGCACCGGATCCTGCGTTGACACAAACCGATAACCCGCATGGGTCACAATATTTTCTAAAGACCGACAAATCACCATACTGTCATCAATGCAAGCCACCAGTGCCCCCGCCGTTGGTTCCAGCAAGCCCGAAAGGGGATTGGGTAAATCTGGCAAGCTCCGAAATTCCACCGCATTTTGTTGCAAGAAATAGCGCAAAATGCGAATGGCCACCATCGAAGATTGTTGCAGCTTAACGTCAATATCCCAAAAGGTTCGCTGACCATTAAACAGCGGCTGCAAACTATAAAAAGATGTGCTTTCCGTTTGTTCTTGAATTTTGGTATTCAAAGCCGACGAATCTTTCAACATCGGCGCACGATTGCTATAGTCCAAATCCAAACCCAGCAGTTGCCAGCGCTGCCAAAGTTGCTCTGCCACCTGCATCAAAGACTGAACTTCGCATTGTTCCAAAGTCACCTGGGATCCGGTGTCATGATCCAACAGGGGAAAGGGCTGCCAATTAAACTGCGGCTCCATCATGCTGGCCGCCGTAAAGAGCATTTCCTTGGCCGCCGTGCAAACAATATCGCGAGCCTGCTCTGGGTTAATTTCTTCGGCTTTCAGGCCACGGGCCAGGGTGAGCTGTTCCCAAAAACGCAATTCTGAAGGGCTGGCAAATTCAATTCGAATTCGGCTGGGGCGAAATTGCGGGCAACTGCGTTTGATGGCGCGGCTCCAGCGACGAACACGGTGAATTTCGCAGGTGGGATAACCGAGTTTGCCACGGTAAAACGGGAGCAACCAGGTGTGCTTGGTGTCGGTAAGCGACAGAACACCCGAGAGCTGCTTGGCATTGATCGTTGTCAGCAACGCCCTCAGTCTAGAAATCCCTGATGTTTGCCTCAACATCAACTCTGCGTATCCTCGTACCCTCAATAATTGGCAATGGCTGATTCAGATGGGTGACGATCGCCCTCGATCTTTGACTTACCCCAAGCATAAATCGATCACTGCGGGCGATCGGTTGTCTGTGATCAGTTGTTAGCGATTGTCTGTTAGCGATTGTCAGCGATCACTGGCGCGTGCTCGGTGGGCCTGTGACCAGTTGTTAGCGATCAGTGGTCGGTTACTGGTAAATCGGTTACCGGTGAATGGGTATCCGTGATCGTAGGCTTATTCGGCCGACCCGATCCGGGGGGTCACGGGTCGAATAATTGCTTTTTCGTTCGAAATCCGCAAAAGCCGGACTTTAAGCCACCAATTTTGCGACTAGGCGGAGACAACCTCAATAATGCCGAGTTGGCGAGCCTTGGAGGGGTTGGAAACCCGGTTGACTCGCGGCACAGCAGATGGATCACGAAGTTTGGCCGACTTTGACCATAGAAGATGGTTCAGACGATGGTGGGGTGATAGTTGCATCAACCCAACTTGGGTGCAACGATCGAGATCATCGATTCCACTGATCGGAGCAACTGGCGATCGGGGCGAATGGCTGAATGGCCGGTGAGGGTGGATAACGGCTGGGCGAATCAATCAGACTCGTACCAATCAGGCTCATGCCAATCAGGCTCATGGAAATCGGGCTAGTTCGGATCGAACTAGGTCAGAGCAGGCTAGTTCGGATCGAGCTAGGCAGATCGGGGCGTGGAAACAAGCCGTCCATCTTCAACGGAAACGAGGCGATCAGCAACATCAAGAATGCGATTGTCATGGGTCACCATCAAAATTGTGCAACCCTGCTGCTTGGCGAGGCCTTGCATGAGGTTAACCACCTCCCGGCCAGATTGACTGTCGAGGGCAGCAGTCGGCTCGTCGGCCAACACGATTTTGGGATGGCTGGCAAGGGCGCGGGCGATCGCCACCCGTTGCTTTTGCCCACCGGATAAATCATCGGGATAGTAATCCGTGCGATGACCCAGGCCCACAAGTTCTAGCATCTCGATCGCGCGCGATCGCATCTCCTGAACACTCCAACCCACATGCAGGGCCAAACTCATTTGCACGTTTTGGGCAGCGGTTAGACTGCGGTGCAAGTTGTGTGCTTGGAAGATATAGCCATTGTATCGTCGCGCCAAGACCAATTCTTCGGAGCTGGCCCCGTGGAGTTCTCGCCCCAACACGCTCAGGTGTCCTTCCTGGACGGAACGCAAACCGCCAATCAGCGTCAGCAGCGTGGTTTTGCCGGAACCGGAAGGGCCCGTCACCAACACAATTTCCCCGCGCCGAATTTGCAAATTAATCTCAAAGAGGACTTGTTTTTTCAGGTCTCCGTGACCAAACCAGTGATTGAGATTGGCAATTTCAATGGCCCAGTCGGCTTCGGGCGCGCTGTCGATCGCTGTGTTCAGCCTGTCGATCGCCCCGTTTGGCTGTCCCGTGGCGGCTTGGTTGAGGATGGGGTGAGTCATGGTGGTTGGTTTGCCTGTCTGAAATTGCCACACGGGTTGCCGTGCCGGTTGCCGCACGGGTTACCGCACCTAGAACATGTCTGCCGGATCCGCCGATTGCAAACGCCGCGAGGCGATCGCCCCCGACAAACAGCACATTACGAAGGTGACCATCAACACCAACAGCGCCCGCCCCAAGGTCATGAACATGGGCAAGTTGGTGGCATTACGGGTTAGGGCATATAACCCAGCGGACACGGCCAAGCTGGGCACAAACCCAACAATGGCCAAGATCAGCGCTTCTTCCAAAATCACGCCAATGAAATAGCGGTGGCGATAGCCCATGGCCTTGAGGGTGGCATATTCCCGAATGTGGTCGTTGACATCGGTGGAAAGCACTTGGTAAACGATGATTACGCCAATGCCAAACCCCAGGGCCACACCAAAGCTGAAGATGAACCCAATGGCGGTGTTTTTGGCCCAGTAGTCCTTTTCAAATTGCACAAATTCCGCTTTGGTCAGCACGTTCACATCGTTTGGCAAGGCGGCTTGCAGTTGGGTGCGCACGGTGACGGGATCGGCTCCCGGTTCCAGGTAAATTAGGCCGATGCTGACGCTGCCAGGATCCCGCCGGGGAAAGGCCCGCAAAAAGTTGCGATCGCTGGTGAGAATGCTGCCGTCGGCGGCGAAGGACGCGCCCACTTTGTAAGTACCAATGACCTCAATTCGTTTGCGATCGAGGTCGGTCTGCACGGGTTGGCCCCGATCGAGCTGGGCAATGGTTTTTTGATATTCCCCCCGGGCTGCCCGATCGAACAGATAGCGATCTTGCAGCTTCAGATCATTTTGATGCTGTTGAATTTCAGGGAAATCAAAGGCCGGGCGATCGGGATTGGTTCCCAAAATCAGGATTTGTTTTTCCTTGCGGGTTTCGGGATTTTTCCAGTTGCTAATCGTGGCATAGAGGGGATCCGCATTGGCCACGCCGGGGATCGCTTCTGCTTGAAACAGACGACGACGGGCAAAGCTGGATAGGCCAATCAGGTTGCGGGCCTGGGCGCTGATCAACACCACATCGGCGGTGATGGCCCGGTTCAGCCGGGTGTTGCTGTCATAAAGGGCATTTTGGAACCCCAGTTGCATAAAAATCGCCAAGTCCGCGAAGGCAATGCCCGCCAAGGCCGTCAGTAGCCGTCCCCGATCGTGCCGAAGCTGTAGCCAACCGAGGGGAATGCGACGTTGCAGGGCCGCAACCCAAGCGGGGGTCGTCTTGGTTTCGGGATTGGGGCGAGGCTGGGGGGCAGCTCCCAAGTCAGCCGTGCCGGGAGCCAGAGATTCAGGGGCTGAGTCGGCAGAGCGAGTGAGGCGATCGAGCATGATGGGCATCCATCCCGAAGGGTTCTCAGGCAGCGCGGGCAGCGATTGGGGCAACCCGGCTGCCAACGGTGCGCAAAAATTGCAGATCAGGGCGTGCTAGGCAGCCCGATCGATCAAGGCTGGGGCAGAGATTTCAGGTCGATGGTGGCTTTCACTTGCAAATTGGTCAGATTGGCCACCCGCTGACCGTCGGTTGGCTCCAGCCGAATTCGCACTTCCACCACACGCTCATCCAAATTGGCAGAGGGATCAACATCGCGGGTGGTTTGTTTGCGCACCTGCAACCCCGATCGCACCACCGATCCTCGCAGTTCACCGGAAAATGCATCACTCGTGATGGTGGCCGTTTGCCCCACGCGAACCTTGGGTGCATCGGTGTCATACACTTCCGCCACCACTTCCATGAATTGGGTTTGACCCAAATCGGCAATGCCTTGGCTACCGACCAATTCGCCGGGCCGAGCATAGATTTTCAGTACCTGGCTATCTCGGGGAGCGCGAATGACGGCGCGGTTGAGATCCGCCCGGGCCTGCTTGGCGGCGGCGATCGCAGCGGCCAGGTCTGCTTCGGCCACCCGCAAATCCGTGGGGCGCACCTCCGCAATTCGATCGAGGGTGGCCCGAGCGGCGGTGAGCTGAGCCACGCCTGTTGTCCGGATTCGATCGAGGCTGGCCTGGGCTTCTACCACTTTTTCTCGATAGGAAGCGTCGATTTGGGCCAAATTAGCCCGCGCTTCCACCAACCGAGCACGGGCCGTATCCAAGGTGGTGGTTTTGCTGTCCCGTTGGGAGGCAGAAATCGCCCCCGTGCCATAGAGGCTGGCATAGCGATCGGCTTCCACCTGGGCGTTGGCTAACTCCGCTTCCAAACGGGCGATCGTGGCCCGCTGGGCGGCCAGTTGGGTATCCCGTTCCGCCAGCAGTCGATCGAGCGTGGCCCGTTGGGAGCGCCAATCGCCATCCCGCTGGGCCCGCACCCGATCGATCTCTGCCGACTGGGCATTCAGTTCGCCCCGTTTGGCCCCGGCTCGCACCCGATCGAGGGCCGCTTCTGCCGAATCCACCTGGCGATCGGCCCGTTCCACCGCCGCCGCCAACCGTTCCGCCTCATCCAAAACCGCCACCACCTGGCCCGCCCGCACCCGATCGCCCTCTTCCACCAACAGGCGGGCAATTCGCGAATCAGTGCTTGAGGGCGGAGCCGCCAGCGTAATCACCTCCCCCGCTGGCTCCAGTTGCCCCAGAGCCGTCACCACCGTTGGCGACGGCAAGGGCGTAACCACCGGGGCCGGAGTTTCCGCTGCCCGGCTGCGCAACAACACCGCTCCCCCACCCACCAAGACCACCGCTCCCAGGGCGATCGGAATCGTCGCTTGAGTCCATTGACGGGGATTGAGCAATTTCCAAGGAACCGGACTGGTCACGATGTCGCCCTCCGAATCTTGTGCAGCGAGCTGTGGAGTGAGAGAGGTATAGCAGGTAATCAAACTGAACTGTCTAGTTCAATTTTGAGTATAGCTAGACTAAACCGTTTAGTACAATAGGAATTAATGCGGAATTCATCCCAAATCGTAATTTGCGGACTCGATCTCTCCAAACCTTTAACCACAACGGCCTTTTACCGCTCAAAATCACCTGATGCAATCCAAGGCGATCGCCCATTAATCTTTAATGACTGCCCAGAGGAGAGTTAAGGTTGAAACCTTGCGGAAGCGTCATGGGTTGGAACCCGTCAAAAGTCAACGCGCATCAGCCGCGAATTAACGCTTACACCGCCTCCATTTTGTCAATCATTCATCCCGCCAATCCTGTCAATTCTGGGCAGGAAGATCCTGGGCAGAGATCGGGGCAGCCCAGCCCCCCTTGCTCAATTCCGTTGCTATTTTGTAGGTAATGACCATGTCCGTTCCGGCTGCGCACCCGATCGCCCCCCTCAGCAAAAAACGCCAGATCCTGGACGGAGCCATGAAAACCTTCCTGGCCAAAGGTTATGCAGGCACGAGCATGGATCGCGTGGCGGCCACCGCAGGCGTTTCCAAAGCAACGGTTTACAGCCACTTCCAAAGCAAGGAAAGTCTCTTTGGGGCGCTGGTGGAAGAGCTGGCCCGCAGCAAGTTTCCGGAAATGTTTGACGAAACCCTCTTGGGGGCTGACCCACACCACTTTTTGCGGCATTTGGCCAATCTCTTCATCTTCAAGGTGGGCCAGGACGAAGGACATATGGCCTTCATTCGCCTGATCATGGCCGAGTCGGAGCGGTTCCCGGAGCTATCCGAACTGTTTATTCGAAATTTTTGCCAGCGCGGTTGCGAAGCCCTCACCAGCTACTTAGCAGCCCATCCGGAGCTAAAGATTGACGATCCAGAAGCAACCGCCCGCGTTTTTATTGGTGCTTTGGCTCACTTCAACATTACGCAAGAGATGCTGGGCGGTAAGCACTTGGTTCCCATGGATCCCCAGCGCGTCATTGATACATTACTGGCCATGATTTTGCGCAATCCCTAGCCGGTGGCTCCCCATTCCCCGCGCTGGATCCATCGACGGGATTGATAGATTTTTTTTATAGATTTCATCAGGCCCCATTGGTTCAGAAATCCATCAACTCGATCGCCCCACTCATACAGATCGATCGCCTTGAGCTATCCAAACGCCGGGGATCGTGAATTGGCCGGGTTTCGCCGCCAGCCGCCAAAAAGTATTACCATTTTTTAACAGAGACTCAGTGTTTGGAGCACTGCGCGTTCTTCTTGGAAGGATTTCCCTCATTATTTCAATCATGACTATCGCCGCCTCTAATGCGATCTCAAATGGGATGGTTAATCCCAATAGTTCAGCCACGGAAGACGAGGGCAAAGGGCTTTTAACCCGTCCCGATCGCAACACCCATGACGGACAACCTGCGCAAGTGAACCAGCCTCCAGCAGTCAGCAAGGATGACATGATGGACGCGGTACGGACGATTCTGTTAGGGGTTGGTGAAGATCCCGAGCGCGAAGGGCTGCTGAAAACCCCGCACCGGGTGGCGGAGGCCATGCGTTTCCTCACCAGCGGCTATGACATGTCGTTGGAAACATTGGTCAATGGGGCCATTTTTGATGAGGGCCACAATGAAATGGTTCTCGTTCGCGACATCAACTTCTTCAGTCTTTGCGAACACCATATGCTGCCCTTCATGGGCCGAGCCCATGTGGCTTACATTCCCAACCAAAAGGTGGTGGGCTTGAGCAAGTTGGCTCGGATTGTGGAAATGTATGCCCGTCGTTTGCAGGTGCAAGAACGCCTAACCCGTCAAGTGGCGGAAGCGATCCAAGAAGTCCTGGAGCCTCGGGGGGTGGCTGTGGTGATGGAGGGAACCCACATGTGCATGTCGATGCGTGGGGTACAAAAGCCGGGTTCCTGGACGGTGACCAGTGCCATGGTGGGTGTGTTCCAAGAAGACCAAAAAACCCGCGAAGAGTTTCTGAACCTGATTCGGCATCAGCCGTCGTTCTAGGTTTTAAGGCAGGGCACTGAGGATCTGTCATCAGATCCTCAAGTGTCTAAATCTTGCTGGTGCGAAGCCGCAAAGTCGTGAGGAACAAGGGGCTTAAGCCCCTTGTCTACCCGTTGCGAAATCGTGAGGGACAAGGGGCTTAAGCCCCTTGTCTGCAACTTGTCTAGAAGTTTTCTACGACCTGTCTAGAAGCTTTCTGCAACAGGTTTCTGGGGCGAATTTACTAGCGTCTTGGTCTATCGGCTTCTGCGCCCAATGAGCTGAGATCTGCATCATTGCCCGATCGGGGGTAATTCTGGGGCCGTTGGGGGGAGCGTTTGGGCCAAGCAGTTGGCATCTAAGAGCAAGAGTCCCTCTTGGGATTGAGCTGCCAAGCATCGATCGACCCGTTGAGCCAGCGCCGATCGCTGGCCACGGGCTAACCAGCGCCGGGCCTCTCCGTAGGCGGGTTGGTATTGCCGTAACCAGTCATTATTTTCCAAATAGTCGCGATCGAACGCGCCCGGATCCAGTAACCAGTGAGTGGGTTGATATTGGGCGATCGCGGCTCGCAACAGGCTGAGATCAGGGCTGTATTGGGCCCGCAGCAAGGTTTCCACGCGCGATCGAAACTCGCGGTAATAGCCCCAGTGGTAGGGAATTGCAAATTCGGCCCCCACCAAAACGGATTTACCGGCAAAAGTGGGGATGTTGCTGGCTTCGCCGGAAAGGGTGGCAATGCGTGTGTTGTTTGGATAGTCGGCCAAAATTTCATAGAGATCCGGTGCCTGGCCGATCACGTAGTTCGCTTTCGGGAACCCGCGCACGGCCAACGGATAGGCAACTAACAGCCCGATCGCCCCGAGCGTGAGACCCCAAGCCAGGAGTCGCCGCTGTCCTTGGGCCCAAGTCCAAAGCCGATCGAGCAGCAACACCAGCACAATTGCTGTGGCGATCGCCAAAACAGCTCGCAGGCCATGTTGGGTGTAGCGACTGGGCAAGTGCAACCGAAACAGCAACAGATGGGCTAACCCAAAGCAACCGAAACTGGCCAGGGTCAACAACGGCAGAACTTCAATGCCCGATCGCACTTGAGACCAGAGGGGAAACCGATCGCGCCAGCGCCAAATCAGGGGCAAGCCCAACCCCAAGACCAGCAAAGGCGGCTCCAGCGGCGGTTGAATGCCGCTACGACCCGCCGACAGCCAAAAACGCCCAAAATCTTCATAGAAAAAGCGCGATCGCCCATTGGGTAAAAATTCTGGCAACTGACGTGCTTGATCAACGGTGATGGTGGGGCCAAAGGCAGACGCATTGGCCGCAAAGGGCAGCAACACCGCCACACAAACCCCCAGCCCGATCACCCAAATGCGCCAATGGGCCTCCCGCCGCCAGACCCCGATCGCTAAACGCAGGGTCAACATGGCCGCCGTCACCAAAACATAGTGGGGATAAAAACCCCCCAACAGCCCGATCGCCAAACACAGCCCCCAGGGCGATCGCTTCACCCAAGCCCACAGCACCATCAAAAACAGGGGATTCAAAAAAGCCCGCGCCGTGCCCGAAGCCAAATCATCCTTCAGCCAAAGATTTTGGAGAAACAGCAGCGCCGCCACAAAACCGGCAAAGGGAACCGGCAAAATGGCTCGCGTGACGGCCCAAGCCAATCCCCCGATCGCGCCACTGAGAATTAACGGCCACCCCTTGGCCGCCGTCACCGCTCCCCAATCCATCACTTCCGGGAACCAGTAGATGGCTCGAAACCCCCAGGGGGCAACGGACTCAAAATAATCCGCAATCCAATCGCCCGGAAACGCATCCGGGTGACTGAGCCGCAGCATCCAGAACAAATGTTGCCGACCGTCATCGGCCACCACATAGGGATCCGCAAAGGCTTCCGGCAAGATGGCCAAGCCATAGCCCAAGCCGAACAGAACACTGGCAATCCACCAGAGCCGATCGACCCAACGGGCTGGCTCGGGGTCAATCAAAAGCTGTCGAAGCCGGGCGATCGCAGACATCATGGAGGTTTGGAAAAAGGGGCCAGGGTGTTGAACCGAATGTCGATCGCCATCAGTCATGGGTTCATTGATGAACCCATGAACAACAACCGAGAGCAACCCTAGCGCCAACTTCAGTGCAACGAAACAGAGGGTTAATCAACGGTTCTGTGCGGGTGGTTCTGTTGATTAGCCCATCTTGCCAGGCGATCGGCCCCTCGGGATCCTGCGTTTCCCCCCAGCACCACTTCCCCAGCGGTCATTCAGATCCCAGACATCTGGTTTAGGCTGGTAATGAGCGATCGCAAAACACCCTGTGAACCATGGGCTTCATTGACCCAAAAACGGATTTTGGCTTTAAGCGAATCTTCGCTTCTCCTAACAGCAGGCCCATCTTGAAAAGCCTGCTCAATGCCCTCGTTTATGATGGGCAACTGCGGATTCAGGATCTGGAAATTTTAGATCCCTATCAGCAACCGGAAATTCCCGATTTTAAGTTGAGCATTTTGGATGTGAAAGCTCAGCTTGATGATGGCTCCACCGTGATTATTGAAATGCAGGTGGCCAAGGTGGAAGCCTTTATACAGCGCATTTTGTATAACACCACCAAAGCCTATGCCAGCCAACTGGGACGGGGTAAGTATTATTGGGATTTGAGGCCCGTGATTGCCGTCACCATCACAGACTTTATCTTATTCGACGATCCAGATGTGGATCAGTCATTGCCCATTTCTCGGTTCAGCATTCTGAATGAAGAAACCCACGCCCTTTGCACCTCGCAATTGCGCTGGATTTTTGTGGAATTACCGAAATTTGGTAAGGATTTGGTGGACTTAGAAGGGCTGGTTGATCGCTGGTTATTTTTCCTGCAACGGGCAGGGGAGTTGCAACAAGCTCCTCCAGAATTGACCAGCGATCATGATTTACAGTCAGCCCTAGACATTGCCAACGAAAGTCAACTGTCTCCGGCGGAGTTGCGCTTTTTTGAGGCGGAACTCGATCGACTGCGCGTCATGCAAGGGCAAATTTTCAGCGCTCGGGACGAGGGTCTTGCGGAAGGACTAGCTGAAGGACTAGCGGAAGGGCTGGCTGAAGGGCTGGCAGCAGGGCGTGCTGAGGGGATCACCTTAGGTGCAAAGCAGCGAGAACTGGAAATTGCCCGCGAGCTGCTGAAAACGCTGGATCCGGAAACGGTCAGCCGGGTGACGGGCTTGTCGATCGAGCAAGTGCAGGAGCTGGCCCAAGCCGATGATCCTTAAAATTGCGCCAAAGTTGCGCCAAAAATTGCGCCAAAGTTGCGCCGGGTTCATTAAGACCAAAACACCAACCCCAACGGGTCACGTCGCCCCCAGCAAACCAAGGACAAATCTCCAAAGGGCGAAACCCTTGCCTTATACTGCGATCAAACGCTCCCCGATCGCCCAAGAGCTAACGGGAGCAACGATTCGATCGGCTCTTTGAACCCACGCCGCAAACTACCATGCTGGAACTGTACCAATTTGAGTTGTCGGCTTACTGCGAGAAGGTGCGCCTTGCGCTGGACTACAAGAGCCTGGACTACCGCAAAGTTGAAGTGACTCCCGGAGTCGGGCAAATTGATGTTTTTCGGTTGTCGGGCCAGCGCCAAGTGCCCCTGCTGAAGGACGGCAACGAGGTGATTGCCGACTCAACCGCGATTTTGAACTATCTCGATCGCGCCTATCCCGATCGCCCCCTTTTGCCCCCCAATCCTGCCGAGCGGGCCTTGGCGACGGTGCTGGAAGCTTGGGCCGATGATTCGTTCTATGCCGATGCCCGTAAGGTTTTTCTGGCCACCCTGGGGCAAGATCCGGGCTACCGCACGGCCCTGTTGCCGGATGAAACGCCGGATCCGTTGAAGACCCTGGTGGGCTTCATTCCCGGCGAGGTTTTTGGGGTGATGGGAGCCGGTGTGGGTCTCACACCGGAGGTACTGAAAAAGGCTAAGGACAACCTCAGCCGCGCGATCGAAAGTCTATGCAGCCTTTTGGAAGCAAATCCCTACCTGACTGGCAGTCAACCCACCCTGGCCGATGTGGCGGTGGCGGCGGTGAGTGTGTTGGTGAAAATTCCCAGCACGCCCTACTTTGATGTGCCGATCGGGCTGCGCGGGCGCGGCATTCCGGGCATTGCTGACAATCCGGCCTATGCTCGCTTCTTTGACTGGCGCGATCAGTTCTATCGTGACTTTCGCACGCCCTTGACCGGTGCGGCCAGTGCCAGCTCCAGCAGCAATGCCGGGCCCACGACTATCTCGATCGACTAGGGCTTCAGAGCATGGTTCGATCGAGCATGATTCTGCCTGAAACAGCTCGATCGAACCCACTAAACCCCGATCGAACCCGATCAACCTCATCTCCACCCCTATGCCGACTGCTCGCCGGGCCCGCCCCGATCGCCCTGCCCGATCGCCTCGATCCTCCCGATCGCGGGTGACGCTGCTGTCGTTGTGGCAATCGCGGCGGGCGGCCCGCAGTCGCAAGGTGTCTCCCCTACCGCCCAAGCCGCCACTACCGCGGCCCATTCAGCGCCTGAAGCGAATTCAGCGTTGGTCGGCCATTGCGGCAATGGTTTCGATCGCTCTGGCCGTGTTGGTTTATGCCCAAACGGTGCAGTTGCAACAGGCTTGGACGATGGACTATCGCAAACTCCAAAGTCTTCAGCGCCAAGAACGAGATTTGCGCGTGGCCCTGGAGGTGTTGAAAGACAAGGTGGCCCGCCAAGCGGCGGCGACCGACTCCACCTTGCAACCCCCCCCACCGAAACAACTGATTTTCCTGAAGCCCGCCAACACGACGGAAGCCACCGGCCGATCGCCCAACATGCCCGCAGCGTTGCCACCGGCCACGGGTGAGGGGCAACAACCCACTGAACCCAAACCGATCGGCTACTGATTCCCGGTTACGATTCTCAATCCTGCGATGGTTACGGATCACCCCTTGAGCCATTGAACCGCCACTCGGGCTTAAGCTCGGCGGTAGCGCATTCCCGGCAAGTTTTCCACCAGGCCCAATAGCTCCAATTCCGTAAGGGCCGCCATCACGTTTCCGGGACTGAGGCCGCTGGCCGCCACGATCGCATCCAGGGCCGTGGGAGTTGGGTCGATCGCCCGCAAAACGGCAGCCGGAGCCGGAGCCAGGTTTGGTGGTGGCGGCATTGGGGCGACGGCCGGCTTGGCCGTTGGGGTTGGCCCAGAAGCAGCGGGCCCCGGAACGGGCGATCGGGCGGTTTCAATAACGGTGGCGGACTCCGCCCGATCGAGCTGGGGCAGGGCCCCCAAACAATCCAACAGATGGTTTTCGCTCAAAATGACCTGCGCCCCGCTGTTAATCAGCTTCAGGCAACCGGCCGAAAGGGGCATGTCCAATGACCCGGGCAACACATAAACATCTCGGCCATAGTCGGCCGCTTGGTTTGCAGTGATCAATGCGCCCGATCGCTCGCCGCCTTCAATCACGATGGTTGCCCGCGCCAGCCCCGCCACAATTCGGTTACGGCGCGGAAAGTGCGCGCGATCGGGCCCCGTGCCGCTGGGATATTCACTGAGGGCAAACCCGGAGCCGGGATAGTCAAACGTACCCACAATTCGACCATAGAGATCGCGGTTGCCCGTGGGATAGACCCGATCGACCCCGGTTCCCAAGACGGCGATGGTGCGCCCACCCGCCGCCAAACAAGCACGATGGCTTTCCGCATCTACGCCCTCCGCCAACCCAGAAACAATGCCAAACCCCGCTTTGGTGAGACAGGTGGTGAGCCGATTAGTCCATCGCTGGCCATAGTCCGACGGTTGGCGCGTGCCCACAATCGCCACCAGAGGTTGCGTTCCCTGAAGTTCCGCCGGGTGGGGTTGGCCTCGGTAATACAACAGAGCTGGGAAATCTGGCAACTCCCGCAGCAGTTGGGGATAGTCTGGATCGGCGGGAGTCCAAAACTGGGGATTTTTTTGAGTCCAATCGGCCAAGAGCTGCTCAGGGTCGATCGCCGATCGCCCGGCCAGGATTTTCGCCAGCCGTTGGGGGCCGATGCCTTCGATGGGGGTTAAGTCCCCGGGCGCTGCCTGCCAAGCGGCGGCCAAGGAACCAAAGGCCCGCTGGAGCCGCTGCAAGAGCACAGGGCCCACATCCGGAACCCGCGACCAGGCCAACCAGGCAGCTCGCTCCGTGGAAGGTGCAGTGGGGTGCGATCGGGACAGATTCAAAACAGATTCAAATTAGGAGGGCTAATTAACAGTGAACAGATTTGGTATCAACCGATTGGTATCATAGGGGGGCTATCGCGTCGTGTTCGATCGGGGCTGCCTTAGCCAAGCGTTCGATCGCGATTCGACAGTGCCCCTGTGGGCCCCCGTCGGCACTGAGTCACCGTTGGCAACTTCGCTATCGCGTTGGCCTTTGCCCCGGCTTGCCCCACAACTTGGCTGCCCAAGCCTCTTTCCTCGTTCGGAGCAATACAAATGCTGGCGCTTAAAATCACTGTATACGTTGTTGTCTCGTTCTTCATTGGCCTGTTTGTGTTTGGTTTTCTGTCCAACGACCCGGCCCGGAACCCCAACCGTCGCGACTTTGAATAAACCTGAGCTGGATTTTGGAATGCCATCGCTAGCCATCGATGGGTTGTCCATCGGCGCGATCGCAATTCCGAGCTTCAATCCTGCTCCTTGTGTTGATGATGAAACTCAGCGATAGCGACCAGTTTGCTACGCTGAGTTTTTGTGTGTGGCAGCAAGGATCCCAATGGCGGCATCTCTTGCCATATCCCCAGTACAATGACCACGCAAGCACGCTCACCCAAGGGATTGTTTGGGGCTGAGTAGTGGCCGGCTGGATGGTTTACTTGCGATCGAGATCCGGCTCGATGGTGTGGTTGATTGTCGTGATTTTTTGCCCATTGGACGACTGATTTATGCCCTACCCGGTGCTACCGCCCGAGATGCCGCCGCTAGTCCAGGACGTGGCTGTAACGCGGGAAACTGAGCCGACGGCCGCCGAGGGCGATCGCCCCCCTGAGCCAAATTCAACCGCCCCCGCGTCGGTTCCCCTGCGCCGGTTAGGATCTCTGCCGCCTCGGCCGGCTCGCAGCTTGCGGCCCGGATCCTTGCGAGATTTTCGGCAACAGCACCGCCAAGACCGACGGGCCGCCGACCAATTGGGGCCGAATCGGGCCTTGATTCATATCGATCGACAAATCGATCGACAAATTGATCGGCAAGTGGATCCGCCCAACCGACAAAACCCACCCCGCCCGCAGACCGAAGAGCGGACAACTGCCACCAGTAACGGGAAGAACCCGCCGGCTGGATTGCCGCCGCTACGTCGCTGGGCAAGACCCACTCGCGATCAAACAACGCCCCCCCAATTAACCCAGTCCACCGATCGACCGTCAGCCGCCAACCCTGGCCGACTCGGGGGATCCACAGCAGTCGGATCCACAGCAGTCGGAGCTACAACTGAGGGAGCAACGGTCTACGCCGCTCAGGATCCAACGAACCAACCCAATGCTCAAGGCGCTGGGCAACAGCTCCGGGCAGACAATCCCGATGAGGATCCCCTGCGGAATGTGCCGCCCCTGTTTCCTCGGGAAGGGCCAGGGCCGGTGACCGAACCACCCAATGGAACCGAGGGGCCGGAGATACCGCCTCCCGAGCCAGCCACGGGCGATCCACCATTCCCGCCGCGATCGAGCGATCAACCCCCATCCCCCACGGATCCGCAGCCGACGGAGCGACCGATCGACCCCGATCGACCGCCCCAACCGGTGAATGCGGGCGACCCCAACAATTCACCGAACCGAACCGATCGACCCGGTGGCGGTCGGCCCCCGCGGCCAGAGTTGCCCAATTTGCCCCCCGGCGCGATCGGGGCGATTGAAGTAACGGCCGATCGACAGGAATTCGACTCGGTTCGACAAATTTTCATCGCGATCGGCAACGTCACCATGCGTTACCAAGGAGCCGTGATCAATGCCGATCGACTCCAGGTCAGCCTTGACAATCGAATTGCCCTCGCAGAAGGCAACGTAGCCCTCACCCGTGGCCAGCAGGTGATTCGGGGTGCAAGGATGGAATACAACCTGGTGCAGGGGGATGGTTCCCTGTTTGAGAGCTACGGCGAAATTTTCCAGCCCACCACTGGCGAAGACTTTGCCCCGGCAGAGGTGATCACCGCCGGGCCCTATAATCCCGCGCTCGATCGCCCCTTGAGCGATCGCATTTCGGCCAATGAGCCGCTGCGGGATGTGCGCCAAACGGGTCAATTTGGGCTGCAAGTGGGCACGGGCAATTTTGGGCTATTGGATCCGCCGCCGGGCCAGGTGGGCGAGGTGCAAAACTTCCGCTTCCAGGCCGATCGGGTCGATTTTGACCCCAATGGCTGGGTGGCCCAAAACGTGCGGATCACCAATGATCCCTTCTCGCCCCCGGAAACGGAAATTCGGGCCGATCGGGCCCGGTTGCGGCGCTTGTCGCCCTTGCGGGATGAGCTAATTGCCGATCGCCCCCGGGTGGTGTTTGACAATCGCTTCACCCTGCCCCTGTTGGTGCGCCGAACGGTGATCGATCGCCGGGAACGGCCACCCCAGCCCTTTGAAATTCGCTACGACGGTGAAGATCGAGGCGGGCTATACATTCAACGGCAATTCGATGTAATTCGCACGCCCCGAGTTCGTCTGCGGGTCACGCCTCAATACCTGATCCAGCGGGCCCTATTTGACGAACAAGCCAACGGGCCGATCGGGTTGGATGTGTTGGGTTTGCAGGCTCGACTGACAGCGCAACTGTCCCCCACCACTTCTCTGCTGGGTGTGGTGCGGGCCGTGACGCTCGATCCCGATCGCTTTGAAGATGACTTCCGAGGCAGCGTTCGGCTTAATCAAATCATCCCCACCGGTTGGGGCCCCCACTCCCTCACCCTGGAATATAGCTATCGCGATCGGTTGTTTAACGGCTCCTTTGGGTTCCGCACCGTGCAACGCAGCATCGGGGCCGTTTTTGCCTCGCCCCAAATCCGAATTGGCAACACCGGCTTCATTGCCAACTACCAATTGGGCTACCAAAACATCAATGCCCAATCGGACTTTGGTAATTTGATTGATGAACCCAGCCGCAACACGGACGATCGAATCACCCTCGATCGCACCCAAATGGCCATTGCAGTGGCCCGCCCGATCGTCCTGTGGCGTGGCGAAGCCTTGCCGGCCACACCCGAAGCCGGCCTGCGCTACAGTCCCGTGGCCCTGCGGCCGAGCATTGTGCTGGTTCCTCGCTTGCAAATGGTTTGGCAAAACTACAGCAGCGGCGACTATCAAAATGTGCTCACCGGCTCGATCGTCCTCCAGGGACAGTTGGGCCATTTTTCCCGTCCTTGGCTAGACTACACAGCCTTCACCTTGGGCTACATCGAAAACTGGCGGCATGGTTCCTCACCGTTCCTGTTCGATCGCGTCGGTGATGCGCGGGTGGTGGTCGTTGGCCTCACTCAGCAAATTTATGGCCCCTTCCGGGTTGGCTTCCAGCAGGTCTACAACGTTGATACGGGCGAACGGATCGACAGTAACTACACCCTGGAATATAGCCGCCGCACCTACGGTCTGCTGTTGCGCGTTGATCCAGAGCGCCAATCCGGCTCCCTGCAACTGCGGATCACGGATTTCAACTGGACGGGCAGTGGTCAGGAATTTGGTGATATCTAGGCCCAATCGATCGATATGGCCTGATCGCCTTCACCTCCAGCCTTGATCTAAAACGATCGACAAGTCATGAAACAGATGCCATAAAGCGATTAACAGGTGGGCATTGCCCATCGCACCGGCCGCTCAAACCTTGCTCTTAAATGGGCAGGTTGGCTCTGGGATCAAACGACTCGATCGCCCGTAATTGTTCATACAACGCCAACTCATCGGTACTCAATTGGGTTGGCGTAGCGATTTGGATTTCCACAATCTGATCGCCCCGGCGATCACGGTTGATCGGATAGCCCTTATTCGACAGACGCAGCCGCTGGCCGTGGCGCACCCCGCGCGGCAGGTTCATCTTCACCATCCCATCCAAGGTTGGTACTTCGATCGCGCTGCCCAACACCGCCTCGCTGGGGGTGACTGGCACTTCGCAATAGAGATCGACCCCCTCCAGCCGGAAAAAGTCGTGGGGGGCGACGGTGATTTTCAAGAACAAATCACCCCCATTAATCCCCTGATTTTTAAGGCGGATCCGCTGGCCAGTCACCAACCCTGGCGGCATGTTCACCTCCAGAGATCGGCCGTCTTCTAGCCGAATTCGTTCCCGGCCACCGCTAAAAGCCTTTTCCAGGGGAATGGTTAACCGTGCTTCCGCATCCCGGGCAACCGGTGGCTTCACGGTATAGGCCGTGCGGGTTGTGCCGGGCCGGTAGTAATCTCGATTGCCGGGCTGGGGTGGGGCCGTCGGTTCGCCGCGTCGATTCAACAGCCGATCGACAAAGCTATTGAAGTCAATAAACTCGCTGTAGTCCAGGTTGTCGGCCACCCGAGATTCGGAGCGATCGCCCCAGGTGCGTCCTGCCGCTGCCCGCCGGGCATTTTGGAATCCCTTCTGTTTCCAAAATTTGCTGTATTCGTCGTATTGGGCCCGCTTGGTTGTGTCCGAAAGTACCTCGTAGGCTTCGCCAATGTCCTTGAATCGCTCTTCGGCTTCCTTGTTTCCGGGGTTCAGGTCGGGGTGATATTGCCGAGCCAGTCGCCGGAAGGCCCGTTTAATTTCGTCGCCGCTGGCCTCTTTGGCAACACCGAGAATTGCGTAGTAGTTGCGGAAGTTTTGCATTCGGGGAGGTCAAGTTCAAACGGCTGCGATCGCGATCGGCGCTTCGGCTTTCCAGCTTACCGCGATGGGCCCTTAGGCGTTCGATCGGCTAACCGATCCGGTCGATTGGCAGCGCGATCAGCCAGCTTCGGCCATCTAACGACCGGCCGCAGATTGCGATCGCCCAACCATTCCAAGCGCGATCAGCAGCAGGTGACCAGAGCCGGATCAGGAGCATCATGGATCAACCTACATGTCTGAATCCATGTCTTGATCAGAGATGCCCGCTGACCCCGGAAGATCGCCCCTCAGCTATAGTGAGGGGATGGAGCCAATCACGGCGCGATCGCCCGTCCGGCTCGGATTTTTGACTTGTTATTTGCTGATTAAACCCATCATGGCCGCAAAACCCGCTGCTCCCTCCTTTTCCATGGAGGACTTCATGGCTGCCCTCGACGAAAAAACCGTCTCTTTTGAGGCGGGGCAACGGGTCAAGGGCAAACCCTTTGAGTACGCCAACGACGGGGTTTATGTAGACATTGGCGGCAAATCCGCTGCGTTTTTGCCGGTGCGCGAAGCCGCCATGCGCGAACCCTCGGGCGCTGAGGAACTGCAAAACCTGTTGCCGCCCAATGTGGAGCGCGAGTTCATTGTGCTCAAGGAAGCCAACGCAGATGGTCAGGTGACCATTTCGATTCGACAAATGGTGTTGGATCAAGCCTGGAAAGAGTTAGCCAAGGCCCAAGAGGAAAAACAGGCGATCGCCGCGCGTGTGAATGGGGTCAACAAAGGCGGCGTGACGGCGGCCGTGATGGGCTTGCGGGGGTTCATTCCCCGATCGCACCTGGTGGAGCGGGAGGATTTGGACTCGTTGGTGGGCCAAACCTTGACCGTCGTGCCGATCGAGGTGAACCGCAATGCCAAAAAACTGGTGCTCTCGAACCGGGAAGCGGCCAAGGTGGGCCTGATGGCACGCCTGAAGGTGAACCAACTCATTGAAGGTAAAATCACCGGGATTCGCCCCTTTGGCGTGTTTGTGAGCTTTGAGGGCAACACAGGGCTGCTGCATGTCAAGCAAATGAGCCAAGCCCATGTGGCCTCGATCGAGGATCTGTTCAGCCAGGGCGAAAGGATCCGGGCAGTGATTATGGAAATTGATGAGTGGAAGGGACGGATCGCCCTTTCAACAGCGGTGCTGGAAAATCATCGGGGCGAAATGTTGGAAAACAAGGCCACGGTGATGACCGAGGCGATCGCCCGTCATGCCCAGCTTTATCCCCACTGGGATGCAGAGCCGGAGCCGATCGCGGAGTCCAGCCCGGAGCCAACTGAGCAGCCCACCGCCCCGGAAGCCGCAGAATCGATCGCACCGACTGACTCAAACGAGTCAAGCGAATCAAGCGAATCAACCGCAGCCCAGGCCAGCCCCGAGGCGATCGCCCCGGAAACGCCAGACAACCCGGCAGCAGCGGAACCCGCCACCAAGCCAGAACCGGCCCCTGCGCCTAAGGCTCCGATTCGGTTGGTGGATTTGAAACCGAAACCTAGCCGCGCTCCTGAGTCGGACGCATAGCCCCTATGATCCCGATCGCCCTGGTCTTGGCCCTTTGCCTGGAATGGGCGATCGCCCCGGCGGCGATCGCGGGTTTGCCTCCTAGCCCACTCGCCCAAGCCACCCCGAACCAACCGGCAGGGATCCGGAGCGATCGGCTGGGGTTCAATGGCCTGCGCTTGGGCGACAATCCCCAGCGGGTGCGGGCCCGACTGGGCCGGCCCCAACGCACCCAAAACCAGCCCCCTGGCAACTATGACCGCTACGAGGCTTGGTATTACCCCAACCTGATTTTGGGCTTTGGTGATGGAGCGTTGGCCATGATCACGACGACGCGACCTAGCTGGGGCACGGCTGAAGGGGTACGGGTGGGCGATCGCTCCAGCCGCATCCTGGCCGTTTACGGAGAACCCAATTGGCGCGATTCCGATCGCTGGGGCTACCTGACCGATGACGGGGCTTTTTTGACCTTGCGCCTACGGGGCGATCGGATCGTGGAAATTCTCTGCGGTTGGCTGCCCGATTAAGTTAGCTGCCCAATTTAAGTTGATTGCCCAATGTTTAAATTGGTTGCCCAATTCATGATTCAGCACCCATGAGCAACCATGGCTAAAAAGCAAAAATTTCCGCATCTCTTGGGTTCCAAGTGGACGGCCCGCCAGCGCACCTTCGGCTGGCGACATTTCCAGGTGAACAATCGCAAAAACGAGGGCAATCGAGTCTATGCGGAACTGGTGTCCTCCTGCGATCCCAATGCGCGGTTTTGGATTGATGCGCGCAATCTCAAAAACCGTGATCTGTGGGCAGCGGGCTGGCAAACCCTCGAAGAAATTGAAATTCTGGCAGCGGTTGATCGGGGCGATGACCTGAGCGAAGAAGTGGAAGTGCTGCACCCGGACGCGCTGTGATGCCCAGCCCCCAGCCGCCACTTGGAAGGGCCATGGGGCTAGAGCGTGTCGTCAAATCGCCTGAAACCCTGATTCCGCCGTTGATCGATCAACGGTGGAATTAGGGTGGTGGGAATAAAGATCAACGGAGAGGGTGGGATTCGAACCCACGGAACCTTGCGGCTCACTCGATTTCAAGTCGAGCGCATTCGACCACTCTGCCACCTCTCCCGGTAAGCCCTGTTATTTTACCCCTGTCGGCGCAAAATCGACCCCTGATTCTGAGATTTCCCACCCAGTCAGCGGAATTTGAAACTGCTGCGGGGCTGCGATCGCGGCCAAATCTGCCCGGAACTGCACCACGGGGCCAATGATGGCGATCGCCGGGGCAGAAAATCCCGTTTCGGTCACTCGATCGCACACCGTTTCTAAGGTGGCCACCAATTCCGCCTGTTCAGGACGGGTTCCCCACCGAATCAGCGCCACGGGATCGGTGGGCGATCGCCCCGCTGAAATCAAGGCGGGCACAATTTGGTTCAGGTTATGCACACCCATATAGATCACGATCGTTTCAGCACTTTGGGCGATCGCCGACCAATTCACCTGGGGACGGTATTTCCCCGCCGACTCGTGCCCCGTCACAAACACCACCGATGAGCTGTAGTCGCGATGGGTTAAGGGAATGCCCGCATAGGCCGGCGCAGCGATGCCAGCCGTCACGCCCGGCACCACCTCCACCGGCACACCCGATCGCAACAGATCTTGCATTTCCTCGCCCCCTCGGCCAAACACAAAGGGATCGCCCCCTTTCAGCCGCACCACGATCGCCGCTGTCTGGGCTTTTTCAATCAGTAATTGGGTGGTTTCTGCTTGCAACTTTGAGTGGCGGCCCCGGCGTTTTCCCGCGTCAATTCGTTCCGCCTGGGGATTAATCATGGCCAGAATTGGGGCACTCACCAACGCATCGTAAACCACCACATCGGCCAATTCGAGCAATGTTTTTCCCTTCAGGGTCAGCAAGCCCGGATCGCCAGGCCCCGCCCCCACCAAATAAACCTTTCCGATCGGCTGGGGAGTCGCAAAGTCGGTCATGAATGAGAACTACCGGAACGTTTGAGATATTGATCTTAAAGGATGCCTGAGCAGTATTTCGGGGAGCAATTTTGGGGTCATGGGCTACCGACATCGCCCAATTGTGCCTACTGGGGTTTGCATTTGCCCGCACGAATCAGACCCACGCGCTTAGCGATCGCCTCCGCCAGCTCGCCATAGGGGCCCCACCGATCGCCCGTTGGATGGGGATTGGGCAAATCGGCCAGGCGATCGCTCGGGACAATTTCGCAGCGATCGTCTGCACAGCGCACAATATAGAATCCCGGGACTTCCATCAACGTCTTCAATCTGTTGATTAACCCTAATTACCGAAGTTGCCGATCAGCCAATTAATTAATCAACCAGCCAATTAATTAATCAACCAGCCAATTAATTAATCAATTACCCAATTGAGCAATCACCGAGTCGATCGCCCGTTGATGAACAGCAGCTTGCTTCCTCAAAGATCTAATCAAAGATCTAATCAGCTATCGGGGAGCAGTAGCGGCGCTGGCTCCAGCATTTTCACCGTCCTTCAGCTTGGCAATTTCCCCTTGCAACACTTCCAGGGCCTTCGCGTATTGGGCATCTTCTAGCGTGCCAATTTTGTCGCGGTTTTCACTCAGGAACTCCCGTTGTTGATCGGTCAATTCCACCTTGATATCGGGATCGATCCCGTGTTTGTTGATGTCGCGACCGCTGGGAGTCAAATATTTAGCCACCGTCACCGCCATCCCGGAACCATCGCCCAGGTTCCGAACTGACTGCACCAACCCTTTCCCAAAGGTTTTCGTACCAATCAAAACGGCGCGTTGATTGTCCTGCAAAGCTCCAGACAGAATTTCGCTGGCGCTGGCAGATCCCCCATCCACCAAAACCACGAGGGGTTTGTTCGTGAGGGCGGTGCGGTTGGCCTGTTGGCGATCGGTCTCGCCGTTGCGATCGACCGTGGACACGATCGCCCCCTCATTCATCCACATCCGCGCGATGTCAATGCTGGCATACAGCAAGCCACCGGGATTGGAGCGTAAATCCAACACATAGCCAGAAACATTTTGGGATTCTAGCTTTTGGATGGCTTCGCGCATTTCCGTGGCGGCGTTGGCGCTGAATTGGGTCAGGCGAATATAGCCGATCGGGGCTGTGCCGTCCTTGGGCCGCTCGCTGAAGCTCACCGGATGCAGCTCAATGCGGGCCCGCTCGATCGTGTAAGTCATGGTGCGATCGCCCCGTTGCAGGGTCAACACCACCGTGGTTCCCACCGGGCCGCGAATCAGCTTCACGGCTTGGTTAATATCCATCCCCTTGGTGGATTTGCCGTCAATGCTCAGGATTTTATCCTTCGACAAAATGCCCGCCTTGGCCGCCGGGGAGCCATCGATCGGGGAAACAACGACCAATTCCTTGGTTTTCTTGTCTTCACCCAACTGCAATCCCACCCCCGTCAGTTCACCGGAGGTGTCGATTTGCATGTTGCGGAACTCATCGGGATCCATGAAGCGAGTGTAAGGATCGCCGAGTTTTTCCAGCATTTCCCGAATCGCTTTGTAGGCCGCTTCGGGTTGGGTATAGTCGCGGTTCAAATAATCTTGGCGCACCGCTTGCCAGTCCACCTGGTTGAAGGTGCCATCCACATAGAGCCGATCGACAATTTGCCAAACCTCGTCAATCACTTCCTTCGGGTTTTCTTGGAAGAAAGCATGACCTTGCGAAAGGTGAATGCCCGCGCCTGTCAGAGTCACAGCAGCCACCGTTGTGGCCGCCGCACCTAAAACGAGCTTGCTATTCGCGATCGGCATAAGGCTCTAGTTCATCATTCGCGCGTCTCATTCTCATCATAGTGTTTTGCCGGGTCGATGGCGATTGGCAAGGCAATTAGGACATCACTTGATTGAACAGGCTGCCCAGGGCGATCGCTTGGGCCCGAGGCATTTGGCCATAGCTGAATCGGTAGGGAATTTGTGACCCCAACAGCGGCCGCATGGTTTCTAGCAGGTAAGGACTGCCGTATAAAATCACGCCCGCTAATTGGTGGGATTCTTGAAGGGCTTTCAGCCAAGCGATCGCCCCTTGGGTGAGGTTGGCACTGCCTCGGAAGGGATTGCCCCGGGCAAAAATTTGCAAAAGGGTGGGTTGCTGGGCCGCCAGGGAACCGATCGCCTCGAAATCTACCGGGCTGTAGCTGTCCACAATTTGCAGTTGCCCGATGCCCCACTGGCGCGGCCAGGCGATCGCCGGGACAAATTGCCCCAGGAAGTCACTGGCGATCGCGTCATCTACCACGATCAAATTGCGGGCGATCGGGCGCTGGGTTGGAGAATCGATCGCCGCTTCGGGGGTCAGCTCCGCCAAAGTGCCCAAATTTTCCAAGGCTTCCTGGGCCAAGGTGCGATTGGGCGTTTCGGGTGTCTCGGGCGATCGGGGCAGGGCCAACACCCCGTTACCACCGCCCAAACTGCCCTCCAAAATGGCTGTCACGGTGGCTTGGTGCTGGGGCTGGCCCAGTTGTCCCCGCAGGTTGATCGCGCTGGGGGGAGCATCGGCCGCCTGTCGATCGGCCGCCTGAAAAACCTTGCCCTTGGCTTGCCAAATCCGCGCCACCGATTCCCGAATCCGCTCCGGGGAAATGCGTCCCGCCTCCACAGCCTGCGCCACGGCCTCGATCGCCCCCGGGGGATCCACCGGCATCAACAAAATATCGGCCCCCGCTTCCACGGCCATCACGGGCGCTTCGTTGGCCCCATAGTGCCGAGCGATCGCCCCCATCACCAGCGCATCGGTCACAATTAGCCCCCCAAAGCCCAAGTCTTGCCGCAGCAACTGGGTCAAAATCGATCGCGACAGGGTGGCGGGCAGTTGGGCATCAAGGGCGGGAATTTGCAAATGGGCACTCATCACCGCATCCACACCGGCCTCGATCGCCGCCCTAAAGGGAGGCAGCTCGATCGCGTTCAATCGTGGGCGATCGTGGGGAATCACCGGCAGAGACAAATGAGAATCGATCGCCGTGTCGCCATGGCCCGGAAAATGCTTGGCCGCCGTCAAAATCGGGAACTGATGGGCCCCGGCGATGAAGGCTGCGGCCAGTTGCCCGACCAATTGCGGATCGTCCCCAAACGATCGCACATTAATCACCGGATTAGCAGGATTGTTATTCACATCCACCACCGGCCCCAGCAACCAATTCAGCCCGATCACTTGGGCTTCCGCTGCCGTCATGGCTCCCAAGTTGTGGGCCAAGGTCAGCGCTTGGGGTAAGTCCTGCTGTGCCAACGCGCCGAGGGCCATCAGGGGCGGCCCTTGGGTGGCTCCCCCAAACCGCTGCCCCACGCCCTCTTCAATATCCGCCGCAATCAGCAGCGGCACGGGAGCCCACCGTTGAAACTCATGGGTTCGCAGCGCCACCTCTGCCGCGCCCCCACCCAGCAGAATCACGCCCCCCACGCCCAACTCCTGGATCCAAGATTCCAGCACCGAGGCGATCGGCTCCCAAGCGGGATAGCGAATTTGGGCATCAAACAGAAAGCCCGAAGCCCGCACAACAACCATTTGGGCAATCTGTTGGCGCAGGGTCAGGCGATCGAGGTCAGGCAAGGGGAACGGGGCCGAAACAGTCATGGCAGCAACTCTAGGCAACTTCTCGCGATTCCTGGTGGAACCATAACCAACAACGGGACTCTACGGCGAAATTCCTGATTGCCACGATCATTAACAAACCCGACTTAACCGCCTCTCAAGGCAGGTCGATCGCCCCCATGGCCTCAAGAGCTTTCCACAACACCGCCACCCCCACTTGTTCCGACACCGCTTGGGGATCGAACTTGCCATCGGCCACATATTTTCCCGCTTGATAGTGATTGCTCCCGCTCCACAGATAGGGCGTGAGCACCGTGGGGCGATAGAGCCGATAGCCAAAGCCGTTGAACCGTTCGGCTCGCCACAACCAAGCCCCCAAGGAGCGATCCTTCACGCGCGGGCCGTCAAACTCCTTGAGGGTGAGGGCATCGATCGCACTTTCTTCCCAAGTTTTGAAGGGGCCCCGCCCGATCGGCTCGATCGTGGTGCGCTGGCTGAGGGGTTGCCCGTTGTGTAAATGGCAGCGAAAGTCACAGGTGGACTCTAGGTTGTGAATCGCCGCCACAAACCACCAGGGCACTTGGATCGCGGTCTCAATGGCCCCATAGCGCGATCGAAACTTCAAAGCGCGATCGGCTGCTTGCTTGGCCCTGGCTTGCCAGTTGGAGCGGATTTGGCAAGTTTCCCAGAGGCGATCGTATTCAGGCTTGAGATCCGGAAGGCGGGTGGAGGAAACCATCGCGAGGACAACGACAGGCGTTGCAATCTCTCTGCTAAATCCACGATAACGCTGGACGGAGATGAGGGCGCTGGGTTGGGGAAATTGTTAATGCTGTTTGAGCGTATTGTTTGAGCGTATTGTCTGAGCGTACCGATTGATTACGGCAATTGACCACGGCATTAGCGATCGGCCCGGGAACGATCGGGCAACTCCTGTTCCTGGGCCAGGGCCCGAATGGCCGCCCATTCCCGATCGCTCAAGGGCTGTTCCTCCAGCTCGATCGAGAACGTATCCCGAGCTGCCTGGGTCAGGGTCGCCACCAGGTGCGATCGGGACAGGGGCGGCAACCGGGGTTCCAGCGGCTCCGTGCCAAAGATCTGGCCATGGAGCGATCGGTTGGGATGCAGGGCGATCGAACCATGTTGCAGCACCGTCGCGCCTCGCAAATATTGAGCGCTGCCGATTAACTTTTCGCCGCCATCAGCCAGCACCAAATCCGCATCGGTGGCCAGCGCAAAACAGTTGGCTTGGTTACGCAAACCGACCGATCGCCCTTCGCCAAACCGCAACTCCACCCCCAGGGCCTGCCAACCCGCAATCAAAAATCGACAAATGCGGCAATAGGCATCCCGACGGCTGCCGAACTGGGAGCCAATGACCGCATAGGTGAGATCATCCCCATGGAGCACGGCCCGGCCCCCCGTGGGCCGCCGCACCAGGGGAATTGGGCGATCGGCCCATTGCAACTGTTCCCAAGCGGCCGGGTAACGCCGTTGATGGAACCCCAGGGAAATGGTGGGTTCCGACCAGGTATAAAACCGCAAAACCGGCGGGCCCGCTGCTTGAACATGCTGCTCAAACAACCAGCGATCGATCGCCATTTGCACCGCGCCGGATTCGTTCAAGGTTGGGATCAGTCGCCAGCGATCGCCCATGGCCTCAATTGGTGAATAGCCTCAATTTGTGGATATATCAATCGCGGCCCCGCAACTCGCCAGCAAAAGCCGCTTTAACCAAATTCCGCTTGCAGTGCTTCGTCATTGTCATCGGCGATCGAAGCCACCAGCGTGATCGATCGGGAAATTTCCCCCGGCGACAGTTCCGCCACCGTGCGGGTTGTGGTCACCACCACAGAATTTTCCGCGATCGCATAGCGGGCCTCAAAGGTGCTCAACCAATTAGCCGCCATCAGTTTTTTCAGCAACCCGGCCTCATCCTTCACCGGCAGATTCAACACCGATGACCACACCGTCAAAGTGTCATCGTCAGTTTCGCCCGTCAGTTGCACATAGACCTCCACCGAGCCGTATTGAAACCGCCAAAGGGACGATCCGCCACTGCGATTAACCATGGCGCTGTTTTCTGTGGCCAAGCTGGAGATCACCGTTTCGATCGTCTCGATCGCGCTGGTGGGCCCTTCTGCTACGTCCAACAAAGCTTCTTCCGCCGCCGTTGTCATAGGTCTAAGTCAAGTGTTGAGTCAGGTTAGCGGGCTGGAGGGGATTTCGCCCCGCAGGAGCCGAGCAACTGGCCACAGGCCAGCCGCCCGATCGCCCCATGCCCACCCCATCCAGTGTGGTCGCAACGTTCGATCGATGCAACTGATACTGAATGTCTAATGCTGAACGTCTATTGCTGAGCGTCTGATGCTGAATATCTATTGCTGGATATTCGGGATCTTAATTTTCAGGATTTTCAGGGCGATCGCTCGGCTTCCGGGCCACCCAATATTTGCTCAGGAAATGGGTTGAGGTTTCCACCTGCTCAAACCCGGCCTTGTCCAAATAGGCCACCAAATCATCCGTGATGTAGTGGCGATAGAACGGTTCATGGAACGCCGCCGGGAACCCTGCTAACACCGGCTCCAGTTCCGGCGCATCGGCCGCCTGAATTGAATCGCACAGCACCACCGTGCCCCCCGGCTTCGTCACCCGGAACAGCTCTTGGATCACCTGGGAGCGCACTGGCCCGGGCAACTCGTGGAACAGGAACGTGCTAGTGGTGATGTGGAAATAATCATCCACGTAGGGCAGCACTTCCCCTTGACCCTGGGCGAGTTGGGGCAGCTCACCGGGCTGTTGCGACAACATTTGATTCGCCTTGCGCAGATAGGCCGGCGACAGATCCAGCCCAAACAGCGCCGCCTTGGGCAGAATCGATCGAATGAATCGCAGGGTGCGCCCCGTCCCGCAAGCCACATCCAGCACCCGCAGATCGCGCCCCGTCACTTCTGGGAAAGCGCGTGCCCCCTGGGCGATCGGGGCCAACACCCGCCGCCGCATCGCATCCGCCGTCCCGTTAAACAGCAATTCCACCTGCAAATCGTACAAATTCGCAGACCAATCGCTCAGATAGCCATCGGTTTGGTAGTGGAAATTTTGTAGGTAATACTTCGGATAACCATTGGTGTCGATCGAGGGCGAAAACTCCTGAAAGCGCTTTTCCGACAGGCGCATCCAAGTTTGAAACCCATCCCAAATCACCAACGGATAGAACTTCAGGAACTCATCCCAAGCATTTTCAAACACCAACTCGGGCCCATAAACCCCCCGCTCCACATCCTGCCAATCGGTTTCCAGCAGCGTTTGCATCCGGCGCTGCAACAACTGAAATACCTCCGGCGGCAGGCTTTGATTTCGTTGGGGCAGGGGTTTGATCGCATTCAAAACCCGCGTGTTCATTTGCTTGTGGGCCAAGCTAAAAGCCCCCTTGCCCTGCTGAAACGTCTGATAGGCCAGCTTCAGCAGGTCATTAGGATTCGGCAGCGGAAAAGGTTGCTGTGGGCGGCGATCGGTGGTGGCAGTCATGGCAATGGGAAATTTTGAAGGGCGATCGACCCGAGACCGGGAATGCGTCGATCGCTTGGATTATTAAGGGGCAAGTCCCCGGCGAAAACCAAACCCCGATGGCAATTGGGGCGGTCTTGAGGGTCTATTGTAACGAAAACTTTACGATCAATCGGGCGATCGGGCAGCGAAGCAGCCTGCTGGCGCGGTTTTCTCCCAGCATCGATATAACCAAACAACCGATCTTTAGGGTGCTGAGGGCGATCGATCGCAATTTGGATGTTGTGGCACTGTTGGGTTTTGGCAGGGTGGTTAGACGCGAATCTCCTCGACCTGCGAGGCAATGGACTTTAGTAATCGCAATACGCCATAGAGTCCATTCTCTGGTTGGGAATAGATTGAAAAATCGTTGGAAATCGCGTAGTGATTGCCTTGAATTTTCAAAAATAAAAAGTTATCGCCATTGGTGACTAGCGCAAACAGGGGGCGATCGCGATCGGGGTTGGCACAGGCATCGGCTAAGGCTTGGGGAATGCCCGTTGAAGCGGCAAATCGGGTGCGTTTCGACTCAACGATCGCCACCCACAGTTCTTGACAAATCACCAACGTATCAATTCGCCCGGTGTAGCGTTCATTGCGATCGTCCACCACAATTTCGACGCTCGCTTCTGCTTGGAGTCGAAAGGGCGGATCGCAAAATCCTGCGAGATACAGCAACGGCGAAACCAACAATAAGTTCACCGTTGCTTCGGTCAAATCTCCTTCGGCACTGCTGTAGCGATAGCTGGCACGAATGCGATCGAGGGTTTGGCGTTCTGCTGGGCTGAGGGTGATTTGGGCAGTTTGGGCGGCGGTTGCTTCGGCAAAGAAGGCGGGGTCAACGGTGGGGTTGAGCTGAAAGCGCGTTTCGACCTGGCGCAGGCTGAGGAAGGATTGGGCGATCGCGAGGGTGTCTGGCATGGTTTCCTCCAAGAATGCAGCAATCCATCAACCTCTAACCTAGGGCAAATTCAGTGAAGGAGCGGATGCTGGGGTGATGGTAGCCCAGCACCAAATCTTCCTTGGGTACGCCGAGATCAAGCAGTTGTTGCACGATTTCGACTTCTGTGCCGTTGTATTGAACCCAAATTTTGGCATCCTCTGGGCTGCTGCTTTTGATGTCGATGTGCATGATCAGGCCATAGTCGCGTCGCTTGGTTGTCCAGCCATCAATGACGACGGCATAGCGATCGTTGGCTTCATCAAAGATGGGGTTAACGGCGATCGCCCTGGCTTCGGGACGAATGGAAGCGTTGCGACGAAATTCGCAAAAATCGTTCAGCACTTCTTTGACGTATTGCCGATAGGTCGCTAGTTTTTCCATAGGGCAATGGTCTCCGTTGCGGGTTCATAAACTAACAGTTTGATTTGGTAATTCGTAATCGACATTTTAATAAATTCAAGCGTAAAGAAGCTTTCATAAATAACTTGGGGAACAGCCAGGAAGAGTTCCCGATCGGGATCGCCGACTTGTAAGGCTAATCGATAGTTTAAAAATTGACCGAGTGCTAAATGAAACTCAGCAATTTCGGATCGTCCGCCAAAGGTTTTAATTTCTACAGCAATCTTCTGGCCGGCACGTTCTGCTGCCAGCAGCTTTTCTGCCCCCAAGTCGATATACAAATCAACGCCGCCGAGCTTGAGACTCAGGGGATCATCCGTAATAAACCAATTCTCTTTTTCTAATGCGTTCCGAACGGCTTGGTGAAATAGATCTTTGGCCATAGAAATTGTCTTGGGCGATCGCGTTAGGCTTGCTAGCTGAGTTGGATTTTAGCTTAATCCCCAATTCTGCCGTAGGGTGCGTAGGGCAACGGTTCGCAGGTTCCCGAGGTGGGTTTTTCGCCCTACGCACCGCTGCTATGTCGCGGCTGCTCCCTAGTGCATCCCAACGCCGTCGCCAATGGGTCGCCACTGGGTGCGTTGTTCAGGGGTAGCGTGATAGAGCTGTGGAAAATAGCCAACCCAAAGTGAGATCGATGAGCAAAAGCTGGCTATAGATGTATCGTATGTTGATGAGCTTCAGCAATACAGTCCAACCCAATCAGTAGAATGGCGTTATGAAAATCAGTAGTTTAGGCGAGAAAATTGCCCAAGCGAAAGCTTTGACTGATCAAGAACAGGTATTTGCCATAGTTTCTCACTATTGCCAAAAACTAGATGCCTGTCCCGAATGGTTAGATGGCTACAACTTCTTAGCCAAAATACTCACCGAACAAGAAGCTGTGCCGGAAGCAATCACTGTTTATCAGCAGGCCATTCAAGTTTTTCCAGAGCAAGCCACGCTCTATGTCAATCTAGCAACCTTGCTGTTAACTCAAAGTCATTTTGCTGCTGCCTTACGGGCCTATGAGCAGGCGATTTTACTAGATCCTAATTGGCATCACAGCTATCTGTGCCTGGCTCGGCTGCATAAATATTTGGCACAGCTAGAGGACGCAGTTGCCACTTGCGATCGCGGTTTGAAGGTTTCTCCTGGGGCAGGTGATTTATGGCAACTTCGATCGCAGTGCTTGGAACAACAAGGACGATGGGAGGCGGCCATTGAAGGCTATTTGCATCTGCTAGCAATCAATCCTGGCTCGGATGTAGCCTATCAGGCGATCAAACGCCTGGGTGTTGACCATCAGCGCCAAGATTGGTTTGATTTCTGCTCTCAGCATGACTTAACTCCCTCGCTCTTGCATCGCTTTAGTCAAATTATTTCCTGTGACGATAGCCTTGTTTGGTCAACAGCATTGCCCCAAAATTCATCTAATCAAGATGACGGAGCATTAACACTTAACCCCCAATTAGGTGATTGCTTTGAGCTTAAGGCAGCCATGGTTTGGATTGAATCACAAGCTGTTGCAATTTTAAATCATGAGAAAAAGTTTCTAGTGGAAGCTTGTAGTGGCAAGCTATCAACTCTGATACGGGAAAAATTTGCACCTGATTGGCCAGAAGTTCAGCCAGGAAAAGCATTGATTCTGTCTACTTTATGCGGAGAAAATTACTATCACTGGATGTTTGATATCTTGCCTAGGATTGGCAGATACAAAGAAAAGTTTTATCAGGACAAGAATGCTCTTGATAAAATTGATTATTTTGTTTTTGACAAAATCAATCACCCATTTCACAAAGAATCCTTAAGTTTGCTTGGCATCGAAGCTAGCAAAGTAATAGAAACAGGCAACCAAGCAGTCTTATGTTTTGAGTCTGTCCTAGTACCGTCCTATATGAACGGCATCACACGCTATGCCTGTAATTTTTTGCGAAATACGTTCTTGAGCCGCGCCTTACAGCCGCAGGAATTGACGGCGATCACTGGCAGCGTGGAATTACAAGCCACAGACGCTCAACCCACAGAGAACCATCTGGCTAGGGAAACAAGCAGCTTGTCTATTCATCCCTTGGGCGCTGACAAGTCAGCCAAAAAAATCTATATCACACGCAGTAAAGCGAGTTACCGGCGGTTGCTCAATGAGACAGAAGTGATGGAGTTTCTTATAGCCGAAGGATTTGAGATTGTTGAACTGGAAACACTGCCATTGTTGAAACAAGTAGCCATGTTTGCCACTGCGGAAGTGGTGGTTGCGCCCCATGGGGCTGGGCTAACTAATTTAGTGTTTGCCTCGCCTGGAACCTGGGTTCTTGAATTGCTATCGATTGCCTATCGACCAGTCTGCTACAAAGTGATCAGCGAGTTTGTGGACTTAAATTATCGCTATGTGATTGGGGAAGCCATTCAGCGCGCAGATGGACTGTTTCAAGAGGAACCAGCTTGGTACGACCTGAGAATAGATTTAGAAAAAATCAAGGCGATTTTGGCAGAATTTAGCTCTTCACCGAGTTGACTTAATTCCTACAAAAATCACCCTATTAGTCTAAGCACACTGCATCAACTCCCCCTGCTGTTTCCTCAGAATTTCGGAATTTGTTGCGCCTCGTTCTCCTCCGTCTCCACCTCTACTAACACGCCATCGTGGTTTCGGGCCTCCCGTTTTGCCCTAGCCTAGGATGACCAACTCTGGAATGCCAACGGGCTAGCTAGTGATGCAATCGGCGCTGATTAAAGGCTGACGATCGCCCACCCAAGGGGGCAAACCAGGCCCCAAAACCGGTTCTCCCGATCGCTCGGCTGCTGCCACAGTTTGGTTGAGCTGAAACAGAAAGGCTAGGGGATCGGTGCGATCGTCCCAACCGTAGGCCGCAGCTACGGCCCGATCGAGCGCGGCATGGGCCCGGTGCAGCGGGGTATCGCCCGGTTGATCCAAGGTTTTATACAAATCGCACAGGCTCCATTGGGCTTCGGCCATCAGGGTTTCGCGCAATTGGCGCAGGGCGCGGGCGGCTTCTGCCACGGCCGTAATTTGGGCGATCGTCACCGTTTGCGGCCAAGGAAAGGTGTCAAAAACGGTGTTGGAGGTGTAGCGAAAATCGCCTTTTAAGGTTGAACATTGGCGGGTGAACCATTGCCAATGCAACGAAGATTGCAAAATGCCAAAGGAATAATCATCATCAAGGGCAAAAACCTGTAAGGCATCACTCGGCCGAATTGCAGAGCTAATGAGGGCAAAGACAGGGCGTTTCGTCACTCGCCCGCAGACGATATAACGATCCCCCTGGCTGATTTTTGTAATCATTTCAGGACGCGGGTAAGACAGGAGCCACCAGCGATTTAAAAAATTCTGGTGGTGATGATTAACTTTCGCTTTTGGGTTTTTCTTCAAGACCGCTTGATTGCGATCGGCTTCTGCTTGGGCGGCCTGTTGCCGGGTCGGTAAGACCTCATTCTTAATCTGTTTAAAAATTGCTGGATAGGTTTTTGCAGTCTCTAGGGATTGGGGATGAAAATCAATCACGTAGCGTTGCGGTTGCGGCGGCACGCTCGATAGTAATTCATGGGCATCGGCTTCGGTGTAGGGGGGATTTTTCAGGCGATCGCGCCGGTCACAAAGCGATCGATACAGCAGCCCCATCCGTTGGGCCGCCGTCGCCGTCACCTCCACAATTTGCCCATCGCGAAACTTGGGTTTTGCGGCTCCCCGTTCCATGAAGCGGAAGGCTTCGGGATGAAACGGCAATTCATCGAGGGCTAACCGTTCAACGGGAATGCTGACCGATTGGGTGAGGTCGTAAATCCAAAACTGCTCGAAGTTGCAAAGGATGATGTATTGCGGTTGGGGCGTGAGGCGTTGGGCATAGCCCCAGGCTTGGTTGTAGTGGCGATCGAGATGTCGCTCCGATCGCCGCTTCAGTTCAATCAACAGCGAACCATCGGGCCAATACAAATCGGCGTAACCCGTCTGGCCCTTGCGGCTACCCTGATCAACCACTTGCTCGATCGTGGCTCCCGCCTGCTTGGTTCCCGCATACCCAAACGCCTGAAAGAATGCCTCCAGGAACGGCCCGCTATTACTGCGTTCCGTCGCGGCGGGTTGCGACAGGATATAGGTTTGGCAAAAGGTGACAAACGCCTGAAGTCGATCGCGGTTCACTGGCGGCATTAGGAATTGCAGATCAGCAGATGGGCCAAGGGCTGGGCAGCCATACCCATTAAAGCGTTGATGATGGGTGGGGCGATCGGGGCAGCCTTGACCCGCCCAAAAAACGAGAAGCGATCGAGCCGGGCTTGCCAACAGAGCAAACGACTCGATCGCCTCTTTGATTGTGAGATTACCGGTTGGGTTGGCCAGGGCGATCGGCCCCAGCGCAACCCAGCCACCTAACCCATTCAGGAATTAGGCATCGTAGTACAGCAGGTACTCGTAGGGGTGCGGACGCAGGCGCATCGGGTTCACTTCCGCATCCAGCTTGTAGGTGATCCAGTTGTCGATGAAGTCATCGGTGAACACACCCGAAGCGGTCAAGAAGCCGCGATCTTGATCCAACGCTTCCAGAGCGCCTTCCAGCGAACCGGGGGTCGAAGGAACCTTGCTCAGTTCTTCGGGGCTGAGGTCGTAGATGTCCACATCCAGCGGTTCGCCCGGATCGATTTCGTTCTTGATCCCGTCGAGACCCGCCAACAGCATGGCCGAGAACGCCAGGTAGGGGTTGGAGGTTGCGTCGGGGCAACGGAATTCCAGACGCTTGGCCTTGGGGTTCGAGCCGGTCAACGGAATCCGGATCGAAGCCGAACGGTTGCCCGCCGAGTAGGCCAAGTTCACCGGCGCTTCAAAGCCCGGCACCAAGCGCTTGTAGGAGTTGAGGGTGGGGTTGGTGAAGGCCAACACAGCGGGAGCGTGCTTCAGCAAACCACCGATGAAGTTCAATGCCATCTTGCTCAGGTTGGCATAGCCATCGGGGCTGAAGAACAGGGGCTGGCCGTCCTTCCAAATCGACATGTGGGTGTGCATCCCGGAGCCGTTGTCGTTAAACAGCGGCTTGGGCATGAAGGTGACGGTTTTGCCGTACTTCTTAGCCACGTTCTTGATCACGTACTTGTAGGTCAGTACGTTGTCAGCGGCGCTGATCAGGTCGCTGAACTTCATGCCCAGCTCGCACTGGCCGGCGGTTGCCACTTCGTGGTGATGCTTTTCAATGGGCACGCCACACTTGCCCATGGTCAGCAGCATTTCGGTGCGGATGTCTTGCAGGGTGTCGCTGGGAGCAACGGGGAAGTAGCCACGCTTGTAGCCAATTTTGTTGCCCAGGTTGCCACCAGCTTCAATCCGACCCGAGTTCCACTGGGCTTCGATCGAATCCACGTGGTAGTAGGATTCGTGCTCGTTTTGGCCGTAGCGCACATCGTCGAAGATGAAGAATTCCGGTTCAGGGCCGCAATATACGGTGTCGCCGATGCCGGTGCTTTGCAGGTAGCCCAACACGCGAGCCGCGATCGAGCGGGGGTCGCGATCGTACCACTCGCCGGTACGGGGTTCTTTGATCGAGCAGACCATGCTCAGGGTGGGCACTTCCATGAACGGATCCATCCAGGCGGTGTTGGGATCAGCCACCATGGACATGTCGGAAGCTTGGATGCCCTTCCAACCGCGAATACTGGAACCATCGAAGGCCACGCCCTCGGTGAAGGCTTCTTCGTCGATAAGGCTGCGATGGAAGGTGCAGTGCTGCCAGATCCCGAAGAGATCGACAAACTTCAGGTCGATCATCTCGATATTTTGGTCTTGAATCATTTTCAAGACATCTTGGGCAGTCGTCATGAACGAACTCCTTGAACCTGTTTGTTTAGTCGCTCTTTGGAATAGATGCGAGGCACTGCCCCTCTGTCACGGTTGCGCTTAGAGCAAAACCTATAAATGACGCTTACTCGGGGTAGCGCTACATTCGTCACATCCTAAAGAGAGGCTAGGGCGGTTTTTGTATCAGAAACTACTATTTCTCTGCTGAGGGGAGATACAAAACTTAGTGCTGAGACTTTGGGCTAGGCGCTGCGGTGTGCGATGATTGAGAGGGCCCGAGCGTCGCCGCAGAAATCCGTTGCACCGTCTGATGTGTAGCGATTTCAGCCGAGTCCCGGGACGAGTTTAAGACAAGCAGCTTCCTTAATGTAGGCTACTGTCAATATTTCTCTTCGATAAAGACTGTTGGGAGAATCGCTCATGATGCGCGATGCTGTGACGACTTTAATCAGAAACTATGACATTACGGGTCGCTACCTCGATCGCGACGCAATGGACGACCTGAAGGCCTACTTTGCGTCGGGTGAAACTCGGATCAAGGCGGCCTCGGTGATTAATGCCAATGCGGCAGATATTGTCAAGCAAGCGGGCTTGGCTTTATTTGAGGAAGTGCCCGAGCTGATTCGTCCGGGTGGCAATGCTTACACCACTCGGCGCTATGCGGCTTGTCTGCGGGATATGGACTACTACCTGCGCTATGCCAGCTACGCGATCGTGGCGGCGGATGCGGATGTGTTGGATGAGCGTGTGCTGAACGGTCTGCGCGAAACCTACAACTCTTTGGGTGTGCCTCCGGCTCCGACGGTGCGCGGCATTCAAATCATGAAGGATATTGTGAAGTCGCTGGTGACGGCGGCCGGTGTGGATGCCAGCGTGGTGGATGCACCGTTTGATTACATGACCCGCGAACTGAGCGAGTCGGACATCTAGGATTTTGCCCGATGGGCAAGTCTAGCAAGACATCGCCCGTGGAGGTTGGGGCCTCTGCGGGCGATTGCTTTTGCTGGATGCAGGGTTGTGGATGTTGGGCGAATGATTTTAGGCGAATGGTTTTGGGATATGCGTTGGGGTTAATCAACGGTTATTGATGGTTCGGGATTTTAGGCCGATCGGGAAGTTTCCGGCCCGATCGCCGCGCCTATTGCCGTCAACAACATGACGATCCCCGCCGCCACAAACAATCCAGTGAGGCTGATTTCCAACAACGCACCCGAGGCCGCCTGCGAAAAGGGATCCAAGGCCACCGCCGCAAACATAATCAGGCTCATCATTCGCCCCTGCATGTGGAAGGCGGTTTGCTGTTGCAGCCAAGTCATGGCCAAAACACCCACAATGCCGCCACCGATCCCCATTCCCCCGATCGCGATCGCGGCGAGGGCGGTGCTGTGAACAAAGCCCAGGGAAATTAAGCCCAATCCCAAGGCTCCCGCCAGCCAAGCCAGGGGCGTTTTGAGGTTGGCGATCACGTTGAGTTGCCCCGCAATCACCACACCCAGCAAGGCCCCCACGCCATAGGCGGCCTGAAGCGATCCAAAAGTAGTGGCATTGCCCTGTAAGCGCACGGTTACCAGTTGGGCCACGCCAATCACGATCGGCCCCAGGATGGCAAAGTTAATGGCCGCAATCAGCAGCAACCCGATCCGAATGTCCGATCGCTGCCAGGCATAGCGCAACCCTTCGCCAATTTCTGCGGCCAGGGCCTGTTTCGGCGTTGACTGAGAAGAATGGGCCGATCGCCCGGGAGCCTTGGGTTGCACCAGAAAAATACAAAGACTGCCGAGCAACAGTAACAAGGCATTGAGGGTAAAAGTGGCCGTCAACCCCACAGCCCCGATCGCCAAGCCCGCCGCCGCCGGCCCAACCACATTCGTGATCTGTTCGCTGCCTTGCATCCAAGCATTGGCCTGAGAAAGGCGATCGGCGGGAACCAGTTTCGGCAACAGGGCCAAAACGGCAGGATAAAGAAAGGCTTCCAGGGAACCAAAGAGGGCCGCAATGGCGATCATCCCTTCCAGGGAGAAGCGATCGGCCAGCAGCATCGCCACCACGCCCATAATTGCCAGGGATGCGATTGCCCCCGCCAGCGCCGCCACCCGATTGGTGGGCAGGCGATCGCTCATGGCTCCCCCCAATAACATCAACAGCCCCCGAGGAATCGCCGCCGCCATCAACACCGACCCCGCCGCCCAACCAGATTGGGTTTCTTGCAACACCAACCAAGTCAGGGCTACCAACCAAATTTGTGCGGCACAGAAAATTAAAGTCTGACCCGCCCACAGGTACAAAAACTGTCGGGCCGGTCTCGATCGCAACCGTTTCAAATTCAACATTGGACGCACCTCACACTGATTGCCATCACCGACTCAAACCGTTCACCACAGCAGTTCACTCAACAATCCATACACCGCCACAAAATTGATGCGACTGAGGGCCACCAACCAGCGCGATCGCTCGTGGTGATCCTGATCTCCCCAGGCGGCCACGCGGCTCCACCCGGCCGTCAGCAGCGCGATCCAAGGAGCAAGTCGCAAGCGACCCCAGCGCCAGAAACGCACCCAGGGCCAGCGAGGCCGGTTGCTAGCAGGCTTCGATTCGGCAGGAACAGAAGCTGGAGTCAGCGTGAGTTTTGAAATCGTCCGCAGCATCGGTTTCAAGGGATTGAGGACTGAGGGCGCACTTTTTATTTCAAATGCTCGATATAAAAACGCCACGTTGAACATACGATTAAGCCGGTGAAACGTCGTATTCAGCGATGAAATTCCGAGAAAAAGCTCCAGAAAACCCAATTAGGCTTAATTAAGCCCAATCAAAAATGGCTTCAGCGCGGGGAACTAGACATAAGAACCTTGAAGTGGAAAGATAAATATGAAATTTGCTCATATTCAAGATATGAGCGATCCTCGTTTTTTGTCAAGCCCCCTATTGGCCCCAGTTCAACGCATGATGACTCCCGGAACCAAAGCTCCCCCCAAGCCAGCAGCCCGCAAGAAACCACGCCAGGCCCGCAGCCAAGCCCGCGTGAATCGAATTTTGGATGTGGCGGAAAAACTTTTGATCGCCGAAGGCTACAACGCCACCACCACCCAGGCGATCGCGGCCCAAGCAGAAGTCCCGATCGGGTCGCTCTATCAGTTTTTTCCCGACAAAAACGCCATCGTCGGAGCCTTGGCGGAGCGCTATAACGATCAGATGTATGCGCTATTTCTCCAACTTCATGCCTCAGAGGCTAAAAATTTATCCCTCAAGGATTATGTTGATCGGATTGTTGATTCTTTCGATCAATTTCTGAAAACCCACCCGGGCTATTTAGCCATTCTCATGCCCTTGCAAGGACTGCCAGAACTGGCCGAAATTGATGCAGAAAATGACGATCGCCTGATCCAGGGCTACATTGACTATTTTCAAGATCGCTATCCCGGTCAAATGGCAGAAACCTATGAGGCGATCGCCTTTGTGATCGTCAAGGGAATTGGCACATTGCTATGGTTTACTTTCGGGCAGACGGACTTGGCACAAACCCGCTTAGTGCAGGAAACGAAGAAATTAATGTTGAGTTATTTATCTAATTATTTTGAAGACTCCGAGATCCTTGAAAGCTGATCGATCGGTAGTTGTTGTCATTGTTGTTGTAGTGCAACCCCCGCCAAGGGGAAAACACGTTGATCAGCGATTTCGCTGCGATTTATCTTGTAGTGCAACCCCCGCCAAGAGGAAAACACGTTGATCAGGCGAGGCACTATTGGCAGTCGCGATTTTGGAGTCGAGAGTGCAACCCCCGCCAAGGGGAAAACACGTTGATCAGAGCGCAAACTGTACGCCCTGGGGCAAGGTTGTAGACCGTGCAACCCCCGCCAAGGGGAAAACACGTTGATCAGACTGCCCGTGAGGCAACATTGACCGCCGCATCGGGTGCAACCCCCACCAAGGGGAAAACACGTTGATCAGGATCCAATCCTGCTTTTTGGCCTTGCTCGGCAACTTGTGCAACCCCCGCCAAGGGGAAAACATGTTGATCAGTCAACGTAGCCCTCGGAATCGTAGAGGCGAGACAGTGCAACCCCCGCCAAGGGGAAAACACGTTGATCAGTCTTCTGGATGGTGAAGACTACCCTATTCCGTCTATGTGCAACCCCCGCCAAGGGGAAAACACGTTGATCAGGGATCGCCCTTTCGTTCGCTCGATACCACCTTGACCCTGTGCAACCCCCGCCAAGGGGAAAACACGTTGATCAGTCAGTCCCATCGGTTCCATCGGTTCCGTTGCGCCGTGCAACCCCCGCCAAGGGGAAAACACGTTGATCAGTCCTTCAGCGATTTAGAGTCCTGAGAGTGTTGGGATGGTGCAACCCCCGCCAAGGGGAAAACACGTTGATCAGGATAGTCGCCGGTCAAGTCAGCGGCAGCACAGCACAGGTGCAACCCCCGCCAAGGGGAAAACACGTTGATCAGAAGCAATCCAGTGCTTGCGGCCCACTACCTCGATGTGCAACCCCCGCCAAGGGGAAAACACGTTGATCAGGAATGGAGGTATTGCGATTGCCAGCTCGTTTGTTGTGCAACCCCCGCCAAGGGGAAAACACGTTGATCAGTCTATCGGCTGTCTACCCTGTCAGGGCGGGCAATGTGCAACCCCCGCCAAGGGGAAAACACGTTGATCAGTCGGTTGCCATGTCTAGTTCTTCTCCGCATTTACAGTGCAACCCCCACCAAGGGGAAAACACGTTGATCAGTGACGAGGCGATCGAGCAACTTCAGCTAATCCTTGTGCAACCCCCGCCAAGGGGAAAACACGTTGATCAGACCATTCAGAGAACTACAAATGAACGGGATCGTTTCTGTGCAACCCCCGCCAAGGGGAAAACACGTTGATCAGACCGAGCCTGACTGAAGTTCTGACACGGTGGTGATCCGTGGTGCAACCCCCGCCAAGGGGAAAACACGTTGATCAGGGTACCCTGCAAAGAATCGGCCCCGCAAGGCTTCCCAGGCACTTTTACAAGCACCCTTCTAAAAGAATAGCTGACCAAGCAACTTCCGCAGCAAAACCACAAGCTTGAATTGCTGAAACATCTATCCTTAAAAGCTTTCAGAAAATACAAGCATCTAAAACTGCTGAAATCGCTATAGTCCCCACAATACGGGCAACTCATCCAATCGCCCGCAAAGCGTCGAGAGGTGCTTGTATTTGGGCATAACGTCTCAAAACAGCGATAACTGATCGCCAAATTGCACAGCCCCTTGCGAGTCACGATCGCCCACATCCCCCACAATCTCGATCGGCGCATTCTCCACAGGAGTATCTTTGGGCTTCGCCTTGCCCTTCCGGGCCTTGGTCGCCTTCGGTTTGTCCTCCGGCTTCGGTCGATCGCCCGTCATCATCGCCTTGATATTGATCGCCGCATTCCGATCGCCGTCCGAGTCATAGTGCCCGCAGTCCACACAACGGAACGGCGCACCCGGCCGCGGCCGGTTCTCGGGTTTCTCAGACCCACACTTAGGGCAACGGCGTGAAGTCCAGTGAGGCGGCACGCGCATGAACGCCTTGCCTGCCGCCGTCGCCTTGGTTTCCGTCAGTTGGAACAGTTGCCCGATCGCGTTGTCCAGCAGCACCTTGTTTAGCCCCGCCTTGCGCTTGGCCCCATTCTGGGCAAACCCCTTGCCATCGTCGCGAGCCTTGGCCTTGGGGGCGCGGGTCATGCCTCGCAAATTCAAATCTTCCACCGCGATCGCATCGAACTGACGCACCAACTTGGTTGACTGCCAATGGTTGAAGGCACGGCGCGATCGGGCGATTTTTTCATGCAACCGAGCGATGCGCTTCTGGATCTTCTGGGCGTTCTTGGTTGGCCCATCAGCCCCCCACCGCTTGCGCCCGGCCACCGTTTCCGCATTCTGTTGGAACGATCGGGCGTACTTGCGCTGAAGGCGGGCCAGCTTTTGGGCACTGGCCTTCAGGTAGCGCGGCGGTTCAAGCGATCGCCCCGCGTCATCCGTGTAAACCTGGGTTGCGCCAGCATCCAACCCGGCAACCTTGCCCGTGAACTTGACCGGCGGGCGATCGCCCACCTCACCCGTTAGTTGCACATACCACCCACTGGCCTTGCGGCAAATCTTCAGGGGGCAAAACGGCACACCTTGGGGCCAGCGCTTTGACAGTCCTTGCACCCGTAGCCATCCCAGCACCGGCACTTGAATCCGATTTCCCTCGATCCGAATCCCCTTGGAATCGTTGTGAATCAGCGTGTCCACTCGATCGTATTTGCGCTTGAACTTGGGCGGCCGTCGGGTTCCCGTCTTATCCTTTTTGAAAGCATCCCAGGATTTAGCCGCGGCCGCCACCGTGCCCCGGTTGAAGTTGGCAGGGCAATCCTTCAACCCTGGATTCAGTTTTTGGGCGAAGGCATAAGCCATCCCCAAGGCTGATAGCGACACAGCCGGATGACCACCATCAGCCATCCGCACAGGATGGATCAGATCGCCTTTTTTCCCCGTTGGTTCGATGTTTTGCCCATCGGCCACCCGCCAGCCGATCGGGCAACAGGGATACTCGCCTGATTGCCAGGGCTTCACCTCAACGCCACCCACTCGATAGCTCTCTAGTTCCTTGTCGCCTTTGGTGACGACTTCCCGCGTCAGCAGCGGTGATTCGATGCCAGCCTCATCAGCCCACAGGGTGCGCGGTTGCCACAGCCATCGATGCTCAACAACGATCGGGCTGGCAGGGTAGGTGCGCTTATCGGGTTTGTGGTAGACGTTGAACTGATTGAAGTCTTTGATCAATCCAACCGATCGGTTCCATACCCATTTTTGAGTTGCCAGCCAAGATTCCAGCACGAGAATCTGGGCTTGCGTAGGATGGGCCTTGAACTCCAGTGTTTTCATGGTTACGCGCTTGTCAAACAACTTGATATCAGCTAGTTTGTGTGTACCAGTGTGAACTCGGTTGGCTCCCACTCGTTTCTGTTGGGATAGCCACTGCCTGACTCGCTAAGGGTGCGATAAGCGCCTTTGAGCAGGAAGCACTTCTATAAGCCGCTTGCGTGTTTATGGGAGTAGCGTTGTGATCGGAAAGATCACCAACCCCCGCCAATTCCAAAGCCCCTAGGACACTGCATCCTCAGGGGCTTTGGACTATTTGTGCGTCGCCGTCAGCATCCAGTTCATCAGAAGCCGATCGGGAACTATTTTTGAGTTTGACCTGGGCGCTGTTCTGATTGGTTGCCCACAAATTTTGTAGCCCATTCCGTTCCTGACTAGTCGGAAATGAAATCGGGCGATCTCAACTGGCATAGCAGATCGATGATGGGACGATCGGGGAGAGCCTGGGGCGCTGTCAGCAATGAGGGGAAAATGCAATCAGGGAGTGATTATTTTCCCTGCGTTGAGCTAAATGCAGTTTAACCGTTATGGAGTCTAGGTTTCAGCGTTTTAGCAAATGCAACATTATTAATGATAATAGTCCCGTCTTCAAACTTTGACGGGGCTTGGGTTTAGTCACCATCGCGACTAGCGCCAAAGAGAATACCTTCATCATCAAATTTGAAGACAAAGGGTTGATTGAAGTCTTTTAAAAGGCGGCACCCAGATTCGAACTGGGGGTAAAGGATTTGCAGACCCAGCCACACAATCACAAAAGCTTGATTTGCAAAGCTTTGAGACTTTGGACTATTTCCACTCCTTAAACCGCGCCTTAAATCGCTGGGATATCCCCCATGGCGATCGAACCCTCAGAGGGGCACTTTGCGGGGCGATCGCCAGATCCTTAAACCGCGCCTTAAAGCCCAAGGAAATTTTTAAGGATCCGAGAGACCCCGACCAGATCGAGGCCGATATCAATGACCGCCGTCGCCCCGCCCCAAGCAATCAGGAGGGTTCGCCAGCCGCCTGGCACTCGATCGACCAGGGCAATCAGCTCCCGAAGGTGGAGGCTTGTGCGGGCCCGTTTGACCCGCTCTTCAAGTGCCCCGACTCGGTTTTCAAGCAGGATTGTGCGGTTTTCAAGTTCGTTGAGATCTCCGGGCAGCTTTGAGAGTTGATCCATCTGGGCCTGGGTAGTGGCCACGAGCCGGGCGATCGAATCACCCGACCCAAACAGGGACAGCTCCACTCGCCCCAACCGCTGTCGCAAGTCCTCTACCAGCGTTTCAAGCACTTTGTCCCCCTGGAGAAGAGTAGTCCTCAGCCCAAATTTTGAGCCGGAATCGTGCAAAACCAGCCCGGCGAGATCGCCAGGCCTCAAAGGCGAAGTAGCGCACCTCCTGTCCACCCGGCAGCTCGATCAGGATTGGCTCCTGATTGAGCGGAACGGAAATCTGCTGGGCAATCACCTCCAGGCGGCTGGAATCGACCCGAGAAATCAAGTCCAGCCGCCCGGCACGTGTCCATCCAGGAGCATTTGCACTCACAGCAACCGCAACCCGCGAGTAAGTCCCTGGCTTCAGCACCCGAAATCGGGGTATCGACAGGTATTCACTGCCGGGTTTGCGGCTGTGCGATTGGTCATGGATGAGCTTCACCTAGCCTAGCCACCCGATTTCTTCTTCTTGGCCTCTTGCGCCGCAGCCGACCGAACTGCCTCTTTAGCTGCTTCGGCTTCTTCTCCAGTGCAAGGGTAAAAGCGACCACCTAGCGAAAAGCGGCTGGCTTTCGTAGGAGCCAAAAAGTCAGCAATCTGCTTGATGTTGGCGTTGCCGGGGACAGGCAGACTCATGAATTTTCCGGGTTCTTTGGGGTTGTCTACCTTGACCGATTTACTCCCCTTAGACACCCCGGCTTGATAGACTCGATCTCCTTTCCCTTTTCGCTCTAGCTCACTGCTTTTTGCTGGGGCAAGCCCCAGGGCATCAGCCACGCGCTGCGTGACGTGGATGTAGGCGACATACGGTTCTTTGCCCGTGCCGCTTGGTTTCTTCCGCATTACAGTGCCGAATTTGGCAATGATGCGGACACCATCGCCGGGGACGATGTTTGGGTCTTTTTTAGTTGCCATAGGTATCTACCTACCAGGATGAGTTTGAAGTATGGCTAACTAGGCCAGGTAGTTAACGGCAGTTAGCACCTGAGTGCCACCAGAACCCACGGCAACTTGGAACGGCACATCGATCGCCAAACCAAGCTGCAAGTTTTCCAGGTCGCCCGTAATGGCAATTCCCACACCGTCCGGAATCGATCCACCAGCGGCGACCTTGGCTTTTTCGGCCACGTCCATAGCAGCGGCAATCTTCAGCAGAGCCGTGGCGGGAGACGTGATCGAAGCTCCGCCGGTTAGGCCCGCAACCGCTGCGGCATTAAACCCAGAGACCGGAGCGTAATCGGTGGGCACCAACCCAACCTGATCCGTGCCGGAAAGATCAACCGTAAAAGGCAAAGTCGCCACCACGTTGGCGATAAAGGTCTCGAAGTTATAAGAAATCTGGATGTTATCCCGAGGGGTTGCCAGTGCCTTTTCGGCGGCGCTCAACAGAGTTGCGGTTTCGAGCAAAGCGCCGGGAAGCGAGGTGGATTGCAGCATACAGCGTCCGTAGTAATAGGTTGTAGCGGTTGAAGGGGTCGAATGGAATCGAGCTTCTGCGGTTAGCGTAGCAAGTCCTCAAAGGCTTGTGGTGTAGTCTTTTTGCGATCAATGGACGGTCAAATAAAACGCGGCCCTTAAGGGCCGCGTTTTGTCGTGGATTGAATGATAGAAATTACTTATCTTTTGCTCCGCTCCTGCTGAAAAGTTGGAAGTTCTTCGCGGCTCTTCCGGAAGTTTCTCCCTTTTCGGTGATCCGCTCGTAGTCGAGTAGCGAGGCCCTGACTGGATGCATCGGAACTCGGGTGATCTCGCGTGTGCCGGTGCGATCGCCCGTCGATGAGCGAAACGTACCTTCCACCAGCTTGGCCGTGCTGAGTTTGTCCACTAGCGTTTGCAACAGTCGCCGCCCCTCGCCTTCACTGCTAGACCAAACCGAGACATTGCGGCCATTGTCTAGCCGTTGGTGGCAATAGACCGGCCCGCGCGTGTATTTCGGTAAATTGAGCAAGTCCGATCGATCAAGCCCCTCCTTCGCGTCCGAAATCGTGATTTCGGCGCGGACGGACTCTTTCCCCTTAACAGTCCAAGGTGGGCGCGGGCGGCTGTTATAGCTGATTTTCAGGAACCGCGTAGACCGCTTGGGCTTGGTGCGATCGTCGATCGGTTCCCCGAAAAACTGCCCAATATCCTTATCCCGAAGCTGCTCATGGGTTGCCAGCACTTGAGGAATCACGGCGCTCATGTCACCCTGTCGCGCCGAAATTTCGATCACCTCGTCGGGGTCGTCGGGGTCGGGCACAATTTCAATTCGGCGCATTGGCCCCTTCTCTTGCTGGGCAAATTGCAGCGCCGAAATGTGATCGTCGATCGTGAAGGCCACAACGTATCCCGCGCTTACAATGCCGTCCTCAAAGCCATCAATAAAAGCTTCGGCGGGCTGTCTCCAAAACTCCGGCAGCTTTTCGATCTGCGAGTCGATTTTTTCAGCGATTGACCCGGTGGGTAAGTTGTCGTCGGTGATGCTCTTTTGCCCAAATAACTCGTTACGTCTTAGGTACAAAATCGAACTAAGGAAGGCATTAGAAACCATCGCCTGAGATGCTGCCCCCAACAGCGATCGCACCGCTGCCATCGCCTCATCGTTTTGCTCTTCAGCCAGAGCTAGCCCCACCCGTGCCGCCAAAACTGGGACTTTGATTGACCCCGCTGCCTTGGCCGCCTTGCCCAGGAAAAAATTAGCCAGACGCACAACGCCAATCCCAAGCTGTTCCCCCAGCGACTCAGCCGCACGGGTCACGATGGCCTTGTTGTTCGCTTCGATCATTTGCTCAATTTCTTTGTCAGAGCTATTCCAATCAAAGTATTTGAGAGTGAAATAGCCCTGGACAATTGTGTCCCAAAGACTCGAAAAATCGAGATTGAAAAAACGAGCAACTGCACCAAAAGCACTAATTCCAAGTCGCTGAATTTTGCTTAAGATTTTGCCACCAGCATTGGCAACCTTTCGCCGTACTTCAATTTGGCGATCAATCCGCGTAGAAGGCAGCTCAGATCGTGTAAGCGTTTTCGGCATTGCAGTTAGTTAGCCTTTCGGGCCTGAAGTGGTTTTATCCTTAATCACTACCCCAGCGCGTTTCATATCCTCCAAGAATTGCTTCCATTGCTTATCTGATCGTTTGCCCTTTTTACGCTCCTCTCGAATCGATTCGCCCGTCAGTCCGGCCATCGTAGGCTTGAGCGGACGGAAAAGAGCCGCGCGGGCAATTTCCCCATCCTCCAAAGTTCTCTTAGCGATTGAAAGCAAATCATGCTTTTCCTGGCATTCCACGGACTGGTAAAAACGAAAAGAGGGCTTCAGGAAATCTGCCATTTCCTGGTTTTCTAGCTTGTTATTGGCTCCAGCAGCAGCGGGAGTAACTGCCAGCCTCACTTTCTCGGCTTTCGGAACAGCGGCATAACCCAAAAACTTAGCATTGGCTTTAGCCCAGTCCGTTGCCTGGAAAGCTGCGATTTTCCCGTTAACTGCTTCCACCACTGCCCGTGAGGCAACATTGACCGCCGCATCAGCATCTTCGGCCGTGGTTAAAGCAATTTGAGTCAATTCATCGATCGCGTGACCCAAATGCAGAAACTCGACATCTTTTTTCTTCCCTTTTTCATCAATAAAGGGAACCTTCCGAGGCCAGCTCCCAAGCACAGAATTGAGGCACTTAACTTGCCATTCGGCAATATCGACCAGGGAATTCATTGAGGTGAGTCCCACCGCGCTCTCGTTGAGAATTGGAGCATTGAAAGGTAAATCTTTTACTCCGATTGCCTTCTGGACTTTCTCGATTTCACGCAAAATCCTTGCGGTGTCCACGTCATCACCCCCATCGCCGTCGCCATTGTTATTGCCGTCACCATCGTTGTCAGCAGGGCGACCGTCTGGCCCTGGTTTTCCAGGTCTACCGGGGTCGCCCGGCCGTCCCGGCCTGCCTGGGTCACCTGGACGGCCGGGCCTACCGGGGTCACCTGGGCGGCCTGGGTCACCCGGCTTGCCTGGGTCACCTGGTTTGCCTGGATCACCCGGTTTACCTGGATCACCCGGTTTACCTGGATCGCCCGTTCGACCTGGATCACCTGTCCGTCCCGGCTTGCCTGGGTCACCCGGTCTGCCTGGCTTACCGGGGTCACCTGGTTTGCCTGGATCACCTGGTTTGCCCGGGTCACCAGCCTTGCCCGGGTCACCCGGCTTTCCTGGATTGCCAGCCTTACCCGGGTCACCTGGCCTTCCTGGGTTTCCGGCCTTACCCGGGTCACCTGACCTACCCGGTTTGCCTGGATCGCCCGGCTTGCCTGGGTCACCTGGTTTGCCTGGATCGCCAGCCTTGCCCGGGTCACCCGGCCGCCCCTTATCTCCTGGCTTTCCTGGGTCACCAGCCTTGCCCGGGTCACCCGGCCGCCCCTTATCTCCCGGCTTACCTGGATCGCCAGCCTTGCCCGGGTCACCCGGCCGCCCCTTATCTCCTGGCTTTCCTGGGTCACCAGCCTTGCCCGGGTCACCCGGCCGCCCCTTATCTCCCGGCTTACCCGGGTCACCAGCCTTGCCCGGGTCACCCGGCCGCCCCTTATCTCCTGGCTTTCCTGGGTCACCAGCCTTGCCCGGGTCACCCGGCCGCCCCTTATCTCCCGGTGGGCCCTTCGGCCCTGGCGGGCCCGCAGGGCCTTGCTTACCTTTTCCGCCTGCCAGCCCTTTAGCAGTTGCCAAAGCACTATTAGCAGTTGCCAAAGCACCACCGGCTAACCCCTTAGCTTTGTTGGCGTTGTCTCGTGCATCTCCCACAATGTCGAGGGCGCTATGGGCCAAATCAAGGCCTGCTTCAGCCAGGGATTTTGCTCCCGTTGCCACTGCAAAAGCTTCCTTGATAAAGCTATCTAGCTCTTTGACGAAGCTCCAAACGTCTGCAATGTCACCCGCTACAATCTCGATTTTGGTGTGAGCCTCATCGGCGTTGTCATCGGCTCGCTTTGCCCGGCCATCCGCATCCTTGGCTTCTCGGCTGGCTTTCTGTGCTTCAGCTCTGCCGGTTTCAGCCTGCCGACCGGCGTAGTCCGCATTGGCTTGGGCCTTGCCCGCTTCAAGCTGTGCCCGTCCTGCCCGCCCATCGGCTTTAACCCCAACCTTGCGGGCGTTTTCGGCCAAATCGCACCCTAAATTAGCGAGATCATGGGCATCCGAGGCGGCACTTGCGGCTTGTCCGGCTTTTGAGAGACCCTGAGCACCAATATTGAGCGCTTTGGATCCTAAACTGATCGCTGCGTTGACTGCCGACCAGAGAGCCGCTATCCCTAGAGCCGCCACCGCCGCCAAAGCCATCGCCGCCATCGCCTTCGCTTCGTTTGCCTGAGCGATCGCGTCGAAAGCTCGACCTTCGGCCCGAAGTGCATGAGCATCCGCCCGGATCGCTTCCGCGAGCGCTTGCTTGGCCATGCGCCTGGCGACCTCATCCACAGTTCCCCCGCCGCCGCCGCCTTCCAGACGCAAGCGAGCCACCTGGGCTGTCAGGGCAGACAGGGATCCCCTAATCCCCGCAAGTTGAGCTTCGATTCCGTCGCAAGTAGTGGTCATGGGTTGTTTTTGCGATTTTCAGCGGCTTGGGCAATCAGGGCATCAGCTTTTAAGCGGGTGAACCCGGCCGCACTTTGCAGGGCCGCCGCCAGCCCGCCGAACTGGGCGGAAACCGTGGCACAGTCCAAACAGCAGGTGGTGGTGCTCGTTTTTAGCGAAGGGCCGCACCGGATTTGGGTTGCGGGATCGCAGACCAGCAGCCCGATCGTCGTGGTGGTGTGTCGGCTGATCGCCGCGTCCCGAGCGCTCATGGAGTTGTACAGGACTTCGTAGGGTTCCACGCCTAAGGGGCCGGATACGTCGCTGCCGTTGGCGGCGATCGCGCTGGGAACGTAACGCAGGTAAAACGAATAGACCGGCTCGTAAATCGGCCCCACGGGCGACGGTGGGGCATACCAGCGCCCCCAGGCGGAATCCACCGAGGAGGCGGTAGGAAACCAGTTCCCAGACCAGCAGCCCTCCGCCCGGGCCCATCGCCCAACGAATCCCCGCGCCGGATCGTAAAAGAAGGGTAAGTAGCTCCCCCCGTTAGGGCAGGGGTTGCTGTTGTACCCGACCTGAACTTGTCCCGTCTGCACAGAGCCGTAAAAGAGCGTTAGCCCGACCAATGCCCAGCCGTCTGGGCTGTGGAAGGTTTTGACGGGTTGCCCGTCGAGCAAAACACTGGCCGAAGGCGGACGAAAGGGGGTGACCATTAGAAAATGTTTGCGTCCAGCGGGTCTGGATCCCACTGCTTAAAGACTGAACAATCAAAGGCGTAAACTAGCCAATTTGTGCTGCTACCAGAGGAGTCGAAGGTTTGCTGCAACGAAGGGCGACCTTCTTGGACAACAATCGATCGGCTGAGGTCGCCATCGCGATTCGCCTGGGTGAAGACTGCGCTTAGTCGCTTGAGAAGGGCCACGGTGATCACGTCGGCGCGGTTTTCGGCCGCCGCCTCCATCGGCAGGGCCGATTTTGGGATCATGATCATGTCTTCGTCTTGCGTCGCGCCCGGAAGGAGTTGCGAGAGGGTGAGTTCGGCCATGGTGTGGTGTCTTTGTTGGAATTTAGGGTTAGGCGATCGCCTGAATGCCGGCCTCTAGGCCAAACTGGAAAGTACCGCTGGCTTGTTGCCGTTGCAGCACGGGATTACCGATCGACCCAGTGCCCTCGATCGTCAGCTTTGCCAAAAATCCGTCTACGGATCGAATTCTCACGTTGCCCGTGTGGGCAGTGGTGATGTTGATGTTTGTCGTACTACCCAGAGTGCGAAGATTGAAGTGGGTGACGTTTGCGTCTGTAGCGACAATGTTTGCCTGGTAAACCGTGTTTGCGCTGATTCCGCCGGGCAGCACTCCTCCTGGCTCGGCAGTAAGGATCACCCGCTCGCCGTTAACAAAAGTTACTCCCCTTGTTTGAAATTGCACCCAGTCAGCGTTTACGTCTGTGGCGGTCAGCAAGCGACTAGCCCAAGGACGACTCCTGGCAACGACCCCCAGCCCTAAGTAAGGCCAGACCTGCCCCGGAGTGATTGTCGTGGCAAAAATTACACGATCAATTTCGGAGCGCTGATCAGAGACTGAATCGAAGACGATTGGTAAGGGGGCAGGAGCTTTAAGGCTTGTCCGGGTATAAGTGGCTGCTGTTGCTTCAGGCAGCTCGAAAGCAACCACATCCGCCAGCGATAAATTCGGCCGCTGGATCAGATTTGTGATTTCCGCCGTCGTGCCGTCGATCAAAATCCCGTGGATTGTCTGGACGGTTGGGCCGGAGTTAAATAGCCAGTCGAGCGTGTTTATCTCGAGCTCGCGGCAAGGAACATCAATCGGCATTTTGACCTCTAAGCCTAATTTGGACGACAGCGAGCACAGGGGTATCCACTCGCCGGGGCACGGAAACTAGCGACAGCAGCGCAACCCGCACCCCCACGAAAAGCACCACCAATTGAGGGTGCTGGCGCACAACCAGGATTTGCCCAGTAGCCCGCACAGGCAAAACCACACCCCAAGGCGCTTGAGCCGCCACCCTGACTTGAGCGATCGCCCGAACAGGGATATCTGTGCGAAGTGTCGGAACTGCCGCCACCCTGACTTGAGCGATCGCCCGAACAGGGATGTTTGTGCGAAGTATCGGAACTGCCGCCACCCTGACTTGAGCAATCGCCCGGATTGGGAAAACGCTCAAGGCGGGTGAAATTGCCGCCACCCTGACTTGAACGATCGCCTCAACCGCAGTAAGAGCAATCGGCACAGCCACGCGATCTAGCCCTACGCGGGCGATTGCCCGGATCGGACTCACAGCCAGGACGGGTGAAATTGCCGCCACCCTGACTTGAGCGATCGCCCGAACAGGGATATCTGTGCGAAGTATCGGAACTGCCGCCACCCTGACTTGAGCGATCGCCCTGATTGGGAAAACGCTCAAAGCGGGTGAAATTGCCGCCACCCTGACTTGAACGATCGCCCGTGTGGGCAAGTCCGCCCTGATTGGGATAGCCGCGCCGAGGACGACTCGGACGCGGGCCACAACGCAAACCACCCCAGTCAGTACCGAAACCCTGACCACCTCGACCCGAGCGATCGCCCTGATTGAGCAAGTGGACAGGGTTGGCGCTTGAGCCGCCACCCTGACTTGAGCGATCGCCCAAATCGACCCACCCAAAGAACGCGGGTAACTGCCTGTGATCCTGAGCGCCAACCTGGCTCGCACTGCCAGCTTGCGCGGCCCCGGAAAACCCAGCAGATCGGCCCGGAGTTCTGGCACTTGGCTCTCGTAGTAGAGAGCGAACCCCAAGGACAGCACATGATGCGATCGCCCCTCAGAGAACAGGTCTGGGATTTGGATTGGCGGATCGGAAACGATCGAGCAATCGCCGTCCCGCGCCCGACGCTCTGGCACATAGAACCGCTGAAGCGTGGACAGCAACGCCGCGCTGATTTGATCGCCAGTGTTGCTGCTTTTGGGGGCGAGGGTAGCCAGCGCCTCCTTGGGCAAAACGATCGAATCCAGCGTTTGGCTGGCCCCTTCAAAGATTTCTTCGAGCGTTGGCTCTGGCACGTTTTTGGGGGTGTTTTTGTGCGGTCTTTGATTATTGTAAGCACAACTAATTAAGTTTTTGCAAGTCTTTTTTGTACGAAATAATCAATAGCTGAATTTGCTAAAATAGAAGGTTTTGCTAATAAAAAAACGCCAAAAGATTGGCGGGCAAAATTTATTTATCTAGCTTAGACGGTCTGTAGACGCTTAGACGGTGCTTAGACGGTGCTTAGACGGGGGTGTCTAAGACCGTCTAAGCCTTGTGGCATGGGCAACTTAGACGTTACTTAGACGGTACTTGGGAATAGCGCCAGATTGGTCAATTTCGAGGTCTCCCATGGTCACAGCAGCGTCTAAGACACTTTTTAAATCTGCGTCATCAACTCGCTGCAAGGGGCGACGGAGCTGCTTGATCTGAGCCATCGAAAACCAGTTGCTTCGCCCATCCAAGGCCTTAAGAACAAGGTCTAAAATCTCCTGTTTTACTTCTGCCCTGGCGATTGTTTGGTGGGGCAATTCAATGGCTTCTCGCAAGTCCCATTCGAGAGCGAAATGGGTGGCGTTAACACCTGGGATTGCTGAGGCGGTGGCTGCTGCTGCGATCGCAGGAGTGGGGGCCCAACGGTCGATCGCAACTCGAATCGGTTCCGGGTTGCCGGGACGGTAGAGCCGGCCGGTGGATGCGCCTAGCTCATCAGCAGCCCGGTCAAGTTCAAGCACCATGGCCGCATTGTCGATCGTGCTGCGATACCCCTTTGCTCCCCCGAGGGTGGCCAGTGTCCGACCATGGCTGACAGCGACTAGGTAGCGCTTGGCCTTGCGGATATCCGAGCAAGCAACACGCACCATCTTGGGAGCCGATTCAACCTCATCAGCCCATTGGGTTAATTCCTCTGCCAGCAGTGTTTGGGGCGTGGGTGTGGGTGCGTTGGCATCTTGCGCGATCGCCCGGTAGTGCCCCTCCACTCCATCGATCCAATCCTTAATCGCGGCATCGATCGCCCGGTAGTCTTTACCTGCTCCGATGGTCTGGTAAGGCCATTGCCCCTTGGCTGCGTGAGGGTCGAGAACTTGCACCTGATGACCTTGGCTTGCGCGATCGGCCAGCAGTCGCAGGGCAAGGCTGGTTTTACCCGACCCTTGAGGCCCGCAAATCAGCAGCAACCGTGCGTCCAAAACATCGCCCCACCATTGGGCCATGGGCAGCGGGTCGGACGATTCCGGCAGCGCTAGGGCTTGCTCAATTCGGGCGGGGGCCAGCTCGCGCCGGAGGGCTGCGATGGTGGCGATCGCCCCTTCGGCTTCAGCGGTTTTCAAAACCACATCTAACTTGCGCTTTTGCCGATCGGTGGCCATCGCCAACGCCCCCATGGTGGCCGCGCTGCTGCCAAACAGTAACCGGGCTGCGGGGTGGGCAATCCAGGGAGCTGCAACAACTGAGAGGGCCCCCACGGCGATCGCGCCCCAGGTGGCCCGGGTGAGGGCGGTGGCCGCCTGGTGTTTGTCTTGTAGATGCTCAAAAATCACAGCAACTTACCCCACAAAAACAGCAATCAAGGCGGAAACCGCACCCATTGCGCCGTAGACGGTGAGGGCGGCCTGTTCCGAGCGGTGGCCGAATTTGGCCACCAACACCACGACGGTGAGGGCGATCGCTACCAGCAACGCCAGGAGCGCCCAGGTTGGGGGCGTGGGGGGCATCAGGCTAACGGCTCCGACCAGCCCAAAACCGGAGCCGATCGCAAAAAGCAGGCGGCCGATCGCGTCGGCCACGCTGGCGGGCTGAAGCGAGGGAAAGGCGGCCAGGGTCAGCAGCTTGGCGCGTGGGTTGCGTGGCTCGGTGGGCTGCGATTGGCCATGGAGGTCGATATCGATGTTGACGGGCTGCATTACTCATCCTCCAGAGCACTAGAAGCGATCACGAGCGTTTCTGTGGCCACAATCGCAGCGCAAGCCGTAGCCAAGTGTTGCGATAGGTCTTTTTGGTCGAAGGAGTGGGCCATCAGTGAACCGGCGGCTAGGCAGCTAGCGATCTGGATTGCGATTTGAGTGCGCTTCATAAAACTCGAAACCCCGCGCGGGCGGGGTGGCTAGGGTTACTTGGGGGCGGCGGGTTAGGGTTGCTTCCAGGTAGAGAGAGCGCCGTGATGGATGTCTACGGCATTCAGTTCAATGCCAGCGGTGTCAGCCAGGGATTTGATTCGCTCTGATGTCTGATTGAGCGAATCGATCGCCCGCTGGATGCGTTCTCTTTCGTCGGCGTGAGCAACCTGCCATTCAGGTGTCTGACTAACGAAAAAATCCATTTCTGCCTTGACTTCAATCGCTCGGATGTTGTGGGCCGGGACTAAATCTTCAAGCTCACGACGGGCGATCGCTTGCTCTCGAACGGATTGGATCGAGGCGATCAATTTCCCGCCGATCGCGTTGCGGGGGTGGGAAGGATCGCGGGCCATGTCGCTGGCGATTTTGCGCTCAACTGAGCTGGTGAGAGCTTCCACCGAAAGATGGCGTTTCAAAAAGTTGCGAATCCCGAACATGGTTGATGCCTCTTGATTCTTAGGGGTTTGATTGCTTCGTTACTTCGGATCGGGTGGGGGATTGAGTGTGGTGGGAATTACTGCGAGAAATCCGAACCCGGCGAAGATCGCCTGTCCGCTTCCCTGAGCTACGCCGCCAACCAGGCAGGTGGCCGCCAAGGCGGCGACGACTAGGGCGTTTTGCTGTGGGGCCGTCATAGGCTCTTGCAGTAGACTTCTTTGGCTTGCTGGAGCTGCTGGACTTGTTGGAGGGCTTGGGCTTCGCGGTTTTTGGCTTGGAGGATTTCCCAGTCCCGGTAGCCGATCGCGAGGGAGTAGCCAGCCAGCGCCAGCACAATGCGAGGAACCCAGTAGCGGAGCGGGGATTTCGGCGGGGGATAGTAATACGACGGTGGCGGCGGTGGTGGTGGCGGCGATTGCTGCTTGACGGCCACATGCAACCAGCCTTCGCCGTCTGGGGCTTCGGGGTGGACTGGCTGGGACGGTTGCCGCTGCCGCTGCTGGAAGTGCTGCATTACAGAAAACCTCCCTTGCACCCGTAATCGCGGCGATCGTTACAGCGCCGGTATTCGATCCGGCTAACCCAGCCCCGGCGGCCAGAGCCGCGCAACCAGTTGGCCAGATCGGGGAAGTCGCCTGGACTCCCGGCCAGGCAAAAACTCAGAATCAAGTCCATAGCTACCACCACCGCCACGCCGAATCGTCGTCGGCGTGCATTTTGGGCGGCGGCGGCGCATCCTTCCGCGATTCGCGATTGAGATCTGATAGTGCCTGGCGATCGCTCTCGAATAATTGGTAGCCCTTGGCAGTTTTGGCCTGGGCGGTAGCGGCCCGCTCTGCCAACCGTGGATCATCGGTGTGAAGATCGTTGGCTTGTAAATAAATGCGGCGCAGCTCTTCAAAGCTCTGAGAGTTGCCGTCTGGGCGTTTCCGTCCGAACATAGGGTTTAGACCTGTTGAGGTTTACTGAGCCGGTGTGGGAGTGCCATCCCCCCGGCTCTCATCGTTTCCAAAATCGTCGCCACCAGGCGGCTAGGCGACTGAGGCGTTTCCCGATGCGATCGCCAGTTCGTTCATGGTCTGAGCGTAGGTGGCCTCGTAAACTGCAACGTCCTCCGCTGCATGTTGCCTGGCCTGTTGCCGCATGGCTTCTTGGCGCTGGCGACGGAAACCAAGTTGCTGGGCGCGTAAGCCCGAGACCAGCGTGAGGGTGCTTTCCACTATCTCTTCGGTGGATTGAGTGATCGCTGTGGTGCGTTGCTGATAGAGTGCGATCGCCCCGGAGTAGCCCGGTTCGTCTTGCACGACTTCCACCGGCACAGCTTCGGCCATGGCGGCAAACGTTTTCAGGGTCTTGGCTTGTTCTTCAAGCCAGCGCGGGCCGCCCATCCGATCGGTCGCGAGGGTAGCGCCCAAGCTTTCAAGCAAGTGGCGGGCCCGTTCTGTGTAGCGGCCGTTTTCGCTGAGTTCCTCACGGGTCAAAACACCCCGCTGCACCAGGATCAGCACGGTCTTAAACCGGTTACGGAGGGTGGATTCTGACCAGCCCAGGAGGTTGGCCAGCTCAACGCCGCTATAGGTGGTTTCCGTTGCGAGGTCTTGCGAGGGTTCTGCGAAGGTGATGCGAAGGTGTTGCGAAGGTGTTGCGAAGGTGCTGCGAATGGGTTGCGGGTCAACCGGGGGTTCAGACCCAAATCCTTTGGCCATATGGGTTTGGTGGTGTTGCGAAGTTGTTGCGTTCTCGCTGCGAAATCGCAGCGTTTTATCTTGTACAACTTTTACCAATCTTGTATCGTCTATGTCAATAGGCAATGCAAAGAAAAATAACTTGTATCTCGTTAGTCACCATGCGAGAATCGCGGAATGGGCAGAAAATACCTAGGCAAGGTCACTCAGAATTTCAGGATTAGCCCGGAATTTCAGGCGTTTTGCCGTCGTGAAGCTGAAGCGGCGGGCAAGAGCTTGGGGGACTGGTTGGAGGATTATGTTATGCAAACTAAGGCGACTGAGGCAGATAGTCAGGGTCAGATATTGCCAAAGGTTGCATCAGAAAAGACAATGGAGACAAGCCAAAGCCGCCAACCCCCTGAGCCGGGTCACCGAGAGAGTGAGGAAGACACAGAAGAGGCTATCTGTTGCGTTGCTCTTGCGCTGCAAGCGTGGATGGTAACCCCTCGGGACGTGGTTGCTCGCAAGGCTTTCGAGGTGGCGCTAAGGCAGTTGGTGCGACCTTCCCCCTGAGAACATGGAGAGATGAGACGGCCGGGCAATGCTCGGCCGTTTTTTTATGCCAGCAATGCCAGGACGGCTTCATAGGCTTGGGCGATCGCGCAGGTCTTGGGCTGGCCCGCTGCAATTTGTTCGGCCGCTTGCTGGACGGCTTGGGCAATGGGGCCAGCAAGCAGCTTTTCAGCGTTGAAACGTTCTAGGGCGGTCTTGGCCCGATCGGCTAGGGATTCCCCAGCGGAACGATCGACCGTGGCCACGCTGGCCGATTCCAAAGTGTCAGCTCCCTTCACGGCGGCCCGGTAGAGACGGCGATCGCCCGACAGTTGGGCCCGGATCGCGGCCTGGACTTCAGCCGTTTCAAAGATTAGAGAGCGCTCGAAACTCTCAAAACCGAACAATGTGGTTTGTTCTACCGTTTCGGTAGCCGAAACTTTGGCTAGTGCTGCCAACTCGCGCACCTGGTCATCAGTGCAAATTTTGCCGGCCGATTCACGGCTGTCGATCGCTGAAGCCAGGGCGATTTGCTGAGATGGTGTGAGGCCCGCCGATCCGATAATCGCTGCCCGTTTTTCGGTAATCGTGCCACTGAGGGCCCGATCGAACAACTCAGGGCATAGGCGAGCGATTGCCCAGCCATCAGCCGCAACGGACTGCGATAGGCGGATCCCGTAGCGCTTCAGACGGGCCCGATCCCAATTCCCGTCCCTGAAGAACCGGGCTGCATCCAACGCAGTGCCACATCCAGCCGCGATATTGGCGATCGCTCCTAATTCCCTAGCCTGTTGCCAGAAAACCGCATTCAGAAACTTGCAGGGCAAATTCTTTACGCCTAATTGTTTGGCGCGGGCTAGGCGGTTGTGCCCGTTTACCACGTAAACCTTGCCATCAAAATCACGCCACACATCTAGGACGCTTTCAGCAGCAAAGCTCCATGCAGCAATCCCCGCTAGCGAGTTAACGGAACCGTCGCGACCGGCTCTTAATTTGTATTGGAATCTTTCGGGGTCAACGTGTAGATCATTGACCGCAATTACTGCTAGTTCTCTACCGGCTAGATCGTGGTTTTTAAAGTCTCTAACCTGTTTTCGTTTTCGCTTGCCTTGGCTCTTACGCTTGTTCATTTTGTTTAGGGTTTCTGTTTGGTTGGTTTGATTATTTTTTGAGCGTTAGCGGGTCAAGTCCTAGGCTTTGCCCAACAGCACGTCCCCTTAGCTAATAGCGGTATGGCCACTACGCCAAAAGCACCGGTTCAGTGTTCTGTCTCTCACGCTGGCAATAGGTTCATTAACCCGTTCACAGGCTTTTTAGCCCGCGTCCTTAATGCCGTGTCGCGTTAGCTATTGCTCGCTTTTTAAGATAATGCCTGTTACAGGCTGTTGTCAATGCCTGTAACAGGCAAATATTTTTTGGCGCTAGGGGTTGACACTTGCCTGTAACAGGCTATAGGCTAAGAGCATTCTGAAGCGCGTAACAGGCAATGCAAGACTTAACTGGCAAGCGGATCAAGGTACAAACTTCTAGCGATTGCTATTTCGCGGTTGTGGAATCTGTTGACTCAGATAGCTGGACGGTAGCGTTAGAAGACCATCCCGTTTTCAAGGTGATTCCCTCCGACGGAATTGAGCTAGGGGTTGTCCAGGTTGTTGATGGCATGAACGGCGAAAACTTTCCGGTTGTTGCTGGTAGTCGTTGGTTGTTTCGTGGTCTGGAAATTACGGTTGATTCCGTGATTGGCGATTTGGTTGTTTGCCAATCCCGACTGGGGCAAATCACGCTAGCGGCTTCCTATTTTGCCCGCTTAACTTTGGTTGGTTAATTCCCACGATTAGGGGCTACGGCCTCTAATAGCTGGGATTTAAGCCAGCGTTCAAGTACACAAGGTTTTGATATGGCACGCAATTACACTGCGGATTGGGATGCGATAAATCGGGTGGCCCTACGGTTTGGCTGGAAATTTCGCGATGGCATTTTGCTAGCTCCCGCCGATCGTCCGTGGTACAGGATCAAGCTCTCTCGCGGCCGATTCTATATATGCCTCTTGGACGGTGATCGCCTTCAGTTAGGTGGGCATGGTAAAAGCCTTGTTTCCTGGAAAACCGGCGATCATGAGGGGCTGGCCCGATTCTTGAGTGATTTTTGCAATGCTTCGGCTAATCCCGTCGCAACCCCCAAGCCGGTAGCGATTCAGCGGGATTTGTTCGGCAAAATTACCAGCGTTCGATCGCTCACTCCCAAGCCAGCAGTCCAGCAATTGAGCCTGATTTGACCATTGGATCGACCAAGACAACGCCTAGGGCTAATCGCCCTAGGCAATACGAGAAATGAGGCGTTATGGCTCGAATTTTATTAGATGGCGTTTCGGCATGGATGCAGGGAACACCTAGGGATGTCGCTTTAGGGTTGTTGGCTGCTGGATGGTATCGCGGTGAACCATCGCTAGATACGGATGGCCATGAGCTGATCGAAAGTCGCGATGGATGGTCACTATATAGCGCCTATGGCGAGCCGATTTTGTCCTGGGTTTATGGCGATGAATGGTTTTCCTTTGATTGGTCAGGGTATTGGGGGCCTGATGACGATCTGGATGATGAGAGCACGTCACCGGCCGCTATCGATCGAGCGCGGCAGGACTTTGGTGTAGCGCTGCAAACGGCACTCACCCCCGATCCAGCAGTCCAGCAATTGAGCTTGATTTAAAACAAGCCTGTAACCGGCTTGACATATGCCGGTTACAGGCTTTAGACTATTGCCTGTAACGCGCTAGGTAATCACAGTGACGCAAACCACCGAAACTTTGACCCGCCGCGAGGGGTTTGGGGGCCGCACCTCAACCACCTGGGCGGCGAAGTGGCGCAACACGCCCTCGATGCCGATTCGGCTGCCTCAATCGTTTCATGAGGCGTTAACCGAGATTGCCCGTCAGGCCGACCAGCAGCCCGACCCGATCGCCTGGCTACGATCCCTTCGCCCCGCCCCAGTCCAAGCCCAGGAAGCCGCCATCGAGGAGGGGCAGTGGGAGGGATACAACGTGGCCCAGTTGCGACAAATTGCCCGTGAGCGGGGGCTGAAAACGGCTCGCAATGCCAATCGCGCCGAATTACTGCAATTTCTGACAAAGCAATGAATTTACTGCTGATTGACACCGAGACTACGGGCGTAACTACTGACGATCACGCGCTTGAGGTGTCCGCCACGCTCTACCACATTGGGGAGGTGAGCGGCGCGGTTGCTTCGGTCTCTACCCTGCTGCCCAGTGCCACCAACCCCGCTTGGTCGGTCAATAAAATTGACCCCGCCCTAACCCAAGTTGAGTCCGCTCAGGATTGGGCGCTGCGATACCTCCGCCAACTCGCTGAACTGGCTGATTATTGGGTGGCGTTTAATGCTGAGTTTGATCGCCCGTTCTTCAAGAAAGCGGTTGAGTCAGAGTCCAGTAAACCTTGGTTGTGCGCCTACAGCGATTTCGAGTGGACGGCTGACTGGATTCGCAAACCTCAATCTCAGATTGCCCTGTCTCTGTCGATGGGCGTGGGGGTGTTGCACGCGCACCGGGCGGGTGATGATGTGCGGACACTGGTGGCCTGCCTAGATCGGTTGGGTGATCGCTTACCTGCTGTTGTTCAGGGGGCGATCACCCGCACCCAATCCGAGCGAGTAACGGTTGTCGCGTTGGTCGGTTACGACAATCGACAACTGGCAAAAAACGCGGGCTTTTGGTGGAAGGATGATCGCAAGCAGTGGATTCGCCAAATCCGCCACTGTGACCTCCAATCTGATTGGGTCAAGGCACTGCCCTTCGATCTCCAAGTTATCCCCTAGCAAGTAATCCTTACCAGTTGCCCAACAAAAAACCGCGATCGCCCCACAGGGTTGATCGCGGTTGTGTTGTGTTGTTTGACATGCGCGGCCATATCTTAGCGATCGTCCTCAGGGTCGTAGCCCAGACCGGAGCAACCGGACACCACAATCAGCGCGGCAACCCCTAGCTGAAGCGCAAACTGTACGCCCTGGGGCAAGGTTGTAGCCCCATGGCGACGGCTGTAGGAGATCACGTCTTTGGTGCTGTATTGCTGCCACCAGGCGGTGAGGGTTGGGGGCGTGTTGGCGGGTTGGGTTTTGCGCCAAAGCAGGTAGTCGAAGGACAGATCGGACAGTCCACACAGCAAAACGGTCAGGACACCGCACCAAGTAGTGAGGGTGCGCGTGAACCAGATACCGCAGGCTTGGAAGCCACGGGCAATCAGGATTGACCCAAGGAATAAGCCACCAATCCAAATGGCGCAGGTCACAATGTAGAACGTGCCGGCCCATCCTGGATCGTTGGCGAGTAGGGCGGCTTTGGCCACGGCTCCCGCCCAGCCGATCGCTAAACCCAGCAAAGACCAGAGCAGGAATGCAGCGACTTGCATAAGAAATTCCTAGGGGCAGCCTGATTCTGAGTTGTCGGGGAGGCGCGTTTTGCAGAGTTTCGCCCCGGCCAAATCTACGCCAGTGGCATCGTTCAGCATTGCTCCGGCGAGGTTGGCCCCATTGAGGTTAGCCCCGGTGAGATCGGTTTCGTCTAGGCGAGCATTGGTGAGATCTGCGCCGCTGAGATTAGCCCCGGAAAGGTTTGCGCCTTTCAGGTATGCCTCACCGCTGAGGTTGACCCCGGAGAGGTTGGCCCCGGTGAAATTGGAGTCCCGGAAGTCGCCACCGGCGAGATTGGATCCGGTGAGGTCTGCCCCTGAAAAGTTCGATTTCTCGAAGTAACCCTGGCTGAGGTTTGAGCCTGCCATTTTGCGGTTACTGAAGTCTGCCTGACGACGATCGCAGTTACTACCGGAGCAAACGACGGGGCCGTCAGATTCACAGCCGGTAATCAATGCAGTGAGCAAGAAGGCGAGGGCGGTTGCTGTTTTCATGCGCTGCGTCCCAACACTCTCAGGACTCTAAATCGCTGAAGGATTGAAGGCGGCGATCGAAGTCACAAAAAACAAAGCCCACTCGATCAATCGGGTGGGCTTTGCGCATTTCACCAAGGCTTTAGTTAGAGGACAGAGGATCCTCCAGATGCGCCTCAAAAATTTCCACCAGTTCATCCAAGGTCTTACCTGTCATTTCTACCAAGCGCTTTGTTTGAGTCAAAGTCAGTCGCGGATTACGAACCCTGCCGTTTTCCCATAAAGAGATCGTGCGAGTCGAAACACCAAGGGCGGTGGCGAACTGCTGTTGGTTTAACCGTAGTGATTCTCGGATACTCACGAGATTTTTGTTGACTAACTCTTGTCTCATGATAAGCTTGATATGAACAAAGTTCAAGTTGATTTATCACGAACTTTGTTCATTGACTGATAAGAGCTAAAGCAGAGGCGAAGGGTTGCCGCCCTTCGCCCCTGACCAAAAGACGGGTTGCCGCCCCCTTTTGGTTAGATACCCACGAATCCGTAGACCCGCGATTGCCTTTGCGTGTATCTACCGAAGATTGTAAGGGTATCGCGCTAGCCGACAACGAAAAACCCAGTTTTCAGAGTCTTCGCGATGCATCAAAGTTTACACACCCCTCTCCAAAATCCACCGGAAGGGGGGCAAGATACCAGGATCGAGCGCTTGGAACTCGAGCTTGAAAAGTTCAACGAGTTTGCGCTCAGGCTGTTGCGGATCGTCCGTCAACAGCAATTGCAAATCAGGCACGATCGCTCCCTGCTGAGGGCCGCTTTGATCGATCGGGCCAGCTCAGTTTCCCCCGAGCTTCTGATCAGCCAAATCGATGCGCTCCTGCCGGAGGCCTCAGCCGGACTGCTGGCCCAGCTCTCTGCCCTGGAGGGCTGGCAAGATGACTAACTTGCTGCACCGCCCTGAGCACTTGGATCCCTATGTCCAAAAACAGGTCGCGGCCTATGCTTTCGGCTTAGGACAAGGCCGCACAGTCTTGGCCGCCGACGCGCTTTGGCGGCTCGCCTCACATCTCGATTTGGTCACTTCGGAAACTGCCCTTTCGCCCGCCCAGCTCGATCGGCTGGAAGCAACCGTGCGGGAAAAGGGCTATCCCACCTTCTCGATCGATCGGAGGCGGTATGCGCCCTGCTAGCAGCAGCCACCCGATCGACCCCATCAGGCAAACCCTGGAACTCATTGGGCACATGGCTAGCGACATTCGCGATGCTTTGCCCCGCCTTTGCCCCAACCCGAGTCACCAACAGAATGTGCTGTTGGTGCAATGTTCGGCAACGCTGCTCGTCATCGCCAGGACGGCCAACACCGCTGTTTTGGCGATCGACTCGGGATTGAGGCTGATTCCGATTTTTGATTTGTCCGATTTTGGCGAGCCGCTCGATCGGCCCACCCAACCCCCACGCCGCCGCCGCCGCAAAATCCGCCGGCCCGGAAAATACCACCTATTGGGACTTGGCCATGAATAACGCCACTACATCCACCTGGGAACATGTGCTCGCAGTCCTGACCGCCAACGGCATCCAGACCGCCATAGACGACGATCCAGGACTTTCCCCCCAGGCGATCGCCCAAGCCGTCGTTCAGGGCGCGATCGATTCCGGCTGCACCTCACCCAAGGCCTTGCAAGAGGCGATCGACTCAATCCAGGAGGCCCCGCGCAATGGTTAGTTTCTTAAAACGCCTTGCGGTGCGGGAGCTTCAGTGCAACCTAATCCGCTGGAATCAAAGGCAATTGACTCAATCCAGGAGGCCCCGCGCAATGGTCAACCTCCACCTCGCCGCCCTCTGGGTTCGTGACTGGATTCTGACCGCCATGCACGATCCGGAGTTCCAGTCCTACCGAATTGCCTGGATCCAACTCTTTTGGGTCTCGGTTCGGCTCAAGACTAAACGAATTGAAATTGACGTGAACTGGCTGCATTGCCCCCGCGTCCAGATTTTCCACCCGATCGAGCAAGCAGGGTGGCGCAGGGACTACCCGGTTAAGTTCGCCTACCCGATCGATTACGACGAAATCCCGTTTTAGGCCTCACGGCCCGCCCCCCAGCGGGCCGCATCATCAATCCCCCTCTCTCCGATGCCATGACTTTTGACCTCTTGCAGCATCGGGATAGCCTTAATATTGCCAAAGAAACCCGAACACAGTTGGTTTGCGAGTGCCCCGCTTGCAATGGAACCAACCTAAAGATCGACCTCAAGACCGGGAAATGGCAGTGCTGGGACTATCCCGACGACGAGCAGCACAAGAAAGACATCCGCGACGCAATCAGCCCACCCGCCAAACCCGAGGGCGCGGGTGACCGCAAACTGTTTGGCATTATCCCCCTACCCGCCCCCAAGCCCAAACCCAAGCCCCTTCGCCCCAAACAATCCAAGCGCTGGGAATATTACGATCGCCAGGGCAACCCCCTGATCAGTACCCGCCGCGAAGATGATGGCAAAGGTGGCCGCAAGATTTGGCAAGAGTATTGGTATCACGGCTGCTGGGTTAAACCCGATCGGCTCACCGAAGACGAAAAAGCCGACTACAAGCGCCGCGTAGCTCCCTTCCGCTGGGAAAAAATCAAAGAACTTCGGGACACTGAGCAAATCTTCTGGGTTGAAGGCGAGCCTTGTGTTGAAGCCCTGGAAGCATTGGGCTTGGTGGCCACCACATCGATCGGCGGCTGCGGTGGCTACAAATCCTATGGCGACTACAGCCAGGATTTTGGCGACGGATGGAATCTCTACATAGCACCTGATTGCGACCAGTTAGGCGTGAAATATGCCGAACAAGTCGCCACTGATTACCCTCGTGCCCTCTGGTTATACGCCTGGCCCGATAGCCCCATTTGGGACAACCTCCCCCGCGACAAGGGCGTGGATATTGCCGACTGGATTGCAGAAGGAGCCACCCGGCATCAAATCTTGGCCGCCGTCCAACCCAAGCGATCGCCCAAGGCCCAACCCACCAAAACCACCAAACCCGAAAAGCCAGAACCCGCCCCCGCCCTCAACCCCGAACAGCTGAAGGAAGCGATCGACCGACTGGTTGAGCGATCGATCCTCGACACCGAAATTGAAATCCCCGTGCTGGCCGCCGCCAGTGGCCGATCGGAACAGTCCGTGCGCCGCCTGGTCGAAGCCCGGATCGCTGAACTGTCCGAGCGCCAGCGCCTGGCCGATGACAGTCTGGAACTGAAAAAGCTGATTGAACAGTCCAGCAAGCAATTTGACCCCACGGGAATTTTGCCCGACCCGATCGCCCGGGCCATGCTGACGAAAAGCACGAGCGATCGCGTAGACCCGATCCGCCTGCTGCAAAACCTATTGCCCGCCTGTGGGGTTCTATTGGGTGGCCGCGTCGCCGTCGTCGTGAAGCAGGGCGAGAGTGAACACGACAGTTGGATCGAAGCCCCGATCTTCTGGACGATGGACGTTAGCAGCCCCTCATCGGGCAAATCAGCCGCCCAGGATGCCATCTTTGCACCCCTGGAGGCCATGCAGTCCAGCGAGGACGATCGCGTGGAACGGGCCGAAGCTGAGTTGGCCATGGTGCGTGACCAGTGGGAAGCCATGGGCAAAGACGAGCGGGCCGCCAACGCCAACAGCACCGCCAATCCCAAGGTCTACGAGGAAGAGATTCTGGGAACCCGTCGCACCTTTTTGCTCAATGAAGGCGAGATGGAAGCCATGCTCCGCCGCCTAGCCGACAACCCCCCAGAATCCGGCACATGCTGGGTCAAAGACGAGCTTTCAGGACTGTTCGCAGGGCTGGATCAATACAAAGGCCAGGGCAAAGGCAACAGTAAACAATTGTTGCTCACGGCCTGGAACAAACCGTTAAAGATCCGCAAGGAATACAGCGACGGCAAGCGATCGCTCAGGCTCAAAGGGCAAACCCTGAACATTGCAGGCGGCATTCAGCCCAAACTCGCAGAGCGGCACTTCGCCCAGTTCGATGACCCCGATGGCCTGTTGAGCCGCATCCTGCCCGCCCGGCCCGCGCTGCCCGCCAACTTTGCCCAGTGGTCAGATACAACGGTTTCGATCTACGGGACGATCGACGCGCTCTATCGGCAGTTAAAACGAGTTCCCCATGGGCTGGTGATTTTCAGCCCCGAAGCCGACGCAATCAAGCGCCAACAGTGGGAGCGCTACCGGCGCGGCTACCAGCGATACGAGACCCAAAACCCTGCCTTTGCCTTCTTCCTGGGCAAGATGTGCAGCTATTTTCCACGCCTGTCCCTCTGGCTCCATTGCGTGGAGTGGGCTTGCGAGTCAGGCGATCGCCCCTGGGTCGATCGGATCAGCGCCACCACCGCCGCCCGTGCCGTTCAACTGGCCGATTTTTATATCGGTCAATTCCTCCTGGTGCAGGCCCACGCCGAACCCGAAGACCAGCAAGCCCAAACCCTGACCGGCGAACTATTCCGAATTTACGACGCGGCCCGCAAGCGTGGCGGGCAACTCAGCGCCCGCGAAGCCACCCAAACGGTGTTGCGTCGCCAGGCCATGAAAGGGTTGAAAAAACCCCAAGTCTTGGAACGGTTCGAGGCGATCGCCGCTGCCATCCCCGGCTGCAAGGTCGAAAACGATGCGTTGATCATTTCCGTTTCTAGCGAAGCGATCAACGCGATCAACGGAATCGCCGAACCGCCCACCCCGCAAGCAATAGACCCCGTTGATCGCCGATCAACAAACGATCAACAGCGATCAACGGCGATCAACACCGATCAACAGCCCGTTGCTGTTGCCACCGCTGAAGACCCGAAAGCCTCTCGCCGCAAGCGTTACTAGCCTTTTTGCTGCTCGCGCTGCCGTCCGTCACCAACCCGCGCAGCGCTCCCCCACCAGCGCCCAAAACCCTTGATTTCCCACTGTTGATCGCGTTGATCGCTGTTGATCGCTGTTGATCGCCCGATCAACGCCCTCAAATCCAAACCCTATCAGCGTTCTAGCGATCCTGTTGATCGCGTTGATCGCTTTCTAGAGAAATGTTTTCGATCAACACCCCAGAGACCCACCCCAGACCGGGCGATTTCCTTTGGCGGCCCGAAGTTTCACCCACCGTTTATGGCTTGGTCGATCGCTGGATTGGCGACGACGGCCAGCCCTGGATCGAACTCAGCGACGGAACCGAGACGATCGAAGACCGCCTCTTTGGCTGGCAGTTCTACCCCATGCCGGGCGATCGGGTGATCCTCGCCGCCAAACCCCTGTTCGATCTCTACGCCCACCATCGGGCTATCACCCAAGCCGATTGGCTCTGGCAGGAACACCAGGTGCGATCGCTCACCCAAAAACCGCGACGGGGCATCCGTCCAGCCACCTACACGGGCGATTTTGCCGAAATTGAAACCCCCAAGGGCGATCGGCACTTCCTGCCCACCATCTGCCTCGCCGTCCTCTCCTACCGCTATCCCCCAACCCAAGCCCAGGAGGTCGCCTAATGAACAAGCAAGAACGCCTCGAATTGGTGAATCAAGTAATCGCAGAAATCGCAAAACGTGGGCGCAAATTCTTTGAACATGAAGGCCGAATCGCTCGATTGGAAATCGACAAGCGCGGGCGCATTTGGTACTTCAATCCTCAGTCTCAAAAGAGGATTTACACCCACTACGAAGGCGAATGGCGCAACTTCAATGGTGGTTGGACTCTTCAGCAAGTTGTTTGTCGATTGCGAAATTTTGTACGAGATGGGCACTGCAAGATAAACATTTACTGGCTTGGGTTTGCGCCTCGCACCTGGGGCTATCCAATTGAGGATTTACTACCCATTTGGCAGTTGGCTAAACCAATGTTCAGCGATGCGGCTTTGCAACAACTTGAGGAAACCCTTGCTCAACTTCAAAAGGGGGCGTGATATGCCGATGAACCTCGAAAAGCTTTATCCCGAATCGACTCACTGGGGGATTCTCGGGTCGGTTGGAATCGCTAAAGACAGATGGCGTTGCAGTTGTGGATGCACCGATCGGCTCGTGGTTTGGAAAGAGCGACAAGTGCTGTTCACGGGATGTGCTCAATGCACCGAAGCATCCGACAAAAACCGCGCCGCCGGCCGCCCAGCACCCCATCAACTCAGCCTGTTTTAGGTGCGTGCCATGCCGATGAACCGCAAGCTTTACCCCAAAAACTGGGACGCGATCGCCCGTTCGCTCAAGGAATCTGCCAATTGGACTTGCCAGCAATGCGGCCGCCCCTGCCGCCGCCCTGACGAGAGCGCAGAAGAACTGGTGGAACGCCTGTACAACACACCCCGATGGCGTGATGACCTCGTGGACATGATCGACGGCGGCCCACTTGGCGCGATTGCCAAATTCCGAACCGGCCGATTTGTGTTGACGGTGGCCCACCTAAACCACCGCCCCGAAGATTGCCGCCCCGAAAACCTCCGCGCCCTTTGTGCGCCTTGCCATTGCCGCATGGATCTCCAGGCCATGTCCACCAAACGGGCGATCGCCCTGGAGCGCCAGGGCCAACTCAACCTATTCGGAGCCGACCAGTGATCAAACAATTTCAACCCGTCTACGAATGCCCCTACAAGGATCTGCCACTCGGAGCAGTGCATGACTGCAACGAGGGAGTTTGGCGGCACTTCTTGTTCGTGAAAAAGAGCGCCCGGGAATCGCTAGTGCTGGTCTCATTGGGCGATGGAATCCGAGAGGGCTGCGCTAAATTTCGCCCCAGCGCAACGGTCACTCGATACATGCCGCACTACGCGCGGGCACGAGACCCCAAGGACTTGATGGAGCACCTGCTCAACGAGCAAGAGACCGACCTGCCGCCATCAATGAGGATCGATTAATGGCTACCGCTCAACAGCTACACGCGCAATTGCGCCACCTAAAAGCCGAAAAGATCGCCATTCGTAACCACTGGGGGGACGAATCCCGCCCTATCACCCCGGAACTGATTGATCGAACGTGCACCTGGGCAGATTCCTATCTTCAATTGGTTAACGACTGGGTTGCTCATTGGGCCGAAGTCGATCGCGCCGCCGCCGACCTGCCGCCATCGATGAGGATCGATTAACCGATGGCATCCAGCATCAAAGGAGCGATCGCCCAATCAAACGGGCGACTGAAGGAAGAAGGGTATCGAGTGGCGATCACCGTGGTTCGCAGTCGATCTGGTGGCGATCGCCTCTCCCTCCAGGCGACACTTCCGCCCGCTCCCGGAAGCAAAAACCCAAACCGCCACCAGCAAAAGATCGCCCTAAAATTGCCCGCCACCCTCCAATCCCTAAAGGTAGCCGAACGCCGGGCACGGGAATTAGGGGAGCAACTCCTGAGCGGCAAGTTTGACTGGGCCCTGTGGCGATCGACCCCCACGGCTCAACAACTACTAACCGCTGATTGGGTTGAGAAGTTTGAGGCGGACTATTGGGCCCGCCGCCCTAAAACGCCCAACACAGAAGTCACCTGGAAAGTGGACTATGCCGGCCCGTTTCGCCGCCTGCACCCCTACGAGCCACTGACCGCCACCGCAATTTTGGAGGCAGTCAAAACCACCAAACCCGACACCCGCACCCGTCGCCGCGTGTGCCTCGCCTATCAGGCCCTGGCCCGATTTGCTGGACTGGCGATCGACCTCAAGCCCTACCGGGGGAATTACGGCCCCAAGAGCGTGGCTAAACGCGAAATTCCTTCAGACGAGGAAATCTTGGCAGCCTGGGAGCGGATCGCCTCGGAAGAGTGGCGATGGGTTTTCGGGATCTTGGCTGCCTACGGGCTACGCCCTCATGAGGTCTTTTTCTGCAAGTTTGACCCCTATCCCAGGCTCCGGGTCACCGAAGGTAAGACCGGCCCGCGTCTGGTCTACCCCCTGATGCCTGATTGGCCCGATCGGTTCGGATTGCAGGTCATCCGCCGGCCCAACTGCTCCGGCGCAAGCCACGCCGCTCTGGGACACCGAGTGGCAAACGCCTTTAAGCGCTTCGGCTTTCCCTTTAGCGCCTACGACCTGAGGCACGGCTACGCACTGAGGGGCCATGGCCGGCAGTCACTGTCGGTTATGGCCCGCTCAATGGGGCACGAACCACAAGTTCATTACGGAATTTATCAAAAGTGGTTAGCAGAAGAAGACCTCGATCGAGCCTGGCAAAACTCAAACCCTAAACCTTAATTTCCCGCCTTAATTTGCACCTTAAAAAGCGTTACCGCCCTTGGAAAATCCGAGAGCGGTAACGCTTGCTGTTATTGAGTTTCGATTAAAGGCGGCACCCAGATTCGAACTGGGGGTAAAGGATTTGCAGTCCTCTGCCTTACCACTTGGCCATGCCGCCTTGCGCCGTTCTGTTCGGCAGATGTCATTCTGCCATCAGTTTTGCATTTGGGCAACCCCCCAGGCTCAAAATTCTGAACCAGCGAGGGAAACGGCGCGATCGCCCACCGCAGCCGATCGCCTCAGCCTAGGCCAGGCAATCTTCCAACTGCGACAGCAACGTAGCCTGATCCAAGTTTTGCCCAATCAGCACGAGCTGGTTTTTGGGTTGCCCCTTCCAAAGATCATCTTCCAGGGTGAAGCGCTTGCCGGACAGGTGGAAAATGTGGCGGTTTTCGCTTTCTTGGAACCACAAAATTCCCTTAGCCCGAAAGACTGCTTCCGGCATTTGATCATCCAAAAAGCTCTGGAACTTGCGGATCACAAAGGGGCGATCGCTCTCAAAGGAAACGGACACAAACCCATCATTTTCTAGGTGATGGGAGTGATGATGGTGGTCATGGTCATGGCCGTGGTGATGATGGTCATGATCGTGGTCGTGGACACAATGGCCATGGTCATGATCGCAAGCATCATGGTTGTGATGATCATGCGCTTGTTCATGGTCATGATCATGGGCATCAGCACTTTCTTCCGGGTGATAGTACTGATCCGATTCAAACAGACCAACACTCAAAACCAAAGGCAACGGCACTTCCGAGTTTTGGGTGCGCAAAATGCGAGCGCCTTGCTTAATTTCCCTGACCCGTTCTTCAAGCGCTTCCACCTTTTCGGGCGCAACGAGATCGGTTTTGTTCAGCAAAATAATGTCGCCATAGGCAATTTGACTATAGGCAGCTTCACTGTTGAACAAATCGAGGCTGAAGTTTTCGCAATCGACCAAGGTGATGATTGAATCGAGCCGCGTCATATCCCGCAGTTCAGTGCCCAGGAAGGTCAACGCCACGGGCAAAGGATCCGCCAAACCCGTGGTTTCCACCACCAGATAGTCAATCCGTTCTTCTCGTTCCAAAACGCGATAGACCGCATCCACCAAGTCATTATTGATGTTGCAGCAAATGCAACCGTTGGCGAGTTCAATCACGCTGTCATCGTCTGAGACTTCAACGATCAGCTCTTGATCAATGCCAATTTCACCAAACTCATTGACCAAAACAGCCGTCTTCAGACCCTGTTGATTGCTCAGAATATGATTAAGCAGGGTGGTTTTGCCGCTGCCTAAAAAGCCTGTGATGATGGTGACTGGCAAGCCCAATTTAGGGGCGGCCATGACTGGGCTGGGGGCGGTTAGATCTTGACTGGTGGCCATGGGACAGGGATTGATGAAAGGAAATGAAGTAGGGCGTGGATGGGCCGTTAGCGGGTGGACGCTAGGCCGGTAGGCGCTGGGGGATGGTTCTGGCTATTGTCGATGGGATGAGAATCATTCTCAAAGATAGCTGAGATTTGTGGGATTGCTCAATCCCCGATCGCCCGTAGGCCAAAGTAGGTAATTACCAATTCTTCGGGGCCCGTGTTAGCAATTTCATGCACCTCATGGGGGGCGATCGCCAGGCAAACACCTGGAACCAGATCAAAGCGCTGGCCATCAATGATCATTGTCCCCTGGCCGGCTTCAATGAAGAAGACTTCGTGCATATCCGAGTGGGCATGGCCGGGCGAAACCTGGCCGGGCGCAAAGCAGGCTCGGGAAAAGTTGGTGAGGTGGGGAAGGTCGCCTTGTCGCAACAGCACTTGCTTGGCGATCGCGGGGTTGTGGGAAACCCGCTCGATCGGGACTTCCGAGAGCGCAACTCGTTTCAAAACCAATCTTCTCCTCGATTTTCGGGGGGTGCTGGCGGCTCCGTGGCCACCAAATCAGACGGGGGGCGTTCATCGCTCCAAGCCCACCACACACAGCCGCAATGACACCCATAGAACTCCTGCCACTTGCGGCGGTAGGTTTCCGTGAGCACGGGCGATCGCCGGTTAATCCACACGCGCTCCGCTTCTAAAACCGATGCGCCACAGGTGGGGCAACAGAACTCCAGGGCGTGAACGGCGGAGTCTGTCCAGTCGGGTGCTTCCGGTGCAAAGGCATCCATAGGTTTCTCAGAGGTGGGCTGACCAGGATTCCGCCAAGGGGTATCGGAGGGCGATCGAGTGGCAATGGCTGTTATTTAACCCCTCCTTGCATTTTAATTTGGGGGAGCGCTCCTGAACTCGATCGCTCAAAATAGCGCCGCCCAAAATAGGCTAAGCGGTAGCGGCGTGGGGCTAATTCATTTCCTTGTCCTGCTCATGAGTTATCTCAATCTCGTTTCCTTTTTGGGCATCTTTGGGCTTTGCGGTGTGGCTTGGCTCTTTTCGGAAAATCGGAAACTCATTCCTTGGGCTACGTTAATTTGGGGGCTGAGCCTGCAGCTGGTGTTGGGGTTTCTGGTGTTCAGGCTGCCCATCACGCGCGATATTTTTGATGTTTTAAATAGTGCTCTCAATGGGATTTTTGCCGCTGCCGAATCGGGGGCAGAATTCATTTTTGGTTCCCAGTTTGTTTCTAAAGATTTTGGCGAAAACCCACCTTTGGGCTATATCTTTGCCGTTCGCGCTTTGCCCACGGTGGTCTTTTTTTCAGGACTGATGGCCCTGCTCTACAGCTTGGGGGTCATGCAAGCGGTTGTGAATGGTTTTTCGCGGTTGTTTTATCGAACTACCCGACTGAGCGGAGCGGAAGCACTAAGCGGCGTGGTGAATGTGGTGACGGGGGTTGAAGCGTTGATCGTGGTGCGGCCGTTTTTGTCGCGAATGACGCGCAGCGAGCTATGCGCTATTTTGGCTTGCTGTTTTGGAACGGCTTCCTCTTCCACGTTGGCGATCTATGTGGACTTTTTGCAGCCGGTTTTTTCAAACATTTTAGGTCATTTAATTTCGGCAGCCATTATTGGTATTCCGGCTTGCTTTGTACTTTCCAAAATTTTGGTTCCGGAAACCCAAGTGCCCCTGACGCGCGATCGCCTGTCGGGGGTAATGATGGCAAATTTATCGCAAAATCCTCTGAATCCAGCCAGTCCCAGCACACCAGAACACTATCCCCTGAATCCTTTTAATGCGGCTGAAAGTTCCTTAGGTGATCGAGCCTTGGCCGATCGAGACATGGCCGGCGGGGCGATCGAGCCGGATAGTAGTCCCTGGGCGATCGCCATGGCGGGGGCCCTGGAAGGGTTACGCATTTGTGGCTGGATTGTGGCGGCCCTGGTGTTGATTGTGGGGTTGGTGTCGCTGGTCGATCGCTTCTTTGTTGCGTTAGGGCTGGTTCCCGGGCCGATCGGGGAATTATTTCGAGTGGTTACCCTGGCCAACTTGGAGGGAATTTGTTTCTTTCCGCTCACACTGCTGACGGGGGTGGCTTGGGATGATGCTTGGGAGTCGGCGGTGGTCATTGGTCGGCGGCTCTTGGAAACTGCCATTCCGCCCTATCAAACCCTGGCGGAACTGCGCCGAAACGACGCAATTAGCGATCGCACCCTGTTGATTGTGAGTTATGCGCTTTCCAGCTTTGCCCACCTGCCGGCCTTTGGCATTTTTGTGGGTGGTCTGAGCGCCCTGATTCCCCAGCGGCGACGAGAGTTACTGAATTTGGGTTGGCGGGCCCTGTTTGTGGGCACAATAGCTTCCCTGATGATTGCCTGCGTGGCGGGTTTTTATGACGATGGCAGCCCCCATATTCTGGGCACACCCATGCCGCCCGCCAAGCTTGCGCCGGCCACGCCAACCTTGGTGAAACCCAGCCCCCCACCCGCAACTCCGGCCCCCGCGCCGCGCTAGGGTGGAGCATCGAATTTGGGATGCATTTTTGGGATGCATTATCGAATTCGGCAAACTGGCTTTATCCGTGACTGGGCCGAGAGTGGCACAGACTTGGCCGCAACAGACTTGGCCACAACAGATCCAGACTGCCCCTTTTTCGACTACGGTATTGAGTTTGATGGGATAGGTGGGTTGTGGGGCGATCGATGCCGAATCCTGAGCCAGAAATATTGCGCTTACTGGATCTGTTGCCGGCTTCGGCACGGATGACAATCAAGATTGTGGGTCGTTCAGAGCAACCTCAAGTGTTGTCGAGTGCCTTGCCGTTGCCTTGGCAGCGCGAGCGCCCAATCTATGTGAATTTTGAACTGTGGCGGCGAATTCCCCGACCCCAGCGAGATTTGTTGATGTTGCGCCAATCCTGTTGGGTAATGGGGGTGCGCTGGGTTGAACCCAACTGGTATCAAGGGGCGGCCTTGGTGGGTTTGGCCAGCGCCGCTTGGCAAATTAGCCAAGGCGATGCATTGGGGGCGGTGGCTTCTGGTGGGCTGGCGGGCTTGGCCGGCTGGCAAATTTGGCGCAACAACCAGCGAACCGAGCGGGAATTGGAAGTGGATCTCGATGCGATCGCGGTGGCGGTGCGTCGGGGCTACGAAGAACCGGAAGCGGCCCGGTTGTTGCTTGAAGGCATCGAAGCAGTGGCCCAATTGGAACGGCGACCGGGCATGGAATTTTTGGAATTGCTTCGTTGTCAACGCTTACGCGCGATCGCCGGTTTATCTCCCCTCCGGCATGAGTCATGATCCCTAGGCGATTGGTGCGACGGGTTGCCCTGATGCCAGTGGTGCTGGCAGTGGGCCTCGGTGGGGGCCTGGGGGCCTGTGGTCGATCGAACCCGGGAGTTTCAGTTCCAGACAGGGCCCCCGGTCCAACGGCGGAGCTGACGGCCACGGAGACCACCCGCCCCACCCCAACGGGCACGGCGGGGTATCAGTACCAAGCGCCCAATCGCAGTTTTCAAATTTGGTTTCCGGCCATACCCGACAGCTCAACGGATCCCTGGGTTTCCGCTCATTACGACGGCGGCACGCGGTTCTATTACGCCAGGGGTGATCAGGCGGGGCCGGCTATCGATTCCGCCAATTCCAGTTCATTGCCACATTACCTTCAGCATGTGGCCACGGGGGTGGCGTTGCAGTTTGGGGCCGAACGGGTTCAACGATCGGAATGGGTACGATCGAGCCAATGGCCAACTCTCAAATTTTCCTTTCAAAATAAGCGCGGCATTCAATACGAAGCCCGCGCCATTTTTCGCCCCGCCTATAGCCAATTATTTGTGCTGGTTTTTGGTACCACGGCGGCGGAGTCATCCATGGGTTGGCCGGAATCTCGGGCCTTTTTCCAATCCTTCCGCCCGATCGATCCCGTCCCCGCTGAACCGGCTAATTCGCCCGATCGCCCTGATCCCACCCCGGTGGATTAACCCCAAGGATTGAGTTCCCGTGAGTTAATCCCCCGAAATTGATTTCAAATCAAGCAATCCCAAATCAAGCAATCCCAAATCAAGCAATCTAAGCAACCGGTTCCCGTTGAGCAATGACGGCATAGAACGGATCACCACCGCCTAGCCCCAACATTCTCAGGAAGGCGGGCCCGCTCGATCGCTCGATTATGTATTTCGGTTTGCCAAAGCCGGGCACATGGTTGAAATATTCACAAACCAGGGCCACTCGATCGGTTTCGGAGCGATCGCGCCAGGCTGCGATCGCCTTTTGATAAAACATCCGATTGGAAAAACTGACAATGGCAATGCCGCCGGGTTTCAGAATGCGATGAATTTCACTGAAAATTGCTTCCGGATATTGCAAATATTGCACGGAAACCGTATTCAAAACCGCATCAAAATAGGCATCCTCAAAGGGAAGTTTCAAATCTACATTTAAGTTCTGCACAATGGAGCGATCGAGCCGAGGATTTTTGGCCAATTCCGCCGCATTCATCCCATGGCCCACCACCTCCGCAAACGTTAAATTTTCCGGTAAATGGGAAACCCAACTGCTCATCAAATCCAGAATCTTGGTGTTGGGTTGCAGTTGTTGGCCATAGAGCTGAGTCAGCCGATCAATAAACCCCTCATCCACATGGGTTACCAACCGTGGGTCTTGGTAAAAAAAGTTGTCGTTGCTGTCATCGAGTTTGGTGCGATCGTCGGGACGGAGCAGCATCATGATCGAGCAGAAAAGCGATAGAAATGGGCAATCAATACTAGGGTACAGAAAATTGCTGGTTGAGCCGGGGAATCACCGCGCTAGGATGAGGCGGACGGCGGCGAGTTGAAAGCTATGGCACTTTCGCGACGAGACTTTTTGGGGCGATCGGGAGCGGCGCTGGCCGGGTGGGGGCTGGCAGAGGCGATCGCAGCCCAACGGGTGGCGCAAGTGTTGGCGGAACCAACCGGCCGGCGCAAGGCCCTGTTAATTGGCATTAATCAATACGAACCGACGGCGATCGCCCCCAACGCGGCCTCGGTGGCCTTGGAAGGTTGCCTGAATGATGTGGCCCTTTGGCAAGAACTCCTAACTTCGCGGTTGGGCTTTCAGGCGGCGGATGTGGTGACCTTGACCGATCGGGCGGCGGGGCGGGCCCAATGGCAAGCGGCTTTAGAGGACTGCGCGGCGGGACTCCGGGCCGGTGATGCGGTGGTGTGGCAATTCAGTGGCTATGGGGGCCTGTTGGCCGATGGAACGGGCCTGTTGGTTCCGGTGGATGGCCATTTGGCCGCCGGAACCCGTGAGGCGACCCCTCCAGAGCCGATCGCCCCCCTGCGCGATTGGAGCGAAGTCACGATTCAAGACTGGCTGCGATCGCTGCCCACGGAACGGGTGCTGGGCGTTGTGGATGCGGGATTTGCCCCTGCTCCGGCCCAAGCTTGGGTTCGCCATCGATCGCGCCCGGTGCTCACCCCTGGTGCTCTGGATCCGGAAGAACTGGCTTGGCAGCAACAGTTACGCCGCGCCCGATCGGGGCGATCGACCGCCGCCAGCGGGTGGTGGTTACGGGCCAGCCAGCCCGATCGCCCCGTGCTGGAATTGCCCCAATCGGGATTTGTGGCCGGGGCCTTCACCTGGGCCTTGGTGCAACAACTTTGGAACAGCCTCCCCGCCAGCACCCTGTGGTTTGACCTGGCTCGCACCGCCGCCCAGGTTACGGATCAAGGGGGCCAGCAACAGCCGATCGCCCAACGGCTGGGGGCCGCCGCGATTCGGGAGAATATTGGGGAAAAAATTGGGGGAAATGTTGGGGAAAACTTGGGGCAATGGTTAGCCACGGCAGCGGGGCCCAGCGCGGGCACAGTCTTGGCAACGGATTCGGTGAATCGCACGGTGACGGTGAGCTTGGCCGGTTTGGCCCCTGCGGTGTTGGCAGGCGCAACCCAGGGTCTCATTCTGGAACCCGCAGCCACGAATTCAGCGGATGACACAGCCTGGATTGGGGGACTGCGCATCACCAGCCGCAATGGTTGGCGGGCGATCGGGCAACCCGTGGCCGAAGACAGCCGCGATCGCCCGGTTGAGGCCTTCGCCTGGCAATCGGGGCAACTCTTGCGGGAACGGTGGCGCATTTTGTCCCGCAACTTGGGGCTACAGGTGGCTCTCGATCCAAACTTTGAGCGCATTGAGCGGATTGATGCCACCAGCGCCTTTGATGCCTTGTCCCATGTGACGGTGGTGAATCCCGAAAACCGGGCGATCGATGCTTGGTTTGCCCGGGCGACCCGCCCCATTGCCAATCCTGACCCCAACGGAGACGAAACCAAAACCGCCTATGGCCTCTGGCGACCGGGCCAAACCCTCTGGCCCAACACGGTGGGCGAAGGTGGCGAAGCGCTCAAGACCGCCGTGCAGCGCTTAGGGCCACAATTACATAGTTTGTTGGCGCGGAAACTTTGGCGGGCCACGCTGAATCAGGGAGCCGGTTGGCCCGTGCGCATCACCCTGGCGGCTTTGGAAACGCCCGATCGCCCCCTTCTGCAATGGAGCACTTTGCCCAATGTTGGCGGTGCGATCGGCCCCAACGGTTCGATCGCCCCGGCCACCTTCACCAGCGGCAGCCGACCCCAACTCACCTTGGAAAATGCCGGAACCGTTCCCCTGTGGGCCTTGGTGTTGCAACTGGATTCCCTGGGACGAGCCACCCTGGTGCAAGACCTGGGGCAGGACACGGAGCCGGGCCAAACCCTGTTGGCCCCCAACAGTCGCCAAACCCTCAGTTGGCCCGCTGCCCCCAGTCGGGGCTTGGGGTCGCTGTTGGTGTGGCTCAGTCGAGATCCCCTGGAGCGGGTGCAGGCCAGCTTGCCCAGCCTGCAAACCGGTGAGGGCGATCGCCTGTGGCCCCTGGCCCAACCGCTGGCCCTGGCCCGCCAACTGCTGGAAGATCTCCAGGAAATCAGCGTGAATCATGCTGCGCCGCCCAGTCGATCGCCCAGCCCCGATAGCTATACCCTCGACTGTCGGCAATGGATGGCCTGGGAATTGCCCTTTCGGTTAATTTAGAAACTCCACCAGGATTCGATCGCCCCGATTCAAATTCAACCGCTGGGCCGCATTCCCCCCCGCACAGGCCACCTCCACCCAATCGTGGCTACCCACCAGTGCCACAAAGTCATGGAGCGATCGGCTGCTGTAGGTGAGTTGCGAGGGAATCAGTTGCTCGCCAATGCGCACGCGCCAGGAGCGATCGCTCACCCGTTGGGCCGGAATGGTGGAAATTAGATTGCCAAAGTGATCCACATGCTGCACCACTCCTTCCAAGCTGGCCGGATTGGCCCCGGCCGCCGGATGGGACACCAAACCCGGCAACGGCAAATTCACTAAACTGGCCGGGTCGATCGGGTTACCCAAATCCGCCAACGGAACCCCATTAGCCAAGTGGGCCGCCACCGCCGCAAAAATATCGCGGCCGTGGAATGTGTGGCTCGGGTTCGGCAATCGCCAAAAGTTGCGCTGGGTCAGCACCACGGCCGACTCCGCCGGGAATTGCGCCAACAGGCCACTCCAAAGGCCGTTGTCTGGGCCCACCAACCAGCCCCGATCAAAGGCGATCGCGATCGGCCGCCGTTCGCCCCCCACTCCCGGATCCACCACCGCCAAGAACACCGTCCCCAACGGAAACGCCGCCGCCGAATTGGCCAACACAAACCGCGCCGCCCACAAATCCTGAGGGGGAATTTGGTGAGTCAGATCAATGGTGGGAATGGCGGGATTGACCTGGGCGATTACCCCCTTCAGCACCCCCGCATAGCCATCGGCCGTGCCAAAGTCCGTCAACAGGGCGATCGGCCGAGGCGGCGCTAACCAAGCGGTGAGGGGAACTGTTGAGGAAAAATCCATGGGTTACCGGAAGATGGGGGCCTTGAACATCAGTTACTTGAATCGATTCTGAAAAAAGATAAATTTTCTGTAATAGCTGATACTTTCTGAATCAAAATTACGCTATCTTAGCAATGGAAGGCCCTCTCAGGAGTGGCTAGTGTCGCCAGCCGAAGCTAATGATTGGCTTCTGCAAGCTGAATCATCGCAGCATTCGCGCCTTCTGTCGTCTGGTTGGTCACTTCAACGATCGTCCCAGGCACTCTCAACCCCTATCCACCTTTCGTCGATCGTTTCCTAGCCATGTTTGGAATCCGCCGCAATCGCCCCAACCCCGCCCAAGTTGCGCAAGTTCACCGCGAAAATCTGCGCAAGCTGCTGGAACACCGCATTGAAGTGGCTCGCGCCAAGGGTGACAACGATTTGGTTCGTAGCCTCGAAGCCGAAGCTGAGTACCTGAAATAACTGTCAATCCGTCAATTAAGAGCTGATTCAATTTGTTCAGAATCGCTTGCCGATCGGCGCTTGGGTTCTGCGTTGTCGCAAATTCCCGCCCGTCTGATCTTCCAAGGAAAAGTCATCACATCAAAGCTGCCTGGGTCGAAAAACCTGGGCAGCTTTGTGTTTAGGCTGCTTTCAGCAGTTCTTCCCAGCAGGTTTCGATCGATCAGTTTCGATCAAGATTGCGATCCGCCTCGGGTCTGCCACGAACCGGCAACCCAGGCGGCTGTGCAGATAGTTGCTTTAGGCGGATTCCGTCAGTGCCCCATAGAACTCGGGCCGGCGATCGCGGAAAAAACCAAAACTGGCCCGATCGAGCGCCGTCTGAGTCAAATCCAACTGAGCCATCAGGATCTCGGGTTGATCGATCGCCCCTTGGGTCAGCAACTCGCCTCGGTGATCGCAAATGAAACTCGTGCCGTAGAACTTTTGCCCCTCTTCATTGCCAATTCGGTTGGCCGCCACCACGGGCACGACATTACAGACCGCATGGCCCAACATCGCCCGCATCCACAGGGGCCGCGTATCCAGATTTGGCTCCTGGGGTTCCGAGCCGATCGCCGTGGGATACAGCAGCACCTCCGCCCCCATCAACACCATCGATCGGGCGCATTCCGGGAACCACTGATCCCAACAAATGCCGACACCGAGACAGCCAAACCGGGTGTGCCAAACCTTAAAGCCCGTGTTGCCCGCCCGGAAATAGAACTTTTCTTCGTAGCCGGGGCCGTCGGGAATGTGGCTTTTGCGGTAGAGACCGAGGATCGAGCCGTCCGCGTCGATCGTCACCAAGCTGTTGTAGTAGTGCTGGCCGTCGCGCTCAAAAATTGAGGTAGGAATCACCGTGCCCGTTTCCCGCGCCACCTGCTGCATGGCCACCACCGCCGGATGTTCCGTGGCGGGGTAAGCCGAGGCGAAAAACTCCGCCCGTTCTTCTTTGCAAAAATAGGGCCCTTGAAATAATTCCGGCGGCAAAATTACTTGCGCCCCTTGGCTAGCTGCTTGGCGAGCGGCGGCCACAACGCGATCGATATTGTCCTGTAAATTCCAGGTTTCAAAGGCATCTTGCAGGGCAGCAACGGTAACAGTGCGATGGTTTGTCATGGGTTGAAAAGGATGGTTGTTGGTGATGGAAATAGACTCTAAATCTAAACTTGCTATCTGAGTTTGTAGAGAATATAGGCTTCAGATAAAACGCGATCGCGAAAATATCGGCTGAGTTCTGCGGGTGTGCGCAAATCAACAACTTTTCCAAAGAGCTGAGTCAGTTCGTCCTGCATCGTCACAATTTGGAACCCTGGTGTTTTACCTGGTAAAAACTGCACCAAAATATCCACATCGCTATCATCTCGGAAATCTTCGCGCAGAACAGAACCAAAGAGCGCCAACACTTGAATGTGGTGACGCTGACAAAAATCCTGAATGGCCGGTTCAGGAATTTCAATTGGGAGAGCTTTAGGAGCGACCTGATGGGTAATTGGACGATCGAGCATAGAACGATTCCAAATCGCGATCGCTAGCGGGGTTGCTGTTGGGAAATGCAGTGGAAGGAGCCACCCCCTTGCAGGATATTTTTGGCGGGTAAACCGATTACTTCCCGATCGCCCCAAATATCTCGCAAATCCTGGGCGATCGCCTGCAAGGCCGCCACCGCTGCCCCATCAAAGGGCGAACCGTATTGGGGCACAATCACTCGCGTATTGCTGATATAGAAATTGACATAGCTGGCGGCCATCAGCTCGCCCTCCTCATCTTCCACGCGACCCGGCGACGGAATCGTCAGCACCTCGATCGCCCGGCCCTTGGCATCCCGCGCCGCCTTCAACGTGGCGATCGCCTCTAGGAGCGCCTCCCGGTTGGGATCATCGGGGCCGCTGGGTTCCATGCACACCACCGTTCCCGGAGCCACAAACCGCGCCAAATTGTCCACATGGCCATCGGTGTGGTCGTTTTGCAGCCCATCGCCCAGCCAAATGATTTGCTCAACGCCCAAGTTGGATTGCAGCTTGGCTTCGATGTCCGCTTGCGACAAATCGGGATTGCGGTTGGGGTTCAGTAAGCATTGGCGGGTGGTTAGCAACGTGCCTTCACCGTCGTGGTCGATCGCCCCGCCTTCGAGCGTCCAAGGATGGGGCAAAAAGTCCACCCCCGATTGCAGGGCGATCCGTTCCGCCACCGAGTCGTCATAGTCGAGCAGATATTTGCCACCCCAACCATTGAACCGAAACCCGATCGCCACCGGTTCCCCCAAACTGTCGCGCAAAAACAGCGGCCCCGTGTCCCGCAACCAAATGTCCCCAAAGGGTTCGTCGTAAATTGTGGCTCCCAAGGGTTCCAGGGCGGCTTGGGCTTCCGCCACCTGGGCCGAACCGCAGGCGAGCACGTGCAGCGCTTCCCCACGCGGCTGGCCGGTGGCGGGGTCGCAATCGGCGATCGCCCGCGCCAGACCCAACACCTCCGATTGCACATCGCGATAGGCATCGAGCCACAAATCGGGATGGCTGGGCCAAGCCAACCAAACCGCCGCATGTTCGTGCCATTCAGGAGGGAAATACATGGGACGTGATGAGAATTGCAGGACTGGAGATGATCAAACGATTGGAAATGGCGGTTTGAAATGGCGATCAAGCACATTTCGTAGGGGCGCACCGCCGTGCGCCCATCTTTGGCGTACTTTGGCCTAACCGCGCTACTACCGGGCTGATGGGGTCAATGCTGCGTTCACCCTAGCCGATCGAGGTGAACAGCCGGTTAAGCCCGACGGAATTCAAACTGCATTCAAACCCAATTCAGCCAAAAATCAAGCGCGATCGCCCCAAGGCCACCGCGCTGATTGAAAACAGCGATTCAACGGGGATTGATCGACAGCTTTGCAGCCCGATCGCCCCCCATTGCTCACTAGTTGCTGCCCGTGAACACCAAATCGGGAAATTTGTCTTGGGCTTCGGCCAGAGGACGCTTGCGGCCTTCTTCTTGCCAGTAGTTGATGATTTCCGTGGCGCGGTTCAACAATTCCACCCGATCGGACTCCGAAATCCAATGCTTGGATTCCAGCTCCGACTTCAGTTGTTCCCACGCATCGTTCCGCGGCCAGAAGAAATAGGCCGTCAGCGGGCTGGTTCCTTTGCCCACAACTTGATCCACCGCCAAAGCGACGTTTTCTTCAAGCCAGAGAACCTTTAAAATAAACTTCGACAAGCTGATGCCTCCAAGATCGACTGCTACGGGTATTTGGCAAGGGTTCGGCCAGTCGGGATCTTCAGACGAAATTTACGCGACTCCAGCGGGTCTTCAACTCGTCCAGGGCGATCGCAACTGACGACAGCACAGCAGTCTATCGTACCGCAAGGAGGCGGTTGACGATCGCCTTTCCGCAATTAGCAGCGATCGGGTCATCGCCACAGGCCCCCAGGTCGCCACGAGATCGCCATAATGTCGCCGCGATGTCGCCATGATATGGTTGCGGCTGTTGAAACAGGATTGCAGATTATTCTGTTGATTGACCCTTTCCATGACTTCCAATTCTCTCCAGGCGATCGCAGTTTTTGACATTGATGGCGTAATTCGGGATGTGGGCCAGTCCTACCGCCGCGCCTTGGCGGACACGGTGGAAGCCTTCACCGATGGCCAATTTCGCCCAACGATGGCGGACATTGACGCGATTAAAGCCGAAGGATCTTGGAATAACGATTGGTTAGCCTCTCAGGAATTTGTCTATCGATTTTGGGAAAGTCAGGGGCGATCGCGCGCAGAATTGGCCCTGAACTATGACGAATTGGTCTTGTTTTTCCAAAAGCGATATCGCGGCCCCAATCCCGAAGATCCCAGCAGTTGGACGGGCTACATTTGCGATGAACCGCTGCTGGTCGATCGCGCCTATTTTGAACAGCTCACCGCGGCCCAAACGGGCTGGGGATTTTTTAGCGGCGCAACACCGGCCTCGGCCAATTTTGTTTTAACTCAGCGGGTGGGGCTAATTGATCCGGTGTTGGTGGCCATGAATGATGCGCCGGAAAAACCTGACCCCACGGGCTTGCAAATGGTGGTCGATCGCCTGGAACCGGCCGGGTTACAACTGCCGGTGATTTATGCGGGCGACACGGCGGCGGACATGCAAACGGTGCTGAATGCGCGCAAAATCGCCCCCGATCGTCGTTGGATTGCGGTGGGCATTTTGCCGCCCCATGCCCTGGTTGATTCGGCCACGCGCGATCGCTACACTGCCACTTTGAAGGCCAATGGCGCAGATGTTGTGTTGTCGTCGGTAACGGAATTAACGGGCGATCGAATTCGAGATTGGCATTAACTGCGGCGGTTGATGGCGGTAGCGTTTACATCCGTCTCAAGTTGAAGTTTTTGCATCCTGGATAGACCACATCACCAATAATGCGCTGTTCATTTAGAAAGACAATCCCGCTCAACCCGACCATTTCATAACCTGAAGGCTGATTAATCCAACGAGTACCACTCAAGCTGAGCCAAGCACGACCTGAATCAAGCCTCCTGTAAAAGCCTTGCATCTCAAAAGACCCGGAGGGTATGGAAGGATTATGGGGGTGAGCAGAGAAATAAAAGATAGCTTTTACTCTCTCGAATGCATCAATTCTCAGATCAAGTTTCAGTCGGGTTTGGCCTTGATTGCACGTATAGTCACCTTCCCAAATTCCTGACAGATTAATTCTAGAAGGTTGAGTCTTCTGAGTTTGCGTCAAATAACCAAAGCTGAGATTTTTAGATGTCAGTTCGCTCACGGTTAGACTTCCCAACAGAAATAGAAATGGCAATAATATTTTCATTTGAGGTCAAAGAATTTTGATAATTTTCCACCCTGCAGACTTGATCAAGCCGTCCTGAAAGCCTACGGATTCAAAGCCAGCGACGACATTTTGGAAAAACTGTTGGCGCTGAATTTGGAATTAGCAGAAAAAGAACAACAAGGTGAAGCGATCGTCGGGCCCTGGGCGCTCGATCGACCCCCAAGCGATCGAGCAAATCAGTAGTACAAGAAAGCCATTGATGCTTTCAGATTAGGGTCAAAACTCACAGAGCGCTAATTCATCGCAAAAACCAAGCGCTCTGAGTTAACATATTCTGGCTAAAGTCTAACTTGTACTGAGATGATTAAAGCCAGTTTTCTATTTGGAAGTCAATAACTTCCTGCATTCGGAGAAAGTCATCATCTGCCGACACTAGAACTAATTGATGAGTGATTGCAGTTGCAGCAATCCATAAGTCATTGTCACTAAAACCTGAATCGCGAAAAATATTCTTTTGACGCTTTCTTTGATCTTTAGGTCTCAATTTTTCAATGATTCTTGCCTTAAGCACTCCATAAGTATCAGCCACGTCCGAGTTGATCTCATAGACATGAATAGAGCTTAGGAAGCTTTGAACTATTATCTGATTTTCGGATTTATATTTTGAATTGGCAACCATATAAATCAGCTCTCCACGAACAATGGCGCAAGTTGCAACGGTATCTTGGTCAAGGCTTTGAAGATGACTTAGGACACGGCTATCTCTGCGAATTATTTTGCTGCAATGATTTGTGTCAAGTAAAAAAGCCATTGCTTCCTCCTGATTAGGTTTATGAGCTTGTTTTGAGAATTTCCGAACTCAAGCGCAGTTTTCTAGATCCATGATTTAAGCACTTTACATCCCAAATTAGCAAAAAAGTGAAAGCCCCAAAAAGAGAATTCTCCTTCTGGGACTTATGAATGATCACAGCAACCCTAAAGCAAACGTCAAGAATTACAGAATTGAATCAAAGGGATTGGGCTGCCAGTCAAACTGAGCTGCGCTGCGATTAGCGCGAACTTGCTGTAAACACTCATCCAAATCATCACCAACCCAAGAGCCGATTGTTTGCAGAGCTTCCCAAATTGATCGCCCTGTTGATTTGGGCGATCGCTCAGGGCCCATATCTGTCAAAAGTGGCGGATCTTGATTCAGCCAGGCTCGTAGCTCTGCCTGATCATCCGGGGACAAAGCCACGATCGCTTGTTTTAAGATATCCAGCGATACTTCAAGAGTTAAAAAAGCCATATTTGCCACCTCTTTGAGCTTTCGTGGCTAGTGTTGGAGGCTAGTGTTGGAGGCAGCATAACAACGGTGCAGCCGACTCCGAAAAAGCATTAGATCTCCCAGCGCTGACCTGGAAATTTTCACCTTTCAATTTTGGCTCAGTTTGCCTTAGCTTTGTTGGGCAATCCAATCGAGACAACATTGGCGGAAATGATCGCCCCGAACTTCAAAATTCGGGAACTGGTCAAAGCTGGCACAGGCAGGCGACAACAAGACGATCGGGGCCTCGTGTGCTTTGGCCAACTCGGCGGCCCGGGGCACTGCCCGATCGAGCGTTTCCACAATTTCCGTAGCCCCATAGCCAGCCGCTTGCAGATTGGCTTGGAAGGTTTCGGCCGCGCTGCCAATCAGCAAAACGGCGGCGGCTCGGGACTGAATGGCCGAAATCCAGGCGCGATCGTCCCCTTCTTTGGCCTCGCCGCCCGCAATTAGGATCGCCGGTTGGGCCACCGCCTTCAGCCCCACTTCCGCCGCATCGTAATTGGTGGCTTTGCTGTCGTTGATGAAGTCGATGCCTTGCCAACTGCCCACCCGCTCCAGACGATGGGGCACGCCGGGAAAGTCGCGCACCGCTTGGGCAATGGTTTCCGGGGCAATACCCGCATAGTGGGCCGCAGCCACGGCCATCAGCAGGTTTTGTTGGTTGTGGCGGCCGGTCATGGCCAGGGCGCTCACGGGCACGATCGCTTGGCCAGCCACCACGGCCCAACCGTCTTCGACCCAAGCCCCCCGATCGGGGTTGGCGGGCAACTGGTCACGCCCGGCCACGCTCGTCCAAATGGCGTTGGGATAGGGGGCGATCGCCTGGGCCCGCAGGGCCGGATCGTCACCGTTCAAAATTTGCAGGGCCGCTCGATCAATCAGGCTGGCTTTGATGTTGAAGTAGTTGTCTAGGCTGTAGTGGCGAGCCAAGTGATCGGGGGTGAAGGTGGTCCAAATACCGATTTTGGGGGCCAGGTTTTGGGAGGATTCAATTTGGTAGCTGCTGACTTCGGCAATCACCCAATCGATCGGGTCGGCTTCCGGCAGGGCCAAGCCACAGGCGGCGGCTCCAATGTTGCCGCAGGCGGGCGCTTTTCGGCCGGCCGCTTGGAAGATGGCAGCGGTGAGGGCGGTGGTGGTGGTTTTGCCGTTAGTGCCGGTGATGGCCACCCAAGGGGTCTGTTGCAGGTTGCGCCAAGCCAACTCCATTTCCCCGATCGTGTCGATGCCGAGCGCCCGGGCCCGGGCCACGCCGGGGCTATCCCAAGGTACGCCGGGACTGACCACCACTAAATCCGGTCGCGGCTCGATCGAGTCGGGGTTGAAGGTGTCGCCCAATCGGACTTGGATGCCCAACTGGGTGAGTGTGGCTTCGATCGGGGCTAGGCGATCGCCCGTTCCCCGATCGCTCACGGTCACCTGCCAGCCCTGGGCCGCCAACAGTTGCGCCGCCGCCACTCCAGATTTACCCAATCCCACAATCCAAGCCGTTTGCACGCTCAAGGCTCCCATTTTGTCTCTGAACTGCTGTTTTTGAATCAGACTCTTTTTAGCGCTGCCGTTCCCGTTCCAAGGCATCGATCGCATCGCCCAGGGCCGTGGTCAAATCCCGTCGGGTGCGATCGTGGGCTTCCCGTTCTGCCTGGAGCTGCCGTACCAGTTGTGCCAGTTGCTCGCGCAGTTGCCGACATTCAATTTGAGCCTCGGCCAGGGTGGCCGGAGTGCTGGCGGGCAGGGCGGCCCCGGTGCTGGCAGGCTCTCCCAGCGGTTCCCACCCATCCAGCACTGCATCGGGATTGCCCCGCAGCCGATCGACTTCCCCTTGCAGCCGGGTCTGTTGTTGCTGAAACTGTTCCCGATCGGCTCGGCGTTGTTGGGCTTCCGTGGTGTAACGGGCTTGCCAAGCGTCGGCGGCCTGGTAGGCCGCATCCCGATCGCGTTTCAGGTCGGTCACCTGTTGTTTGAGGGTTTGAATTTCCCCAATCCATTGGGTGACCTGCTCGTGGGACAGGGGCCCTGCCCCATTCAGCCCTTGGTTGCTCATGGCCGATCTCCGAATGGTTGCCAACTGCTTGCGGACAATTGCTAATTTTTCAGCAACTAATTTCTTAGCAACTAATTTTTCAGCAACTAGTTTCTCAGCAACTAATTTTTCAGCAACAGGTAGTAGAGCCGGCCGCGTGACCCGGTGACCCCGGCTCGATTCCCGGCGATCGGGCCCGTGCCCATGAAGTAGTCGGCTCGGCCGGGGCCAATCATGGCGCTGCCGGTGTCTTGATCCAACACAAACCGGCTGACGTTGCGATTCACCACGCGCCCGTCCGCGCTGGCATAGGGCAGCGTGGTGTTGACCAAAGCCAAGGCTCCGGGGGGCATCAGGGAGCGATCGGTGGCGATCGAGCGATCGGGCGTAACGGGTAAACCCAAGGTTCCTGTGGCCGGTGCGCCAAAGGTTTCCCGGAAGAAGATAAACCGCGTATTGCGGGGCAAGTAGTTATCCAATTCCTGGGGATTTTGGCGGAAATAGCGAATCATCACCGGCAGGGTCAACCCTTCAAAGGGCAGCTTGCCATCTTTGGCCAACTCGCGGCCCACGCTGGTGTAGCCATAGCCGTTGTGGTTGGCATAGCCGACGGTGATCACGTTGCCATCGGGCAATTGCAGCCGGGCCGAACCTTGGATATGCACCAAAAAGGCTTCTAGGCGATCGCTTAACCAAGCAATTTCCTGGCCGCGCAGGGGGCTGTTGGTGCCTTGGCCGTCTTTGCCTTCCAGGATTTCGCGGGTGGGCATGGGGGTGCGCCAACTGGCCAAGTCGGCCGGCTCCCGATAAATCGGATAGCGATAGGTGGCGGAGGGGGTGCGGCTGGCGCGATAAATCGGTTCGTAATAGCCCGTGAAGAAAACATCACCGTTGCCATCCCGCCCGATCGATTGGTAGAGCATGAATTCCCGATCGACCAAGGTGGCCAACTCGCGGGCCGATCGCGCCTGGGTCACCAGTTGCCGAAACCGCCGCACACTCCGCAACACCCGATCGCGCGTGATGCCAGCGACGGGATAGTTTTGGTAAGCCGTGGCGGCCGCTGGCGATTGCAAATAGCGCAAGCTGTAATCGATCGATTGCAACAGGTTACGGCGATCGCCCGATCGGCCGAACAGTTGCTCATCTAAGCCCAACAGACCCGCAATCGATCGCGCCTGTACCGGCCGTAGGGGAATCCGCTGTTCCGCTGGTGAAAGGGGGGTTTCTCCCTGGTGCAGGGGGGGCGGAGTGGGCCGAGTGGTGGACTGAGCCAGGGCCGTGGAACCGCTGAAGGTGGAGCCGCTCAAGGCCAGGGAACCCAGAAGAGAACTCAGACTAAAAACCGCCCCCCAGTAACCAAACTTGGGAGCGGCATGATGGCCAGAACGGCGATTGGTGGCCAGGTGATCGAACTTAGCCCTTAGCTCAGGTTGATCGGATTGATCGGAGCGATGGCGGAAGCGATGGCACAGGAGATCTTTCAGGGAATCTTTCAGACTCATGGGGGTGGTTGGGGTGAAGCGGTGAGGAGCAATCGCGATCCCCGATCGGCATGGGGCGACAGCGATCGGCTCAGAGGCGATCGGGTTGGGGATCGACGGACTATTGCTATCAGACTGGCGGGTGATCGCGCAAGCCCCGATCGGGGAATTGCTTCCTCGATCGCCCCATTGCATCGCCACACCAGTTTTGAGACCAATGGCCAACCACCGTTCAACCCCGATCGCCCCTGAAGCGACTGCTTAAGAACTCCTAGTCGATCGAAGAGACCCACAAAGGAGCAGCTTTGGCATCCCAGGCATCCTTAAAACGATCGATCAATGCTGGAGTTAAACACCGGTTCCACCCGGATACCTAACACCTGCGATGGCCGCACCACCATATATTCACCCTGGAGATTTTGGATCGGCACGCTAATGAAGGCCGAAGAGTCCTGCTTCGGAACCAAGTCCGTGCTGTACCACTTTTGGAAGTCTTGAATCGTGCGGAAGCGAACTTCCTCGCGGTGACCGCCCGCCAACAGGATATGCACCGCAAACTCATCAGGTGTTCTCGGCATCGGCCCGGGATCCTTATAACAACAACAACTGCTGCCGCAGCAAACTACCCATCAACACACTCATCAACATTCGTTCCAAGGCAGCTTGGTTGCCAGCGGCGATCGCCCCAAACAACCAGTGACCCGCAATTAGCCACCTTAATCTTGGCCACCTTAATCATGGAGCTTGCCCAGACTTTACCAAAAAAATGGGTTTAAAGCCCCGCCCTTGTGGAGTGGCTGATCGATCGGGGCGGGCAAAGCATCGGCCGGGATATCCATAAAGCAGCCTGACTCGATCGATTAGTCAACTTGTGAAATCTGTGAAATCTTAGATTGTGAGATCTAATCAAGATAATCAAAACTTGTTTTCAACGAAAGGATTATAAAGATAAGCTTATGAAGATAATTTAGTTTTTATTATTCCCGAGCCGGTCAAGTATCTAGACTTTTTATGAAAGAACCTTTAGCATGTCTGAAGTTGCTAAAGCGGGAAGGCGCTTGACAAGCGGGATTCAGCCCCCATCATCAAGCTCCGATTTAAATTTCCTTGGCTCTTAGCGATCGGCTTTTTCACAACTCATGACAAATTTAGCGACCCCCCGATCGCCCGGTTTGTCGTGCTCAACTTTCACTTAAGGTTGCTAGCGCCATGTCTGATGAGTTCGGATTTTCGCGTCGTCGCTTTCTATTGACCGCTGGAGCCTCCGCCGCAGGCTCCATTCTTTTAAAAGGATGTTTGGGAAATCCCCCAGAACCCGGTGGCACTGCCGCTAGTCCCGCCGGAGGATCGCCCGCCAGCACCGGTAGCCCCGCGGCCCTGACCCCGGAAACCACCCCGGAAGTCACCAAAGCCAAACTCAGCTACCTCCCGATCGCGGAATCTGCACCGCTGATCATTGCCAAGGAAAAAGGTTTTTTTGCCAAGTACGGCATGACCGAAGTGGAGGTGTCCAAGCAAGCCAACTGGGCCGCCGCTCGCGACAACATTGTGATCGGTTCCAAGGCCGGTGGTGTTGATGGTGGCCAATGGCAAATGCCCATGCCCCACTTGATCACCGAGGGCATCATCACCAACGGTAAAAAAACCCCCATGTACGTGTTGGCCCAACTGGTGACCAATGCTAACGGGATTGCCGTTTCTGGCAAAAATGCCGGTAAAGGATTGGGCTTGGATCTCAAAGGTGCTCAAGCCTACATCAAGGGCTACGCCGCACAAAATGGGCGTAAATTCAAAGCCGCCTTCACCTTCCCCGCTGCTAACCAAGATTTCTGGATTCGCTACTGGTTTGCAGCCGGTGGCGTTAACCCCGACAAAGATATCGACCTGCTAGCTGTTCCCCCGCCCGAAACGGTGCAAGGGATGCGAATTGGGACGATGGATGCCTTCAGTACCGGTGATCCCTGGCCCTATCGGATTGTGAACGACAAGATTGGGTTTATGTCTTGTTTGGTCACCGAAATGTGGCCTTACCATCCCGAAGAATATTTCGCGATGCGGGCAGATTGGGTGGATGCCCATCCCAAGGCCACCAAGGCGTTGCTGAAGGGAATCATGGAAGCCCAGCAATGGTGCGACAAGCCCGAAAACCGCGCAGAATTGGTGAAAATTGTTTCCGGCCGGAACTATTTCAACATTCCTGCCAACATTCTGGAGCCGCCTTTCTCAGGCAAATATGCCATGGGAGATGGCAAACCCGACATCAACGATTTCAACAAGGGCCCGCTCTATTGGAAAGACCCGATCGGGAGTGTTTCCTATCCCTACAAGAGCCATGATCTTTGGTTCCTCACGGAAACGATTCGTTGGGGCTTCCACAAGGATTACGGCTTCACGGTTGCTAAGGCTAAGGATTTAGTTGAGCGGGTCAATCGCGACAACATTTGGCTGGAAGCTGCTAAGGAAGCTGGGATCACCGATGTGCCCAGCAGCCCTTCCCGTGGGGTAGAAACCTTCTTCGACGGCATCAAGTTTGATCCTGAAAAGCCCGAAGATTACCTCAAGAGCTTGGCCATTAAGGCTTAGGAATTTGCTCCCAAGGAACCAACTCCTTCAGGACGACTCACACACCCAATTGGTTGAATTTCGCTTCATTCAACTTCTTTCTTCGACCTTCGAGAGAACATCACCATGGCACCTTCTGTATCTCGATCGAACGGCATTTCCAAGCCCTCCGCCTTTGACCTATGGCTGAAGAAAAATGGCAGCACGATCCTATTACCCGCGATCGGGATTTTGGGATTCCTGACCATCTGGCAACTGATTGCTTGGTCGGGTGTGACCCGGTTGCCCGGCCCTCTGAGCGTGTTTACCGACGATCGCACCCGCACCCTGCTGCTCTATCCCTTCTACGATCGCGGCGGGTTGGATAAGGGTCTGTTTTGGCAAACGATGGCGAGTCTGGTGCGCGTGGCCCAGGGTTATGCGATCGCCTCGGTCGTGGGCATTTCATTGGGGATTTTAGTGGGTCTTTCACCGGCCATTGATAAGGCGCTGGATCCGGTTTTTCAGTTCTTGCGGATGATTGCACCGTTGGCATGGGTTCCGATCGCCCTGGTGACGTTCCAACAACCAGAAATCTCCGCCATCTTCGTGATTTTTGTGACCGCTGTTTGGCCGATTTTGATTAACACCACGGTGGGTGTGAAGCAAATTCCCCAGGACTACATCAACGTCAAACAGGTGTTGCAACTGAAGCAAAAAACCTTCTTCTTCAAGATTCTATTCCCTTCGGCCCTGCCCTACATCTTCACGGGCTTGCGGATTGCGATCGGTCTGTCTTGGTTGGCAATTATTGCGGCTGAAATCGTGATTGGTGGCACGTTGGGAATCGGCTTCTTTATCTGGGATGCCTATCAGCAAAACTACGTCAGCGAAATCATTCTGGGCGTGGTTTACATCGGAGCTGTGGGCTTGATTCTCGATCGCGCTGTTGCCTACATCCAAACCCTGATCCTGCCGGAATAAATCGGTAAATCGCCAGTTCCAGAGGGCGCAAGCGTTGCGCCCCTACCTATTCCCTCCGCTGGTTTTTAGAGGATTGCCCCATGAGTGCATTCGTTGCGATCGAGAATCTCGAAAAAGTCTTTCCCCTCAACCAAGGTGAATACCTCGCCCTCAAGGGCATTGACCTGACGATCAAAAAGGGTGAATTCGTTTCCCTGATTGGTCACTCCGGTTGCGGCAAATCCACCCTGCTAAACATGATTTCCGGGTTGGATTTTCCCACCGATGGCCTCGTCACCCTGGAAGGGCAACGAATTAAAAAACCTGGGCCCGATCGAATGGTGGTGTTCCAAAACTATTCGCTGTTGCCCTGGTTGACCGCCCGCGAAAACATCGCCTTGGCTGTCGATGAAGTGATGGGTGATTTGCCCAAGGCTGATCGCGATGCGATGGTGCAGACCCACATTGATATGGTGGGTTTGAAACAAGCCGCCGAAAAGCGCCCCGGTCAACTGTCCGGCGGGATGAAACAACGGGTGGCGATCGCCCGAGCGCTGGCCCTCAAGCCCAAGCTGTTGCTGTTGGATGAACCCTTCGGTGCGTTGGATGCCTTGACTCGCGGCAATTTGCAAGAAAAGCTGATGCAAATTTGCGAGGAAAACCAAGTCACCGCCGTGATGGTGACTCACGATGTGGATGAGGCGGTGTTGTTGAGCGATCGAATCGTGATGCTCACCAATGGCCCCGGCTCCAAAATTGGGCAAATCTTGGAAGTGGATATTCCCCGCCCCCGCAAACGGATGGAAGTGGTGGAACACCCCAGCTACTACAAGCTGCGATCGGAAATGATCTACTTCCTAAACCAACAGAAACGGGTGAAGAAAATTCGCGCCCGCAAGGTGGAAGTGGTCGCCAAACATGGCTTGGAAAAAGTCAATTTGGAAATCGGTTTTGTGCCCCTCACCGCCTGTGCGCCCCTGGCTGTGGCCAAGGAAAAGGGCTTCTTTGAAAAATACGGTCTCGATGAAGTCAACCTGGTGCGGGAAACCAGTTGGCGCGGCATCGTAGACGGGATTGCCGGTGGCTACATCGACGCGGCCCAAATGCCCTCGGGGATGCCCATTTGGTTAACCGTTGGTGGTCATGAAGATCGCCCCTTGCCCACGGTCACTTCCCTGACCATGAGCCGCAACGGAAACGCCGTCACCCTTTCCAAAAAGCTGTTTGATGCGGGTGTCCAAACCGCCGCCGACTTCAAAAAGCTGCTGCGGGAAACGCCGGGTAAATCCCACATTTTGGGGATGGTTCACCCCTCTTCCATGCACAATTTGCTGCTGCGCTATTGGCTAGCAGCCAACGAAATTGATCCCGATCATGATGTGCATTTGGAAACGATTCCGCCGGCCCAAATGGTGGTGGATTTGAAAGCGGGCAGCATTGACGGCTATTGCGTCGGTTCGCCTTGGAACCTGCGGGCTGCTATGGAAGGCGTGGGCGTGACGATCGCCACCGACCTAGAAATCTGGCAAGGGCACCCGGGCAAAGTCCTGGGCGTGCGCGAGGACTGGGCCAACGCCTACCCCAACACCCACGTGGCCCTGGTGAAGGCGCTGCTGGATGCCTGCCGCTACTGCTCCGACCCGGCAAACCACTTGGAAGTCCGCAAAATCCTGAGCGATCGCGCCTATGTGGGCACTCGCGAGGAATACATCCACCTGGGCGATCCGAAGGAGCTGACCTGCGACCTGGGCAACCCGATCGAGTATGCCCACCACTGGTTCTATGGCGAAGGGGCCAACCGTCCCAGCCGCACGGAGCACCTGTGGATGATGGCGCAGATGGCGCGTTGGGGCGATGTGCCCTTCCCGCGCAACTGGCTGGAAGTGCTGGAGCGGGTGGTACGTCCGACCACCTACAGCATTGCCGCTCGGGAGCTGGGCTTGCTGGATGAGAAGTTCCGGCGCGGGGCGATCGAACTGTTTGATGGTTCGGCCTTCGACGCGGAAGACCCGATCAGTTACCTGAACAGCCTGGCGATTAAGGCCAATATCTCGATCGCCGAAGTTCACCTCGATCCGCCACGAATCTTGGCTGCGTAAATCCCGGAAAGGGCGCACGGCGGTGCGCCCCTACCAACCCACATCGCTTCAGTTTGCAATCCGAATTAACCGATTCGTCGGAGGTTTTTAGGATGTCGATCGCCACCAACAGCGCTCAAAAAGTTGCGCCGCTCCAGTCTTCCGGCACGCCCTTTCTAGAGTTCAAAGGGGTTAACAAAACCTACCCCACCGGTAAAGGCCCCTACGTCGTTTTGGATGGGGTGAACCTCACCGTTAATGAGGGCGAATTTATTTGCGTGATCGGTCACTCCGGTTGCGGTAAATCGACCCTGTTGAGCATGGTTTCCGGCTTTGCCCAGCCCACCCACGGCACTGTGCGCCTCAAGGGCCAAGACATCAAAAAGCCCGGGCCCGATCGGATGGTGGTGTTCCAAAACTACGCCCTGCTGCCCTGGTTGACGGTGTTTGAAAACGTCTATCTAGCGATCGATGCGGTGTTTCCCGAAAAACCCGAACGGGAAAAGCGTGCTATGGCTCGCGACAACCTGGCCATGGTGGGTCTCAGCGAAGCCATGGAAAAGAAGCCACCGCAAATTTCCGGGGGTATGAAGCAGCGGGTTTCGATCGCCCGCGCCCTTTCCATTCAACCGGAAGTGTTGATTCTCGATGAACCCTTTGGTGCGCTGGATGCGATCACCAAGGAAGAACTCCAAGAAGAATTGCTAAAAATTTGGAGTGGTCGCCGCTGCACGGTGTTGATGATCACCCACGACATTGATGAGGCACTCTTCTTGGCCGATAAGTTGGTGATGATGACCAACGGCCCTTCCGCAAAAATCGGGGAAGTGATGGAAATTCCGTTCGATCGCCCACGCGATCGGGATCTGATTATGGAAGATCCGCGCTACTACGATCTGCGGAACTACGCCCTCGATTACCTATTCAATCGTTACGCTCACGACGACGAATAGGCGCGACAATTTTTCAGTTTTCTCCTCAGCAACTTTGCTTCTTCCCCGTTTGCCCCACCAGGCGATCGGGGATTTTTATTGCCTATAGAGAGTGACCCATATCAATTTAGAAGTCGAAGGAGAATCTAGGAAGACCAGATCAATCAATAACTGCTTTTAAAACATTTCTCAAGTCAGGATCTGATGGACGTTTAGCAAACTGCTCATGGCTATATAGCCACACCAACCGAATAATTCGTGCTTCAGCATCCACAAGATACATTAAGCGAATCTGGCCAGATGCCCCGCGCCCTACTTTCAGCTCCAGTTTGTGAAACGTCCAGTTATCAGGCAACCGGAAGCGACTAGGTAATGGTTCTTGGCGAGAACTTGGTGGATGAGGATCATCCATCAACTGTTCTAATATGAAGGTCATCTGACTGACCATCACTTGACCTGTAGCCTTAACCAACTTTTTAAAAGAGCGCTGAAATTGCTCAGAACTCTCAATCGAGAAGGGAGTTAAGCCAGTCATTCACTGCTCCTTTCTCAATCGTAGCGGTGGGTGGATTTGTTAAGGATGTATGGAGCGTCTGGGTCATCGCCGCATCATAAACTGGCGACGATCGCTCAATTTGCTCTAATTTTTGATCACCTAATGCTTTGAGATCATTCAGTGAAATGGGTTGTGTTGAACTCGCTTCCGCAGGCAGTCCTCGACGAGCCTTCTGCCAAGGAAATTCACCATGACTCATATCACTCAATCGGTAGGCATGATAGTTACCAAAGTGATCCCAAACCTCATCGAGAACCGATTGGATTTCTTTTGAAAGATGAGATAGCTTTTTTCGCTCAGGAAATGGCAATTGCTGGGCTTCAAAGTCACTATAAAATCGATAGGCAGGTGGGCAAACGGGCCCATATCGCCATGCTTGAATCTCTTCAGCAAAGAGCGGTTGATCGTATAAAGCCAGGTGCAAGCTCTGGGCGTAATAGAGCAACTTTTGCACCTTCATATTGGTTATATCGACTTCCAAGCCATCTTCATAGGCTCGGGCAATGAAGTATTGAGCAGCATCGAGGCAGCTAATCATGGCTTGGGTTCCCCTCTGCTTTGGTCGATCGCTAATCACTTCTCAGTCCATTCTAGAGTTCTCGACTGTTCAAAATCCAGTTCCAAATGCGGGAAAAACGCGATCGCACATGCTTCAGACGATTCAAAAGCATTAAAAAACCGCCCGAAGCTTGTTCGAGCGGGGTGTGGTGTGAGGAGTGAACGGAAACATGCGTCTCCGCTATACCTCTATTCTATACGCTGAGTTTGCCTCTCGATAAGGATTGTGGCCGATCGCCCTATAAATTGAGACGAATCGACAACCTCAGCAGGCGATCGACTATTTGCCCATGCCCAACTGTTGGGCCTTCTGGTACACCTTGCCCTCGGTCAGCAGCGACGGCGCAACGGCCACCTCCACTTGCTGCATTTCCTTCAAGGTGCTGGCTCCCAACGTCCCCATGCTGGTCTTCAGTGCGCCCAACAGGTTGTGGGTTCCGTCGTCCAGCTTTGCGGGGCCGATCAGGATTTCTTCCAGGGTTCCCGTCGTGCCCACCTTGATTCGCGTCCCCCGGGGCAGCACGGGGCTAGGCGTGGCCATGCCCCAGTGGAAGCCGCGACCCGGCGCACCGGCCGCCCGCGCGAACGGCGAGCCAATCATCACCGCATCGGCTCCGCAGGCGATGCACTTGCAGATGTCGCCGCCGGTCACCAAGCCACCGTCAGCAATAATCGGCACGTATTTACCAGTCTTGGCGTGGAACTCGTCACGAGCGGCCACGCAATCGGCCACGGCAGTCGCTTGGGGCACGCCAATGCCCAGCACCCCGCGCGAGGTACAGGCCGCACCGGGGCCAATGCCCACCAACACAGCGGCGGCTCCGGCTTCCAACAGTTGCAGGGTCACTTCGTAGGTGACGCAGTTGCCCAAGGCCACGGGCATCGGCATTTCTTTGCAGAATTTTGCCAAGTCCAGCGGGGTCACGCCTTCGGGAGAAACGTGGTTGGTGGAAACAACGGTGGCTTGGATAAAGAGGATATCGGCTCCGGCTTCGGCGATCACGCTGCCAAATTTTTGGGCGGCGATCGGGGTGGCGCTGACGGCCGCGATGCCGCCGCCGGCCTTCATTTCCTGAATTCGCTTAGCAATCAAGGCTTCTTTGATCGGTTCGGCGTAGAGTTCTTGCATCAAGGGCACGAATTCATCTTTGCCGACGGAGGCAATCCGATCGAGGATCGGTTCGGGATCGTCGTAGCGAGTTTGGATCCCTTCCAGGTTCAACACGCCCAATGCCCCCAACTGGGCCAGCTTGATGGCGGTTTGGACATCCACCACGCCGTCCATGGCGCTGGCAATAATCGGGATCGTGCGTTCGATGCCGCCGATCGTCCAGCGGGTATCGGTGACGTTTGGATCAACGGTGCGGCCCCCCGGCACCAGGGCGATTTCATCAATACCGTAGGCCCGGCGAGCGGTTTTGCCTCGTCCCAATTGAATGTCCACTGCGCTTGCTTGCTCCTTGGCTCGAATCGAGGTTTGCGATCGCTCATATAGATAACCCTAGAATTCGTTTTGCAGAGCGAATTCGGGGGGTGATTGAGCGGGTTGGCGAAATGTATTCCAGCTAGGGTATCAAATCTAGCAGACGGCGCGATCGCTTCTAGAATCTTGGGCGATCGATTCGCGATCGCCCCCTTGACTTTCGGAGGACTGGGCCGGGAATGGGCGGGTTGCGCGGCCCCCGCAACGGTACAATTTGGGGCAGCGTTGCGGTCTGGCGCGGTTTTGCTGGCGCTCGATCGCTGGTGAAATGAGGGGTTGCCCGCGTGGCTCCCTTGGTGTTGGCCGGCCCCTGGCCGACCCTGTGCTAATCCCAAAAGCCGCAGTGATGTTGTCAATTGCCCCTGTGAATTGCCCTATGGGTGCTGCTGAGTGGCCGGAAGTTTCTGCAACCAACGGAATCGCCACAGGTGCGATCGAACCGGAGCAATTACTCGATTTAGCCCAGCGGGCCGGTGCCGAAGCCGCTGAAGTTTATCAATCCCAGTCCCTATCGCGGCCGGTTTCCTTTGAAGCAAACCGCCTGAAGCAAATTGAAAGCGCCCAGGCCGCGGGCACGGCCCTGCGGCTTTGGAAAAATGGTCGGCCCGGCCTGGCGGTGGCCTATGGGCCCGTGGATGCCCAGGCCTTGGTGGAACGAGCGATCGCCCTCAGTGCGCTGAACGACCCGGAAGACATTGAACTGGCTGACAGCGCCGCCGCCGACCACTACCCAGACTTGGGCCAGGCGATCGCCGTGGAACAGTTAATTGAGTGGGGCAAAAGCGCGATCGCCCATATTCGCGATCGCCATCCCGATGTGCTCTGTTCTGCGGAGTGGGAAGCGGATGTGGAAACCACCCGATTGGTGAACTCCCGCGGCCTCGACTGTGGCTACAGCGACACCACTTTGGGCTGTTACCTGTCCGCCGAGTGGGTGAGGGGCGATGACTTTTTATATGTGGCCGATGGACAAACCCAGCGCGATCAACTCGACCCGATCGCGATCGCCCAACAGGTGGTGCAGCGGCTCGATTGGTCTCGGCAAAACGCCGCCACCCTCACCGGCCGGTTACCTGTCCTGTTCACAGCCAAAGCCGCCGACATGCTTTGGGGAACCGTCCAAGCTGCCCTCAATGGCAAGCAAGCCCTCGAAGGAGCCTCGCCTTGGGGTGGGCAAACGGGCAAGTTGGAAGGCAGCCGCCTGGGCGATCGGGTCTTGGATGGGGGAGTAACCCTGTCTCAGCAGCCCGAAGCGGGGCCCTACAGTTGCCCCTTTGATGACGAAGGCACGGCCACCCGGGCCATTGATTTTGTGAAAGACGGGGTGCTGCAAAGTTTCTACGCCGATCGCAAAACCGGTCGCCGCCTGGGCATTGGCACCACCGGCAACGGTTTCCGGCCCGGCTTGGGCAGCTATCCGGCTCCCGGCCTGTTCAACATGGTGATTACCCCCGGCCAAGACAGTTTGGAGCAACTGATTGCCAATTTGCCCTCGGGCCTGATCATTGACCAAATGTTGGGCGGCGGCGCAGGCATTTCCGGAGATTTCTCCGTGAATATTGACCTGGGCTTTTGGGTGGAGCAGGGGCAAATTGTCGGCCGAGTCAAGGACACCATGGTGGCGGGCAATGTTTATGCCGCCTTGAAACAGGTGGTGGCGCTGGGGGGAGATGCGGAATGGAACGGCTCTTGCTACACACCCTCGATCGTGGTGGATGGCCTGTCGATTACGGGGCGATCGGGCGATTAGGCGATCGGCCGCATTCTGGCCAGGCAACGGACAGGAAAGCTAACGGGCCAGCTCCCAGCAATCACCAGCCATGGAGCGATCGCCCCAAAAGCAAGGGCGCACCGAAATGCGCCCCCACTTTCAACTATTCAGTTCATGGCATTGGGCTGATGCCGTTTGGCCATGCAGCCCCAGCGATCGGAACAGTTAGCCCACGGCCCCGGCGGTCGCCAGGGTCGATCGCAGGCTCAAGACCTGTTGCAGACGGCGGCTTTCTAGCTCCAGCACCCGGCGAGACAGCTCGCGATCCTGATCCAGCAGGTCATCAAAGCGATCGACCGGCATGGCCAAAATCCGCGTCGGCTCCGACAGGGCCACCACCGTGCCCGTTTGCTCCGAATGGGCCAGCACTTCCAGCTCATCGAGCACTTGCCCCGGATGGAAGGCGGTCGGCTCCGGTTCGCCCGGTCGGGTGATTTGCGCGTCGCCTTCGATCAACACCAGCAGTTCGCGGCAGGTGTCGCCCGCTTCGACGATTTCCGCGCCCGCCCGGTAGCTGCGGACTTCCGATCGCGCCGCCACCTCCAGCAGCAGTTGCCCGTTCAAATCCGCGAAGAAATCGGTATTGGCCAAGGCCGCCAATTTTTCCAGGGTCGGACAATCCACCAACAGCAGGGGCCGATCGGGGTCGGCATCCACCACCCGTTGGGCCGTGTCCGCCACGATCGGGTCGGGAGCCGCCAGCCAATCCCGCGCCAAACTCACGGCCCGGGGGCGATCGACCCGCGCCAAGCCAAACAGGGCCACCGCTTGGGCCGTGGGCGGCATTTCCACCTCACCCAGCAAATGGGCCAGGTCGTCGGCAATGTCCGAGGCGGGCAGGTCGATCGCACAAGCGCCGCCCCCCGGTGCATTGAGCTGCTGCCAAATCTCGGGAGTCAGTCGATCGCTCCAGCGATCGTCCGGATCGGCCAGCACATCCGGTAGGGTCACGGCCGCCAAGGTGCTGAGGGTTTGGGCAAACCGCTCGGCCACCGGGTCGTTGCCCAACCGCTCCAAAATTTCCAACAACCCGCGAATCACCAACTCCTGCTGGTGGCGCACGGTCGATCGCAACACCGTGAGCAACGACGACAGGGCCGGCTGGGCCAGCAGTTGCGGTTGGTGCAAGCGGCGGAACCGATCGACCTCCACGGTCAGCCGCGCGATCAACCGATCGCCTCGCTGTTCCGCCGCCTGGACGCGATCGAGCTGGGCGATCGCCCGTTCTTCATCACTGTCGCTAATCCCATATTCCAACCGCAGGGCCGCCAACTCTTCGGGGTTGACCGCCAAGGATTCCAGGGCGCTTTGGCGCGGGCCGCCCCGATTTTCTTGCAGGGCGATCGTCCGCTCCAGAGCACGCCGATAGCCCGTCAAGCGCACCAGATTTTCCAAGCTGCGTTGGCGGTTCGGATCGAGCAGGGCCGGATCTTCCACGCCCAACTGGGCCAGGATTTCCCGGTGATCATCATCGGAAATATCCAACTCTTGACGCAGTTGCCGCAACACTTCCAAGCTGCTGGCGGTGTCCGTGAAACCTTCTTCCAGGGATTCGCGCAGCACGCCTTTGTAGGCTTCCCGCCGTTGATTTTGGGTGAAGCCGGGCAGCACCTTGGCGAGTACGTACAGCTCGTGGGGGTTCAGATCGTCGATCGACCGGCCCTCAAAATATTGCGCCACATCCAACCGCATTTTCACCAACTGCTTGCGGAAGCGGTTGGCCAAGTTCTCCAAGGAATAGAGCCGGGGACTGCGGGCCCAAGCCCGTTGCAACCAAAAGGCACTGAGCAGAACGAGGGACACATCCCACAACCACTGCACCTTATAGGGCAGTTGGGTGATGATCGGCCGGCCGCCAAAGATAAAGAAGAAGTTGAACACCGCAAAGGTGCAAATCGTGAAAATTCGGTGTTGCAGCACTTCGCGGGGGAGCTTGGCGCTGCCGGCCCACAATTGCCGAATCGCCCGTTCCGCCGCCAGCCCGATCGCCACGCCCAGCACCGTAAACAGCCCCAAGGTCAGGGGCACGGCCAGCAGTTTGGGAATCGCGATCGCCTGGCCCGCCAGATAGAACCCAGGTTTCAGCCATTGGCCGATCGCGTCGGTTTGCCGCGCCCAATAGCCGGACATGTAGTAATTCCAGTTCCCGGCGTAGAGGTAGTAGTAGCCAAAGTAGCCCACCACCAAACCCACGTAGCCGTAGTAGAGCCAGCGAGTGGTGCGATCGGTGATGTCGTCCCAATACGATCGCTCGGAGTCAATATCAATGCAGGGATTTTGGCAGGCCACACAGGCGCTGCGTTCCTTGCCTTCCGGGTCGATCGTCCGGCACATGGACTGGGTGATCGGCGTTTCGCTGGTGTGGGCCTTGCTGGCAAACAGGCCGCCCGGCTCCCCATAGATCCGCTGCACCGGAGCCATCGGGCAGAAATATTGACACCAGGACTTGCCGCCGTAGAAATAGCCCACTGCAATGGCGATCGCGATCGTCCCCAACAGCCACAGACCCAGGGCCAGGCGATCGGAATTGATCACCAAAATCCGCAAGCACAGGCCCACAAACAACCAGCCAAATTGCAGATAGAGATAGTTGCGCCCCAGCCAGGAATCCGGTTTCACCTTGGCCAGTTCCGATCGCACCTTGCCGGTTTTCGGGTCGGTTTTGGTGCGTTGCCGCTGCCAACCCAAGGCCCGGGGAATTTGCGACAAAAACGACAGGGGGCAAATCCGCCGCCACAGTTCATGGCCAAACACCAACAAAATCAAAATCCCCGCCGGAACCACAATCCCCCAAAACAGGGAAGTCCCGATCGGGTAGGGCTGCTCAGGCAAGCAGTTGCCTTGGACGGTGATGCACCGGGTCGGGTCAACCCGAAACGGACTCCAGGTTTGTTCCCAGCGGGTCAAGACGGAGGAAAAGGGGTCGTAAAACAGGGAGGCGATCGCCAGGAGCCACCCGATCGTCAGCACCCAGCGAACCCGATGAAAGGTGCGTTCAGAGAAGCGAGCGAACATGAGTTTTTTGAGCGAAATAGGGGAGCAACAAAAACGAAACCAGGCCAATGAATCCTGCTATCAACGCACAGAACGAGGTGCAGGGCCAGCCCCGCACCTCAATCTTAAAAAATCGCCATTACAAGTTGGGAAGCGACGATTCCTCTGCCGGTCTCCTAACGATTGAGCCGATCGAGGGCGAGATTCAGCTTCAGCACATTCACCCCCGGCTCGCCGAACAGGTTCAGGAACGGGCGATCGGTGGCTTGGTCAATCAGGCTCCGCAGTTGGTCGGGAGTGACTTGCCGGGCGCGGGCCACCCGATCGAGCTGGGCGATCGCGCTGGCGGGGCTGATGTGCGGATCGAGACCCGACCCGGAGCTGTAGAGCAAATCGCCCGTGGGTTCGATGCCGGCCTGTTGGAGGCGCTGTTTTTCGGTGGCGATTCGTTCCGCCAGGGCCGGGTTGGTGGGGGCCAGGTTGCTTGCGCCAGAGATGCCGGTTTTGGCCACCTGGGGATCGGTGCTGTAGGCGATCGCGCTGGGGCGGGGCCAAAAGTAGCGATCGCTCGTGAAGGGTTGACCAATCAGGGCTGACCCAATCACCTGGCCTTGATCATTCGTTAGCAAACTGCCATTGGCCTGGAACGGCAGGGCCGCCCCCGCCACCAACAAAATCACCGGGTAAATCACCGCCGTCAACAACCACAGGGCCGCCGACAGTCGCAGCGATCGCCCCATTTCGCGCAGGAAGTCCATGATCTAAAACCGCTCCGGTTGAAAAATCGCCATGAACAAATAAATCGACAGGGCAATGGTGGCCAGACCCAACAGGGCGATCGCCCCCAGTTGGCCGCTGTTCAGAGGTGCTGGGCTGGTGGCGGCGGTGGCCGGGGCGATCGCGGCGAGGGCGGCGAGCCAAGCCAGGCCCCAGCGCAGGCTCCAGCGCACCCAAGGCGTGAGGCGGCGATCGGGCGATCGATCCGGTGCTGAATGGTGCAAGAGGGTTTTCATGGAAATTAGGCTCCGGCTGGATAAACGCTCAAATGCTTGCTTGACCTACGGGACGGTTCCTTGGATTGCCCTCACCCCAACCCCTCTCCCAGGTCGGGAGAGGGGCAATCTTTTCTCCCCTTCGCCCTCCTTGGGAGAAGGGGCCGGGGGATGAGGGCATTAATAACGAACTCAACCGACCCAGCGGCCGATTGCCACATCGATCGCCTTGATTGCAATGAACGGGGCGATCGTGCCGCCGAGGCCGTAAACCAGAATGTTGCGCTGCAAGAGGCGATCGGCGGACAGGGGCCGGAACGCCACCCCCCGCAGGGCCAAGGGCACTAGCGCCGGGATGATCAGGGCGTTGTAGATCAAGGCGGACAGCACTGCTGAGTTGGGACTCGTCAGACCCATCACGTTCAGGGGCCCCAGCCCGATCGAGGCAAACAGGGCCGGGATAATCGCGAAATACTTGGCCACGTCGTTGGCGATCGAGAAGGTGGTCAAGGCTCCCCGGGTCATCAGCAGTTGCTTCCCGATCGTCACGATGTCGATCAGCTTCGTGGGGTCGGAGTCAAGATCGACCATGTTCGCCGCTTCCTTGGCCGCCTGGGTGCCGGAGTTCATGGCTACCCCCACGTTGGCTTGGGCCAGGGCGGGCGCGTCGTTCGTGCCGTCGCCGGTCATGGCCACCAGCTTGCCTTGGGCTTGTTCCCGTTGGATGGCGGCGATTTTGTCTTCGGGCGTGGCTTCTGCGATGAAGTCATCGACTCCGGCTTCTCGGGCAATCACTTCGGCGGTGATCCGGTTGTCGCCCGTGAGCATGACGGTGCGAATCCCCATCCGTCGGAGCTGGTCAAACCGCTCGCGGATACCGGGTTTGATCATGTCTTTCAGATAGATCACGCCGTAGATTTGGTTGTTTTCGCAAACCGCCAAGGGTGTGCCCCCCAACCGCGACACCTGCTCGAAAGCCGCATCCAAATCGGCGGGAATCGAGCCACCGCGCGATCGGGCGAATCCCTTGATCGCATCCACCGCGCCCTTGCGATATTCCGTGCCATCGGGCAAATCCGTGCCGCTCATCCGGGTGCGAGCGGAAAAGTCCAGGCCCGTGGCGGCTTCCGGGGTGGGATGGGGGCGATCGCTCAGTTTTTCCGCCAGCCGAACGATCGACTTGCCCTCGGGAGTTTGGTCAAACCAACTGGCGGCCCAGGCCACGCGGGCCACGGTGTCGATCGGGTGGCCGCCCACGGGAATGAACTGTTCTGCCAAGCGGTTGCCGAGGGTGATCGTGCCGGTTTTGTCCAGCAGCAGGGTGTTGATGTCGCCGCAAGCTTCCACGGCCCGGCCGGAGGTGGCGATTACGTTGAACTGGGCCACCCGATCCATCCCGGCAATCCCGATCGCGCTCAACAGCCCCCCGATCGTGGTGGGGATCAGCGCCACCAACAGGGCAATCAAAATCGCAATGCTGGCGGGACTTTGCACATAGGCAGCCACGGGCGGCAAGGTGGCGATCGCCAACAAAAACACCTGGGTCAACACCGCCAACAACACCGTGAGGGCAATTTCGTTGGGGGTTTTGCGGCGCTCGGCCCCTTCCACCAGGGCAATCATCCGATCGATAAACCCCTGCCCCGGATCGGCGGTGACGCGAATCGTTAGCTCGTCGGACACAATCCGCGTGCCGCCCGTGACGCTGCTGGCCGTGTCCGATCCCGGTTCCTTCAGCACCGGAGCAGACTCGCCGGTAATCGCCGACTCATCCACCGAAGCCACCCCAGCCAGCACTTCCCCATCGGCGGGGATCACATCGCCCGCGGCCACCCGCACCCGATCGCCCCGTTGCAACCGAGATGCAGATATGGCCTCTTCGCTGCCATCGGGCAACAACCGCCGGGCGATCGTGTCGGCTTTGGTGGCGCGTAGGGCATCGGCCTGGGCCTTACCGCGCCCTTCGGCGATCGCCTCGGCCAAGTTGGCAAACCAAACCGTCGCCAACAAAATCAGGGCGATCGCGCCATTCACGGCCCGGGCATTCGGATCGGCCACGGGGCCAAACAAATCCGGGGCGATCGTCACCAACAGCGTCACCACCGTGCCCAACCACACCACGAACATCACCGGGTTATGCACCGCCTGGCGCGGGTCGAGTTTCCAGAAGGCCTGCTGAATGGCGCGGCCATATAACCCTTGGTGACTGACTTTGGGCATGTGGCGACGTTGCGATCGGGGGCCGCCCGGGGTACGCCGCATCTTATTCGCAAGACTGTTCATAAACAGATGGTTCCTAACAAAAGCGCTGAATGGATTAACGGCTCCACCACCCGGGGCAAGGGGCTTAAGCCCCTTGTCTTCAACGGTTTCGGGATAGTGAAATCAGGGTCTTGGGAAATAGGGAGCGACCTAACGCAGGGCAAATCCTTCGGCAATCAGCCCCAGGGTCAACACCAGAAAAGCGGACTTACCGAGAAAGCAGGCTTACTGAGAGCGCGAACTTAAAGCAAACTTAATTACTAAAACTAAAGTTTTTAGTAGTGCCTTAAGTAATGACAAAGTGGTGAAAATTTTGTGACTTAAGTAATTAACTATTAAAAAAAATTATTATCTCACAAATTTTGTCGAGGTCTTTAATTATGAGATGCAATTAAAGTTGGACCAACCTTAGCCTCAACCTTATACCCTTGACCAACCATGTATCTAAACACTGGATGCTGAAGGGGCTTAGAGAAATCAAATCCATGAGCTTCTACAAGAAGAATTTTCGGGCAAAATCGTTGAATATCAAATGACCACAAAATTTCCTCATCTAGACCCTCACAATCGATATCCAGGATATCTATCGATTGTTTAGGGGGAAGATATTGGTCAAGAATTGAGTTGAGTGTTCGCATTTCAATTAATCTTGATCCCAGGTAGTGAAATCCTGAGTCTTTAAATCCCTGAGCCATAGCATCGGAGAATGTGTTAACTGCACCATCAGAAAACATATGTAATTTTTCAAGGCCACATGTGTTTCCTACGCCAAAATTCAAATTAATATCTCTTGGTCTTGCAGACTCAAATAAAGCAATGGAGTGGGGGTTAGGATCAATGTTAATTCCCTTCCAGCCGACATTGTACAAGAAGTTTGTGTTTGAGTAGAGAGATGGGTGAAACGCTCCAACATCTACATAAAAACCAGGACACCTAATATCAACACTTAATACTGACAGTAAATGCCTTAGAACAGCATCTTCACCACATTGAGAGTAACTGTTATAGTGCTGCATTGATTTTAATATCCAGAAAAAGTTTTTGATTAGTAGCAGTGAGCTACAAAAACACTCAAACACTTCTTTTATTTTAGCACTCATGATGATCAGGAGTCATGAAATTGAATTGAGAGCAAAATAGGCATTCATGAGGCAAAAGCAAAATTATTTATTATCACAAAATATACTTTATTGTGACAAATTAGCTTGTGCAAAAAGTTCTGTTTTAATTGGAGACTTTAAAGCCGTCAGATAAAATTCCTTGTCTTCAACGGTTTCGGGATCGTGGAATCAGGGTCTTGGGAAATTACGAAGCGACCTAATGCAGGGCGAATCCTTCGGCGATCGGCCCCAGGGCCAACACCGGGAAAAAGGTCAACAAGCCCAAAATCAAAATCGTTACGCCCGTCACCGTTGTGAACAAAAACGTGTCCGTGCGGAGCGTGCCCGAGGTGGCCGGAGCCGGTTGCTTCTGGGCCATGCCGTCTGCGAGCAACAGCAACGCCGCGATCGGCAGGTAGCGACCCGCCAAAATGCTGACCGTCGCCGACAGGTTCCACCACAGGGTCCCGTCACCCAAGCCCTCAAAGCCCGAGCCATTGTTGGCGGCCGCCGAGGCGTATTCATAAATCACCTGGGAAACCCCGTGGAAGCCGGGGTTGGAAATGCCCGCCAATTGCTCGGGAAAGGCCAGTGCGATCGCCCCCGAAATCAACACAAACACCGGGTGAACCAGCAGGATCGCACTGGCCAAAATGATTTCTCGTTTCTCGATTTTGCGGCCCAAGAATTCCGGCGTGCGACCCACCATCAACCCGGTTAAAAACACGGTCAAAATCAGGAACACATACAGATAAGCCGTGCCAGTGCCTTGGCCACCCCAAACCATCTGCAAAAACAACCCCAGCAAGGTGGCTAAACCGCTCCCCGGCATCAGGGAATCATGCATGCCATTCACAGCGCCGCACATGGTGGCCGTGGTGGTGACTGCCCACAGGGCCGTTTGAGCCCAACCAAAGCGCTGTTCTTTGCCTTCCAGGTTGGGGCCGGGAGCCAGGGTCGGGTTGCCTTGCCATTCCGCGATCGCACTGAGGGCAATTAAGCCCACAAAAATGCTGCCCACCAAGCCAAATAACCACCAAGCTTGTCGCCGATTCTGGCTGATTTCCCCATAGGTAAAAATCAAACTCGTGGGAATCAGCAACATCGCCACAATTTCTAAACTGTTGGTGAAATTGTTGGGATTTTCAAAGGGGTGAGCGGAGTTAATGGCAAAAAATCCGCCGCCGTTTTCCCCCAGTTGCTTAATCGCTTCAAAGTGGGCCACAGGGCCGCGGGCGATCGCCTGGGTTGTGCCTTCCAATGTGCTGGCCATTGCTGGCCCAGCTAGGGTTTCCGGCACACCATTCAGCAACAGCAACAGGGCGATCGGGATCGACAGGGGCAACAAGACCCGCGTGATCGATCGCGTCAAATCTCGATAGAAATTGCCCAAGGGTTGCCCACTCAGACCACGAATAAACGCGATCCCCACCGCCAGCCCCGTGGCCGCCGAGAAAAACATTAAATAGCCCAAAATTCCCACTTGGGAACCGTAGCTAATCGCCGTTTCGCCCGAGTAATGTTGCTGGTCGGTGTTGGTTAAAAAGGAGACGATCGTATGCACCGCCAAGTCCCAACTGGGCGCACCCAAACCGGTCGGATTCAGGGGCAAGCGGTCTTGTAGCCAAAACCCAGCAAACCCCACCAGAGCGATCGCCAAGTTACTCGCCAACACCGCCCGCAGGTATTGCCCGCCGGTCATCGGCTCATCGGTGCGGTGGCGAATTTGCCGGTACAGCCAGCGTTCGGGCAGCCAGTCCGGCCCTTGGAATGCCCGCGCCATGTAGCGCCCTAAAAACGGGGCGATCGCCCCCACGATCAACAACGTCAGGGCAATTTGCAACCAGCCCGATAGCATAAAGACCCGATCGCTCGATCGGACGAAAGACCAGACCCCCATCCACCCGATCGCGGGCGCTAGGGAATCCTCTTGATCGTCGGGCGATCGCCCCGAATCCGCCATCTATCAATCGGTCTAAACATCCGGCCTAGGCGATCGTCGATCTATATCAACCGTTTAGAACGGTTTAGTCCTGTAGGTTGGGTTTCGCACAGCTCAACCCAACGCGATCAATGCAAGGGTTACAGGCGTTGGGTTTCGTGCCTCAACCCAACCTACGAGATGATCTTTTAAACGCCACCGGATCGCTCCCACTGCCAACCCCAGGACAATGACATGAACCGCCGATCGACCCCATCAGCTCCCTTGGCCCGACAACGGGTTTGGATCGGTAGCGCCACGGTGCTTTGGACGGTGCTGGCGATCGCCGCTGAATTTTTGACCCCCACCGATTACGTGTTGGGGTATCTATATGTGGTTCCGGTCGGGCTGGTGGGGGCCTATGGTCGGCCCAAAACCACGATGGTTGTCACCCTGGGGGCGATCGGGCTGGTGTTGCTCAACCTGTGGGTGCCGGCCGGGGTGATGGGTTCACCGGCCGCCATCACCAATCGGTTGTTGGTTGGGTTGGCCCTGTTGGTCACGGCCCTGTTGAGCGATCGGGCCCGGCGCGATCGCACCCGGCTGGCTCAACAACAGGCCCAACTGGCCGCCCAAAGCCAGCTCGCCCAACTGCGCGAAGACTTTGCCGCCACCTTGACCCACGACCTCAAAACGCCGCTGCTCGGGGCGATCGCCACCCTGGAAGCCTTCCAAGCTCAACAACTGGGCCCCGCCACCGAACAGCAGCAACAGGTGTTGGCGGTGATGTTACGCAGCCATCGCAACAGCTTGCACCTGCTGGAAAGTGTCCTGGAAATTTATCGCAACGATGCGGAGGGGGTTTTGCTCGATCGCCAGCCTTGGGAGTTGGGGGAGCTAGCGGAACGGGCGATCGCACCGTTGCGGGTGTTGGCGGCGGGGCGGCGCGTCACGATTCGGCTGGAGCGCGGCGACTCGGGCTTTTGGGCCAGCTTTTGGGTGGCAGCCGATGCCTTGCAGTTGGAACGGGCGATCGATAATTTGCTGCTGAATGCCCTCAACCACGCGCCGCGCGACTCGCAAATTTTGGTGCAGTTGCGATCGCTCGGGTCTTGCCATCGGCTGGAAGTGTCGGACTCGGGCCCCGGCATTCCCCCGGCGGCGCTGCCCAAGCTGTTCGATCGGTTCTATCAAGCGGGCAGCGATCGCCAGCTCACCGGCTCGGGGTTGGGGCTTTATCTCAGCCGCCAAATCATCGAAGCCCACGGCGGTAGAATCTGGGCAGAGAACCGATCGCCCCAAGGCGCAACCTTCCTGGTGGAGCTGGCCGCTTGTCCTCCGCCAACTACCCCCGCAGTCCATGCAAATTCTGCTGATTGAAGACGACGAGCTATTTCGCCTGGGGCTGACGATCCGGCTCCAGCAGGAAGCCGATTGGCAGGTGGCGGCGGCGGCCGATGGCGAACAGGCGATCGAGCTGGCGCGCCAACAATGCTTTGATGTGGCCCTGCTGGATATTGGGTTACCGAGCCTGGGCGGCGTGGAAACCTGTCGGCAACTGGTGCAAATTCAGCCCGCTTTGCCCGTGTTGGTGCTCACCTCCCGTGCTGAACCCGACGCGATCGCCCGGTTGGTGGCCGCCGGAGCGCGTGGCTATTGTCGCAAGGGGATCAGCGCCGAAACGTTGATTCTGGCGATGCGATCAATCGCCGCCGGGGCCTCCTGGTGGGATGACCTGGCCACCAGCCAAATCCAAGCAGCCATGGCCCAATCGGGCGCATCCAGCCTTCCCAAAACCGTCACGAGTCGGGGCGATCGCCTGGCCACGGGGGCGATCGAGGAACTCACCCAACGGGAACAGGAAATCTTGAACCTGATTGCCCAAGGCCAAAGCAACCAAGACATTGCCCAAACCTTACACATTGCCCCCGGCACGGTGCGGGTGCATGTCCATGCGATCTTGCAAAAACTGGGCGTGCGCGATCGCACCCAAGCCGTAGTTCACCTCTTGCAACACCAAGCGCCGATGGGCGATCGCGCCATCTCCTAGGTGGCCTTGGGGATTTTTCACCTAAGATTCGTGATATTCGTGCAAGAGGTTGATTGCATCATGGCCCATGTGTTGATCATTCATGAAGTGGAAGATTACGCCACTTGGAAAGCGATTTTTGACGGCGCTGCCAATATTCGCCAACAGGCGGGCGAGCGCTCTTATCAGGTATTGCGGGATGAATGCGATCCTAACAAGATTGTTCACTTCTCCCATTGGACTTCAATTCAAGACGCTAGGGCATTCTTTGAGTCACCGAAGTTGGTAGAAATTCGCAAACAAGCCGGTGTGAAAGCACCAGAATTTATCTATCTCGATCAGTTGGAAGCGGGAATTTTGAAGCCTGAAGATTGATTACTCTTCGAAGCTAGAATGTCGTTTCTCCTAGCAATTCATCCATAGGAGCACAAGTCGCCTATCTTGTGCCATTGGCGGCGGCGCAGAAGGCGATTGAGCACACCTGAGCTGAATCGGGCGATCATGACTCAACCGATCGAGTGGAATCTATAGGATTTGGATCGATCGCTTGGCTCAGTTCCACTTCTTCGTAAACCAACGACAGCGGACAAGCAAAATCGAGACTCACCAGCTCAAGAATCGGCTGGTTCGGATCGGCTTCATCGTCAGGATATGCGGTTAATTCCCACTTCCCCGCGCTCGTTTTGCGGTAGCAATCAACTCCCACCTTTTCCGCATCGATTAACACGTATTCTTCCAAGGTTGGAATGCGGCGATAGTAGCGAAATTTGTCACCGCGATCAAACCCAGCGGTACTGGGGGATAGCACTTCAACAATGCATTTGGGATAACTGATGGCCTCGATCGCCCGTTGATCGCGATCGTCACAACTCACAACTAAATCGGGATAAAAGTATGGCCCGGCAGCGCTGACCTGCACCTTGGCATCAGCCATTCGCACTTTGCAGCCTGTTCCCCGCAAAAACAACCGCAGGGCGCTGGTTAAGTTCACCGCAATATCGTTATGGGGCAAGGTTCCGCCAGCCATGGCATACACCTGCCCATGGATATATTCATGCTTAATGGGCTGCTCAGATTCCCAAGCCAAATACTCCGCAGCGGTCATGAACTGAGACGGAAATGGAGGCTGAATTTGAGCAATCACGATGCAGCTCCACCTTGATCATTTCAGCGTTGCTATCTCAGATCCCTGGATCCAATTCCCGTTTTCGCTTGAACAGAAAAATAATTGAAAGTTTAGGTGACGCGGTGGGGTTCGCTTTCGGGGGTGTAGTCGATCGGCATCACGCCCTCCGTGTTTTCGTAGGGGTGGGGAATGATGTAGTGGCTCATTACCTGACCGCCATAAACCGCTTTCGCCGCTTTGATCCCTTCTTCCATGGCCCGCTCCACCTCGGAGACGGGGCCGCGAATGGTGATGAAAAAGTTGCCCTTTTCGGCCTTGTCAAAGAACACCAGGGTGACGCGCCCGCCTTTCACCATGGCATCGGCGGCGGCCAGGATGGAGGGAAAGCCAAGGGTTTCGATCGTTCCAACGGCAATGGGCATGGGACAGCAGGGACGCGAAAATGAAGGGCGCAGGTCGCGGGGCGGCTAAGCCAACCCTGGCAAAAGTGTAGCGCGATCGGGTCGAATCGCCGCCAGGGATCTGCACAACGGCAGGATTGGGACTAGGAAACCCATCCGGGTCTCTTCGCTCGCGGGGAAATGGCAGCAAAGATGAGCAACCCAACGGGCAGTTTAGGCAACTGAGTTAGCAATTCAGATCGAGTCCAATCAACATTCGATCGACAATCGTTGGCTAAGCAGTTGCATAAACGCCAAGGGCCGATCTAGATTAAAGCGCTACAGTTTCTTTAGAATTGGGTTTGCTGACTATCCTGAAAGCTCGAATCATTTTGGTGCACCCCCTCACTCCCCAGTCATCTGTACGACTCGATGAATGACGATTTGTGCTGGCGGATGTGCGCACCAATCTTCCGATCCGACCAACCCAATCGCGGTTAACTGGTTCTGCTTCCAGCGGTTTTGGCCCTGGGTCATGGGATTGAACTGGGTCATGGGATTGAAGTCGATCGCCCGCGTGCTAACCCCGTGCTCCCGATGCCGGTTCCGCCAGCGATTGACACGATCGTTACCGATCAGTGCTAATCAGTAGTTGCCAATACAACCAGTGCAACCGCGTTCACCGGACAATCAGTAAGGCCCTCTGGCTATGTATTCCGGTCGTTTTGCCGGGGACTCAAGACCAAGCTCAACAGACGGTCTTTTAACCCAGTCATAACGCAAACTCTGTAGTTTCGATCGCATCCGATCGACTCTAACTTGATCGATCTCAGCAGCGGCTACCTGATTGCCGCTGTGGCTCGATCGCCCTCGCTGTCTGTTTTTTTATTCACCCCGATCGCCTAGTCCACCCGATCCACTATGAGTGACCGCACCAGCCAAGCCCCTGTGTTTTCCAGCAATCCGTTGCCGGTAATGCCGGAATCCGGGTTGCGCTACCTGACTGAGGAGCGCGATGCCTGTGGCGTAGGCTTCATTGCCCAGCGCCAGGCCCAAGCCAGTCACGACTTGGTGGAGAAAGCTCTGATCGCCCTGGGTTGCATGGAGCACCGGGGCGGTTGCAGTGCCGATCGCGACTCGGGCGACGGCGCAGGGGTGATGACGGCAATTCCCTGGACCCTGATTGAGCAGTGGGCCGCCACCGAAGGCAAGACCATCGATCGCGATCGCACGGCGGTGGGGATGTTGTTCCTGCCGTTGGATGCGGACAAGCTGGCCAAAACCAAGGCCGCCATTGACGCAACGATCACGGAGGTCGGTTTGACCCTGCTGGGTTGGCGTGTTGTGCCCACCCGCCCCGAGGTGCTGGGCATCCAAGCCCGCGAGAACCTGCCAACGATCGAGCAGGTGATTATTGAATCCACCCTAACCGGCGATGCCCTGGAACGGCAACTCTACCAACTGCGCCGTCGGCTCGGAAATGCGGTGGTGAAGGCACTCGGTGAGGATGATACAAAAGTCACATCCCAGTCCGTAGGATTCTACGCTTGCTCCCTCTCGAACCACACGATTATTTACAAGGGGATGGTGCGATCGGAGGTTTTGGGTCGCTTCTACCAAGACTTGACCAACCCGGACTACACCAGCGCTTGGGCGGTCTACCACCGACGCTTCAGCACTAACACGATGCCCCGCTGGCCCCTGGCGCAACCGATGCGGATGCTGGGCCACAACGGCGAAATCAATACCCTGCTGGGCAACCTGAATTGGATGTTGGCCAAGCAGGCGGATTTGGCCCATGAAAATTGGACAACCGAGGAGCTGAACGCCCTCAAGCCGATCGTCAGCTACGAAAACAGCGACTCAGCCAACTTGGATAATTCCTTGGAACTGTTGGTGCGATCGGGCCGCAGCATCCTAGAAGCCGTCACCCTGCTGGTTCCGGAAGCCTACGAAAATCAGCCGGATTTGGCTGACTACCCGGAAATCGTCGATTACTACAACTACTATCGCGGGGTGCAAGAACCCTGGGATGGCCCGGCGCTGCTGGTGTTTGGCGATGGCAAGATCGTCGGCGCAACGCTCGATCGCAACGGTCTGCGCCCCGCCCGCTACTGCATCACCCGCGATGACTACATCATCGTTGGTTCGGAAGCCGGTGTGGTGGACATCCCGATCGAGAACATCCTCGAAAAGGGTCGTCTCGGCCCCGGCCAGGCGATCGCCGTGGATCTGGAAGCCGGTGAAGTCCTGAAAAATTGGGATCTGAAGCTGAAGGTAGCTCGCCAGCATCCCTACGGCGACTGGGTTCGCGACCATCAACAACAGTTGACCGCCCAACCCTTTGCCGCCGAAAAGACCCTGGAAGAGGGCAACCTGCTACAACACCAAACGGCCTTTGGCTACACCGCCGAGGACATTGATTTGGTGATCGTAGATATGGCGGCCAACGGCAAGGAGCCGACCTACTGCATGGGCGATGACATCCCCTTGGCGGTGCTCTCGACTCGCCCCCACCTGCTTTATGACTACTTCAAGCAGCGGTTTGCTCAGGTGACGAACCCACCGATCGACCCCCTGCGCGAAAAGCTGGTGATGTCGCTGGAAATGCACCTGGGACGGCGCGGCAACCTGCTGCAACCCATTCCGGAAGCGGCCCGCCTGCTGAAGATCAGCTCGCCCGTGCTGAATGAAACGGAGCTGGGCAAGCTGTCCGAGTCCGGAATGCAAGTGGTCACCCTTTCAACGCTCTACAGCACGGCCGATGGCCCGGCGGGTCTGCGGGCGGCGATTACGGCCCTGCAAGAGCGGGCCGTGGCGGCGGTGCAAGGCGGGGCAGAAATCCTGATCCTGAGCGATCGCACCGATGGTCTGTCGCCGGAGACCACCTACATTCCGCCGCTGGTGGCGATCGGCTCGGTTCACCACCACTTAATCCGCCAAGGAATGCGGATGCAGGTGTCGATCGTGGCGGACACGGCCCAATGTTGGAGCACACATCACTTTGCCTGTGCGGTGGGCTTCGGGGCCAGCGCCGTTTGCCCCTACCTGGCCCTGGAAAGCATCCGCCATTGGTGGAACAGCGATCGCACTCAAAACCTGATGGGCAGCGGTAAGTTGCCGGCCTGCTCGATCGAGCAGGCCCAGGCCAACTACCGGGCCGCCGTGGAAGCCGGGTTGCTGAAGATCCTCTCGAAGATGGGGATCTCACTGCTGGCTAGCTACCACGGGGCACAAATTTTCGAGGCGATCGGGATTGGCCGCGAGCTGATCGACCTGGCCTTTGTGGGCACGCCGTCTCGCGTTGGTGGCTTGGGCGTGGCGGAACTGGCCCAGGAAGTGATGACCTTCCATGCGACCGCCTTCCCCGAACTGACGGCTAAGAAGCTGGAAAACATGGGCTTCGTCCAGTACCGCAAGGGCGGCGAATACCACATGAACTCGCCGGAAATGGCCAAGGCCCTGCACAAGGCCGTGGATGCCTTCAAGGCCCAAACGCCCGACGGTGAATGGATGCCCGGTGCCCAAGCCCTCAGCACCGAAGCCTACGACCACTACAGCGTCTACAAGCGCTATTTACAGCAGCGCACGCCCACGGCCCTGCGCGACTTGCTGGACTTCGACACCAGCCGCAGCCCGATTTCCGTGGACGAGGTGGAGCCGATCGAATCGATTCTGAAGCGGTTCTGCACGGGTGGCATGTCCCTAGGGGCGTTGTCACCGGAAGCCCACGAGGTGCTGGCGATCGCCATGAACCGGATTGGCGGCAAGTCAAACTCCGGCGAAGGCGGCGAAGATCCGCGCCGCTACACCACCCTGAACGATGTGGACGAAAACGGCCTGTCCGCCACCTTCCCGCACCTGAAGGGCCTGCGGAACGGCGACCGGGCCAGCTCCGCGATCAAACAGGTGGCTTCGGGGCGCTTTGGCGTGACCCCGGAATACCTGATGAGCGCCGAGCAAATCGAAATCAAGGTGGCCCAAGGGGCGAAACCCGGTGAGGGCGGTCAGCTCCCCGGGAAGAAGGTCAGCCCTTACATTGCCATGCTGCGGCGATCGAAGCCCGGCGTAACCCTGATTTCGCCGCCGCCCCACCACGACATCTACTCGATCGAGGATTTGGCCCAACTGATCTTTGATCTGCACCAGATCAACCCGCGCGCCAAGGTGTCCGTGAAGCTGGTGGCCGAAGTGGGCATCGGCACGGTGGCCGCCGGGGTGGCCAAGGCCAACGCCGACGTGATCCAAATTTCCGGCCATGACGGCGGCACGGGAGCCTCGCCCCTCAGCTCAATCAAGCACGCCGGTAGCCCCTGGGAATTGGGCTTGGCGGAAGTGCACAAGTCCCTGATGGAAAACGGCCTGCGCGATCGCGTCGTCCTGCGCGTTGATGGCGGCTTCAAGACCGGCTGGGATGTGTTGATGGCGGCGCTGATGGGTGGCGAAGAATTCGGCTTCGGGACGATCGCCATGATCGCCGAGGGCTGCATCATGGCCCGCGTTTGCCACATGAACACCTGCCCCGTGGGCGTGACCAGCCAACAGGAAAACCTGCGTAAGCGGTTCCCCGGCATTCCGGATCACGTGGTCAACTTCTTCTACTTTGTGGCTCAAGAAGTGCGGTTGTTGCTGGCCCGGTTGGGCTTCCGTCGCCTGGATGAGGTGATTGGCCGCGCTGACCTGCTGAAGCGGCGCGAAGATGCCAGCCTGACCAAGACCCAGGCGATCGACCTGTCGATCTTGACCAATTTGCCCGACACGCGGAGCGATCGCAGTTGGCTGAACCACAGCCCCCGCCCCCACAGCAACGATGTGGTGCTGGACAACGCGATCCTGGGCGATGAGGACATCCAACGGGCAATCCGCCACCAGGGCACGGTGCAAAAGACGATCAAGATCATCAACACCGATCGCTCCGTGGGCACGCGGGTTTCCGGCAACATCGCCAAGCGCTACGGCGACAAGGGCTTTGAAGGGCATCTGCACCTCACCTTCGTGGGCAGCGCCGGCCAAAGCTTCGGAGCCTTCAACATCAACGGCATGACCCTGGAGCTGATTGGTGAGTCTAACGACTACGTGGGCAAGGGCATGAACGGCGGCGAAATCATTGTCCGACCGCCCGCCGAAGCCACCTTCGCCCCGGAACACAACGCGATCGTCGGCAACACCTGCCTCTACGGTTCCACTGGCGGCGTGCTCTACGCCAGCGGTCGGGCCGGTGAGCGGTTCGGCGTGCGCAACTCCAAGGGCCAAGCGGTGATCGAAGGCGCAGGCGACCACTGCTGCGAATACATGACCGGCGGCACGATCGTGGTGCTCGGTTCCACGGGTCGCAACGTGGGCGCGGGTATGACCGGCGGCTTGGCCTACTGCTACGACGAAGATGGCAGCTTCCCCGGCAAGGTGAACGGCGAAATCGTCAAGATCCAGCGCGTTTGCACCCCGGCAGGCGAGGAGCAACTGAAGACGCTGATCGAAGCCCATGCCGAAAAGACCGGTAGTCCGAAGGCGAAGGCGATCCTAGCTGATTGGGCGAACAGCTTGCCCAAGTTCTGGCAAGTGGTGCCGCCGTCGGAAGCGAACACGCCGGAGGCGAATGCCAACCCCGCCGAGGAAAAGGTAGCCGCGACGGTTTAGGTTCAATTTCCTAGGGCGATCGGGTGGTGATGAGCTGCCCGATGCCTTGACCCCAGTTGGTTGCTCATTCAGGGCGATCGACTGGGGTTATTTTTGCGATGAATGTTGGCATTGACTCGACAGTCAAGAAGACTGTGGTGGCAACACAACATTTTGAAGCCTATAGATTTCAAGCACTGCTATTATGTAGAACTCGAAACGTAGGATTGCTGCTTTCCCACAGGCGAATTTTTGTATAAAGCTGTGTCTTGTAGAAAAATACTCCCTCATAAGCAAGTCGTAAGCTTCGTTCTAAATCATCTGGTTTTACTTCAGATTTATTCTTCTTGGAAGCAAGTTGGCGCAGTCCAAGAGATAGAATTTCAACTAAGTCATGTCCACAGCAAACTTGCCAAGGATCATGACTATTATTTCTTTGATTTTCTATTTTCTTTTGCAGATCTTCAGTTTGTAATAAATGAGCTTGCGACTTATTTTTAACCTCCTTTATGAAATTTCTTAGACAAATTTGAATTGTTTTTCCATCAATAAATTTGGCAAATTCAATCCCATCAAAAGTTAAGTCCAGTGACTCCTGCAAAGAAATCCACCTCAAATATCCAATAGGTATTCCACAGTCAAGAAGTTTCGTTCTGACTGTATGACTAAAATCAGTCATTTTCTGTCTAGAGCTTTCATCGTCACTCCGAATTCCAAACTCGCGAATCACCTTTTCAAGAGCAGGTGAAATCAGAAGCATAGTTTCTAAGTCATGCGTGTCTGTCTGAATCAAATTAGGACTTGTAGAGACGAAATTTTCAAGTCGATCAAAATCTGCATCAACAATAGCAATCACACCTTGGAAACTAAAACCTTCCAGACTCTCTAGAATACTGATAGCTCTTGACTTTCCTGAAGTTACTATTATTTGGCATTCTTTGTCATCGATAAAGCGCTCATAGAAGGTTCTATCTGAGTTGCCTTCAATCAATAAAAAAGCACCAGAAAATGTGCTTCTCCTCATGTGAATAGCATTCGCTTCGCGATTAACAGAAATATGATCTCTCATTGCTGCGGTCTTTTTAGCTCCACAGTCAAATCCCAACGGTCTTGAATAATATCAGGAGAGTGGGTGGCAATCAGAATATCAAGATCGGCAAGCTCTGTAATCTCTTGCAAATCTTTTAAGAACTGAGACTGCCAGCCTACGTGAAGCGAAAGTTCAGGTTCATCAATTAAGACTAAGGAATTTGGCTGAACCTTGAACAGTAATTCGTACAGCAGTACTAGTTCATGTTGTTCACCAGATGATAAGTCTGTCGGTGAAACTGTGCCATGATCTGGCGAATTAGGATGATATAGTGTATTAAAAACAAATCCTTTGTCTTTGCTAAAGCTGATCTCTTTATAGGAGTAAGAGAATTTTTTATTAATGATCCTTTTAAGCAAGTCAATTTTGTTTGCGATTTCACGGAAAACGTCAAGTTTTTTCTCGACATCTTCAATGTAGACCGAAAGAACATTTCGAGTACTTTCATCAATTGATTGCAGTTGAGTTAGTAACTCTGTATCCCCATCCTGATCTAATAGACCAATCTCAATCAATCCAGAACGAGTTTCTTCTAGCTCATCTAATTGCTGGCGGAGTTGTTCATCTGTAACTTCAGGAGATAATGGTTGCTTGACCACTCTTGCAGGAAAGGTTCTATCGAGAGACTGAGAAGTTGCACCATATTCTGCAAGTTTCGATTTAATGAGTTGAGCAATCTCTTCTGAATAGGCTAGTACTGTGGGCGACATTGAAGGTGAACCAGAGTAGCTTCTAGAAGAACGACTCGGAAGAAAATTTAATAATCGTTGTGATTCGATTAACCGAATATGAACATCACTTTTTAACTTAATTAACCAGTCATCTTCTGTGTATGGATTTCCTTCATCAGTCAGAAGATGACCGTACTTTTCGAGCACTTCTTGGGCCGTAAGAGGTTCACCTGTGCGCAAATCTCGCCACAGTTTGCTTCCGATTTGGCGAATTTCGGGTATAACTTCCTCCCATACATCAGGATCAAAACGAAAATTTGACATTTTTCGCTTTGTCATTCTTTGGTTGCTTTTTAAACAGAAAACTTTGTCTTCTTGTCCTGGCTCACGATAGACAAATTCGATGTCTTGTAAATGGCTTTGCATCTTGTCTTTTGTATTCCCTTTAATTGCCACACTATCCCCATTAACAAATTCAATCTGGAAGTTCCTGAATGGAATTTTTTTGAAAATAGAATATTGAGCATTAAAAAATCCATTCAACATTCTCAAGATAGCTGTTTTTCCAAACCCATTCGGCCCGTGAATAATTGTAATTTTTTCACTTAAATTCAACGATATTTCATGGTTAAAAACATCAAAAAGTCCATCAACAGAGATTTTTTGAATTTTCATGTTTTTTCTAGATTTACACAATTTGCTATTGGCAGACTTGGCAAAGTGCAGGTCAAAAGTTGCGCTATCCTGCAAATAGTATAATTGACAGATGTGTAATAGAAAGGCGATACCTCTAAGTTAGCATCACTGTTACTTGGTGGGCGATGGGCAACTGGCGATATAGCCTCGTCGTCACTAGCCCGGCTCATCCCTGAAGACTGAGGCAGACCATGGGACGCTACATCATTTTCAAAACGGAAACGGCCGACGCGGAAGGGTGGGACGATCGGCAACTGATGCCCAGCGGTAGCCTGACGGATATTTTGGCTGAGTATTACGATGCGTCTCAGCGCCCCTTACCTCAACCGGGCTATCGATTGCGCGATTATGTGCGGGTTGAGTCGGCGATCGATCCGCAATTTCCCGCCGCCAGCACCCACAGCCGCCTCAGCAATTGGCAAGTCACACGGGTTGAGCTTTATAAACCCCGGGAGATGGGCAGCGCGTTTGAGGCGATCGCAGTTTGCTTCTGTCAGTGGGTTCCGACCGCCGCCCCGATCGAACCCTTACCCGCGATCGAATTCCCAGCCATTAACCCAGCTTGAGCGTATCAATTTTCCCAACACCGCGAGACTCTTGGTTGATCGTTTTCAGGTCAGGAATGGGCGCAGTCACGACCGGCGCTGCTAGTGAGCCATTTAGGTTAACGATTAGTAGGTGGTACAAGGGAATATATGCTAAATAATTTCTAGTACTTCAAACTCCCTGTGAAGTGGAGGCCCTATGTCTCGTCAAGAATTGCTGATCGAAGCGAAACGAGGTAACGCAAGGGCAATTGCCAGTCTAATGAATGAGAGGCTCAATCCTAAAAGGGTTAGAGCCTCAGCCATTTTAAAAGAAAACTGTCTAACTATTCTGATTGAGGCTCCCACTTCACCGCCTCAGTCCACATTCGTGCCTCTCATGAAACAGTGGCTAACCAGCCTTGCGTCACCAGTTATTTCCTCGGTGCGAGTTTTGGGCCGTAAACAAGGCGAGCCATTTGATGACTGGACATCAACTTTCATCCTTCACTGTGAGTCACCAGCTCCAGAAGAGCAGCCAGTCAACAGCTCAACTGATGCAGAAGCCACTACCATACCTCTTCCAGAATTACCTGACGCTTCAAGTTCGACCTTAGCAGGCGCTCTAGAAGGAGCCATTGAACTGGCAGAAACATCCCAAACCCTGGCAACAGAAACTCAAGCCCAAAGCAATTCCTTTTGGGGAGGATTAATGGGCCACCTGGGTTATGCAACTGGGGCCGTTGGCAACGCTGCAACGGGGGCCGCTGGTTTGGTTGCTGGAGCAGCTGGGGCTGTTGGTGGCGCAGCTGTGGGCGCAGGTGGAGCAATTGTTAATGCAGGTGGAGCAATTGCTAATGCAGCTGTCAGTGCGGGCGGTGCACTTGGTAGTGCTGCTTTGAATTTGACCGACCAAGCAGGCTACGTCATTGATTTATTCAATAACAGTCCAGAGCTACAACAATTTTTTGGGCCTATCGCAACCAAGATTCCCAGCATTGGAAAATTTCTTGAGCCAATTTTCAATGTTGATATTGTGAAAGCGGAGACTCATGTACAGCGATTGAAGTCGAAATATCCTAATGATCAGATGGGAAATTTGGCTCATCGCTTGATGGTAGAGAAGTCAATTATTGCTGGTGGCAGCGGTCTAGCTACTAGCTTGCCAGGTCTTGCAGCGGCTCTATTTGCCGTAGATATAGCTGCCAATGCACTGCTACAGGCAGAATTGGTCTATCAGATTGCTTGTTTATATGGGTTTGATCTCAAAGACCCAGCTCGCAAAGCAGAAGTAGCTGCAATTTTAGGTCTTTCAGTTGGTGGTAGCCAAGCAGCTGGTAAGCTTACGGCGCGGCTGGGACTTACAGCAGTTGGTAAAAATATCCCCATTGCCGGTAGCGTTATTGGTGCAAGTACGAATGCAGCTGCAATCTATGCCATGGGTTACGCAGCTTGCCGTTTCTATGAAGCGAAATTAGTCAATAAGAGCTTGACTTTGGAAGCAGCGCTTTCAGAAACTGAGAATGCCAATATTAGCTACTTAGCTTCAATTGCCGATGATCAGGTGGCTATGGATTGGATTTTAGTTTGGATGTTTTTAGCAGGTCATCCTGATAAGACTCTAGCAGGCCTTATCCCACAACTAGACACTTTAAATTTAAGCCCTGCTTCTATGGAAGCCTTAAATTCAGGACTTCAAGCCTTACCTAGTCTGGATGACTTGCTGCCAATTGTAAATGATGATTTTGGGGTTGCCTTATTAGCCAAATGTCAGACTATTGCTGCGGCTGACGGAACAGTTTCGCCTGAAGAACAGGTAATTTTGAATCGCTTAAAAGCACGTTTTCAAGTACAACTTCAGGCAGCCAATCTTGATTTAGATTAATATTTTGCAACACTGAATAAACTGGTAGAGGCTCAACTGGCATCTATAACGAACTGAGTTGATCAAGCCAAGCTTGGCTATTACCAAGAATTGTTTTGATTGCCCTTGTGAATCATCTCCTGCGACGATGATTCGCCTTACCCGGCGATCGATCCGCAATTTCCCACCACCAGCAATCGCTGCCACCTGAGCCATTTAAGCTGATCGCCCGTTGCAGAAGCGCTTGTGCCAAGATCACAGCAGACGATCGAGTGGAGGATCAAGCGATGAACCCAGGGGACTTGCGATCGGCAGCGCTGCGATTATCAGTGGGCGATCGGTTGCGGCTGATTTGGGATTTAGTGCGATCGCTCCTGGGCTGGGATGGGGCGATCGAGCCGGCCGCGCCCGCAGAACCTAACCTAGAACAGGCGATCGCCCGAATTGAGCCACTGATTGACCAGGCGGCAAGTCACCAGCCGCACTATCAAGCACAACTCAAGACCCGTTTGCTGGATAACTTGCGCCACACGTTTGCCCAATCCCCTAGCCATTGGCAAACCCTATTAACCATGTCAGAGACGGCGTTATCAGAAAAAGTAGCATTGCTGTTAGCTACTGAAGCCTTACTCGCAGCCAGTGAGGATGAATCTGAAGCGGATCAGGCAGAATTACAGCAACTGATTGAAGGGCGATAAACCGAATGGTTTATTTACTAGATACCAATATTGTCAGTGAGTTTTTAAAACGGGATTCTCAACTGCTGTCTCAGCTTCGGTTGTTATTGGCAACTGAGTCCGTAGCCATTAGCGCCATAACTTACTATGAAATTCGGCGGGGTCTATTAGCGAAGGCCGCACCCAAACAATTAGAACTATTTGATCGATTCTGCCAGTTTGTTAATATTGTGCCAGTGACGCATCCCGAAATTGTCAATATTGCCAGCGAGATTTATGCAGATCTGCGATCGCGCGGTTGCCTAATTCAAGATGCAGATATTTTGATTGCGGCAACGGCGATCGCCCAAAATTGGATTTTGATTTCCAATGATTCTGATCTCTCTCGCGTGCAAGGATTACGATTAGAAAATTGGCTGATTCGTTGAATCTAAAAATAGTGGAGGATCAAGCGATGAATCCAGGAGACTTGCGATCGGCAGCGCTGCGATTATCAGTGGGCGATCGATTGCGGCTGATTTGGGACTTGGTACGATCGCTCCTGGGCTGGCATGGGGCGATTGAGCCGGCCGCGCCCGCAGAACCTAGCCTAGAACGGGCGATCGCCCGCATAGAACGCCTACTCGACCCAATTTTGTTGACATCAGACTTAGCCCAATCGGTGGATCGATCGGCATTGTTAGAACACTTGAAGGAGTTACTGATAGCTGATCCTGATCTTTGCCAAGCTGTCTTACAACAATCAACAGAGTCTTTGCAAAAGGCAATTACGGACATTGCTACTGCCAGTGCTGCAACAGCGGAATTAACCCAAACTTGCACTGCGGAAGAGTTGGCGGAGTTAGCTGCGATCGGAACTCATTAACTTCATGGGAATCCTGTTAGATACCAACATTGTGACGGCACTCATGGTGGGTAATCCCTTGACAGTCAGTCGATTCAATCAGGCTAAATTGCGGGGGGCATCGATCTCGATTAGTGCAATAACCTATTACGAAATTAAGCGCGGCTTGCTTGCAAGGCCTTCGCCCAATAAGCTGTCGGCTTTTCAGCGGTTTTATCAAACTGTGGATATCTTGCCGGTGACGCATCCAGAAATTGTGGAAATTGCTAGCGAGATCTATGCGGATCTGCGATCGCGCGGTTGCTTGATTCAAGATGCAGATATTTTGATTGCGGCAACGGCGATCGCCCAAAATTGGATTTTGATTTCCAACGATTCTGATCTCTCTCGCGTGCAAGGACTGCAATTGGAGAATTGGTTAATTCGCTAAACTGCTAACCCTTGCCCACAACCGACTTTTCAGCCCTTCATTTGGATGATTAGGCTTTTTGGGCTTTGTAGAGTTGCTTAAAGCGTTCCTGCTGAATTTTGTGATCAACGATCAGGGTGGGATAACCCAATGATCGCCGCTCGATCGGGGTGATTTTTCCCGTGAGTAATGATCCCGTATCCAACCGGCGCAACTCAGGAACCCACTGGCGAATATAGTCACCCTCCGCATCAAATTTTTGGGCTTGGCTAGCGGGATTAAAAATGCGTAACGGCTTCGGATCCATGCCACTGGAAGCGCTCCACTGCCAACCACCATTGTTAGCCGAAAGATCGCCATCGACCAGATTTTGCATAAAGTATTTTTCGCCCCAACGCCAATCGATGATCAAATCTTTGGTTAGGAAACTGGCCACAATCATGCGACAACGGTTGTGCATCCAGCCAGTTTCATTCAGTTGACGCATCGCTGCATCAACGATCGGATAACCCGTTTGGCCATTGCACCAAGCTTCAAAGAGAGCTTCATTGTTCTCCCAAGGAAAAGTTTTGAGGGGCGCACGATAGGCTCCTTCCGCAAGTTCGGGAAAGTGATACATCACATGTTGATAAAACTCGCGCCAGGCTAATTCCTGTTGCCAGGTGCGAACGCTGTTGATGGCTTCTTCGCTGCGGGCATGGTCGAGGGCGCTGGCGCTGGCCTGCCAAATTTCCCGAATCCCGATCGCCCCGAATTTCAAGGCGGCGCTCAGGCCCGATGTGCCCTCCAAGGCGGGGAAGTTGCGATCAGGATCGTAGGCTTCAATGGCCCGTTGGCAGAAGGTTTCCAAGCGCGATCGGGCGGCGGCGGTTCCCGGCTCCAAAATCCAAGGCCCATCCCAGGGATACCCCAATTGGCGAGCGGTGGGCAGCGGGATAGCCTGGGTTTTGGCCCGTTCAGCTTCGGTGAGGGGCAAGAGGCGATCGGGCGTGGGAGCAGGGGCCACTTTCGATCGGGACTGCCAATTTTTCCAAAAGGGCCCATAGACCGTGTAGGGCGTGCCGGAGCCGGTGCGAATTTCGTCCGGCGCATGGAGCAGTTGATCCCACTGGGTTTGAGCAGCAACGCCCCGCTCCTTCAGAGCAGCCAAGACGGCCCGATCACGCTGCAAGGCGTAGGGTTCCACATCCCAATTCCAGGCCACGGCCACAGCCCCGAGGCGATCGGCTAAGTTGGGAATTTCCACCGTGGGATCCCCTCTGAGGATCAGGAAATCCCCACCCCGTTCTTGATAGGTTTGCTGCAATTCTGCCAAGCAACCGATCAGATAAGCCACCCGTGCGGGAGCCACATCATCCCGATCAAGAATTCCAGGATCAAGACAGAAAATACCGACAACTTTGGGCGATCGAGCAACGGCTTGGGCTAGACCTAAATTATCGGAAATTCGCAGGTCTTTTCGATGCCAAAACAACAGCAATTCGGACATAGGTGACACAAAAGCTCTGCAAAGTTTCCACACAATGCCTATTCGTGATTCGCGATTCTGTGCGATATCCTGGGGCAAAATGATTTATTACTGATAACCCCATTGTACACAATTCAGAAAAATGTAATGTTTTGTATCTAAATTCCTAATCATCAAAACAAGCAATGCCCAATTAGTCATCATCAATCGTTTTTCTATGTATCAAAAGTAACATGTCTTGGCGTTGTGTAGCTCTCAATCAGTATTTTAAGAAATGGAAGAGCTTAAGCCAGTAGGATGACTTATTCGATTTTGTTTAATCCCAGCATCAAGCAACTGGGCGCGATCGTGAGTAGCCTCCAAGGTGACGATCAAACGAGTTTTATCCTCTAATGGCTGATCGGGCTGCCATCCTCGATCAATCCCTAGTCAATCCCCAATTCATCAAACAACTATGTACTCTCAGCCTCATACACCTGACGCTGCGCTCACACATTCGTTAGCGCCCGCTGACACGGCCGAACATCGACATTGGGAGTCAGATTTAAAGCTCATTGTTGAAGGAATTGCTTCTCAAATTGGCGAAGAGTTTTTTCGATCCTGTGTTCGATATCTAGCAGAGCTGTTGCAAATTCGCTATGCATTAATTGCTGAGTTTATTGATGGTGAACCTCCTAAGGCAAAAACCCTAGCTTTTTGGGCTGGTGATGATTTTGGTATGGATTTTGATTATGTTTTGGAGGGAACACCCTGTGGAGTTGTGGTTAACAAGGGGCTGCAAATTTATGATTGCAAAATTCAGCAAAAATTCCCTGAAGACATTGACCTCGTGACCATGGGGGCAGAGAGCTATCTAGGGATCCCAATTTGTAATATGGCAGGAGAAACGATTGGTCACATTGCTGGTTTGCACGTCCAGCCCTTAACCCGCAGTTATGAGGAGCAGGCAGCCATTCTCAAAATTTTTGCGGCTCGTTCAGCAGCAGAAATTGAACGACAACTAACCGAACGCGAACTAAAACAAAAAAATCTCCGCTTAGAGGCCACGCTGAATCAGCTCAAGCAAACTCAAATGCAATTGATTCATGCGGAAAAAATGTCAAGCCTAGGAAACATGGTCGCGGGCCTTGCCCATGAAATTAATAATCCGATTAGCTTCATTCATGGAAACCTATCCCATGCTCGTCAATATTTTGATGAGCTATTGGAGCTGATCCGACTCTACGAACAAGAACATACTCAGCCCAGCCAAGCCATTCAAGATAAGCTGGAAGCGATCGACCTTGATTTTCTAAAAACAGACATTTATCAACTGTTTCAATCTATGCAGCAAGGTTCCCAGCGAATTGGTGACATTGTGAAGTCCTACCGAACCTTTTCACGCCTGGATGAATCGACTTTCAAGTTTGTGGATATTCATGAAAGTCTGGAGTCTGTTTTAGTTATTGTGCAGGGGCGCTTACAAGCCGAGGGACTAACATCAAAGATCACCATTAACAAAACCTATGGTAATTTACCCCATATTTATTGCTCTCCTGCACAGCTCAATCAGGTATTTTTAAATCTTCTGAACAATGCCATTGATGCCTTAGAAGAACTCGATCAACAACGGCAATTTGACCGAAAAAGCGACTCGCTCAATCATTTTTCTCGTCATATCTGGCTTCAAACATCCCTGATTTCAGAGCACCAAATTCAAATTTTAATTTCTGATAACGGCTCAGGGATTTCAGAGGAAGTTCAAGCCAAAATTTTTGACCCATTCTTCACAACCAAGCTCATCGGAAAAGGAACAGGACTTGGGTTAGCCGTGAGTTACCAAATCATCACAGATATGCATCATGGCGTGATTGAGGTCAACTCCTGCCCTGGTCAAGGCACAACATTTACAATTAAGCTACCGATCGCGCCTTAGAAGATACCTGAAAAGCCAGAACTATGCCCCTGTAACTGTAAGCCTGATTGATCGACAAAGATCAGAGGCTTGAGCTTCTGGCCCCGACGACTATGGGTACTTTGCAAGATCTCCAAATGACTGATCAGATAGTCTCTGAGCAAGGAACTGCTGAGCTAGAGACTGCTGAAAAAGGGTTTGGCTAGAAAATAGCTGGTGACGGTTTTGGCATCGACCATCGCCCCCGATCGCACTGTTTCTTCAAACACTTCAGGAGTCATCAACACTACTTCAATATCTTCATCGTCATCCTGTAGCGGTGGTTTTTCTAGCTTGGTCAAATCTGTGGCCAAGAAGGCATAAATTAGCTCATCGGAATAGCCCGGGGCGATCGGGAAATCTCCCAAACAATGCCAAGTGGCGGCCGCATATCCCGTTTCTTCTTCAATTTCCCGCCGAATGGTTTCCGCCGGATCTTCACCCAATTCCACAGTTCCAGCCGGAAACTCTAACAAGCGCCCTTGCATGGCGAAGCGATATTGCCGCACCAACACCAGTTGCCCATCGTTCGTGACCGGCACGGCCAAGGCCCCGCCGGGATGGCGAATACATTCCCATTCCCCCTCTGCGCCGTTGGGTAACCGCAATTGGGCAACCTCAAAGGCAAACTTGCGACCACGATAGGTGAGGCGATCGCGGAGTTTGTGGGCGAGTTCGGTTCCAAGGGGCATAGGACGGATGAATCGTGAGTTAGGCTAGGGGAATGACTGCTGAACAGTCTAGCGTTTGGACGATTTGCGCGATCGCCCGGCCCGTGAGCGGTTCCACCCAGTCGGGGGCAATTTCCGCCAGGGGAACCGCAAAAAATGCCCGATCGTCCAATCCTGGATGGGGCACTTGTAGCCGAGGCGTTTGCATCACCCGATCGCCATAAAGCAACAAATCCAAGTCCAAGGTGCGCGGCCCCCAATGCACTGTCCGCACTCGCCCTGCCTCGTTTTCCAGAGCTTGTAGCCGATCGAGCAAGGCCTCTGGGCTAAGGGCGACCTTCAACAGGGCACAACCATTCAGAAAGTCCGGTTGGGGCGGGCCCATCGGCGGGTTGCGATACCAGCGAGATCGACCCGTGACCTGAATTCCCGGTGTGGCATCCAAAGCCGCCAAGGCCCGCTCAAAGGTGGCGGCCACGTCGCCCAAGTTGCCCCCCAGGGCGATCGCACAGGGGATCGCACAGGATACTGAATGCTTGGGTGTTGAAGGCTTGGGTATTGAATACGTGGGTATTGAATGCGCTGGCTCCCTCTGTGCCAGATTCATGGAATCCGCCAAATTCTGCCCCGAAGTCGAATCGCTGTCCTGGGGGCAAGGCAAAGGTTCCATCTGCGGCGTTATTTTTGCCGTGACTGGCGCTGTTAGTGGTGTTGTCGTGGGTACTGTTGTGGGTGTTGCTCTTGGTGCTGTCGTCGGTGCTGCCGTCGGAGTTGTCCCATCGTCCGCTGCCCGATCGCCCGTGAATTGCGCCATCGTTTCCGTCATTCGCTGCCTGTTAATTCGCCCTTGATTAGCCCTATGGCCCCGCCCCGGGCCGTTGCCAAACGGTCACCGCCAAACCGCTCCTTAAAATACCGCCGATTCTGAACTTCTCCTCAACTTCTGATGAATCTTCCCCCCGATCCCTCCTGGTTCCATTTGTTGATTCGTTTAGGGCTGGCTCTGTTTGTGGGGGGAGCCATTGGGATCGATCGCCAGTTGCGACACAAGCCCGCCGGAATGCGCACTCATATGCTGGTGAGTTTGGGGGCTGCCCTGTTTGCCATCATTCCGGCGGAAATGGGGGCGAATATTGATGCCATCAGTCGATCGGCCCAAGGTGTGGCCACCGGGGTGGGTTTCTTGGGCGCGGGGGAAATTTTACGCACCAAACGCAGCGAAGAGAAGGTGAAGGGATTGACCTCAGCAGCAGCCATTTGGGTCTCAGCCGGATTGGGGTTCGCGGCGGGCTGCGGCTTGCTAGGGGTGGCCACCCTGGGGGCCCTGATGGCTTTCCTAGTCTTGCGCTTGAATGGGGTGGAGCGGCGTTTAACTCGCAATTTTGATATGAACGCAATTATGGACGATGACTAAACTACAGCAGCTCCCACTTGCCAAAGCCGCCTGGCCCAAGATGGCGAATTTGGTTTATCTAGATTGTCATGCCACGACCCCGATCGATCCCCGAGTGGCGGAGGCCATGTGGCCTTTTTTAACGGACTATTTTGGCAACGCAGGCAGCAACCATGCCTACGGTTGGGCCGCGGCGGCCGCGGTCGATCGATCCCGGGCTACTTTGGCTGCGGCGATCAACGCCAGCCCTGAGGAAATTTTGTTCACCAGCGGTGCAACGGAAGCCAACAATCTGGCCATCAAGGGCGTGGCCGAGGCCTATCTCAACAAAGGGCGGCACTTGATTACGGTGGCCACGGAGCATTCGGCGGTGCTGGATCCCTGTCGCTATTTGCAGTCCCTGGGGTTTGAGGTGACGGTTTTGCCGGTCGATCGCCTGGGTTTGTTGGATCTGGAGGCCCTGGTCCAGGCCATGCGGCCGGAAACGGTGCTGGTGTCGGTGATGGTGGCGAATAATGAGATCGGTGTTTTGCAGCCGATCGAGCAAATTGGGGCCCTCTGTCGCGATCGGGGCGTGCTGTTTCACACGGATGCGGCCCAGGCGATCGGGAAAGTACCCCTTGATGTACAAACCCAGTCGATCGATCTCATGTCCCTGACGGCTCACAAGGTTTATGGGCCCAAGGGCATTGGGGCCCTGTACGTGCGGCGGGGCAACTCCCGCGTGGCCTTGGCTCCCCAATTACACGGCGGCGGCCAGGAACGGGGGCTGCGGGCGGGAACTTTGCCCGTGTCGCAAATTGTTGGGTTTGGCCGGGCGATCGAGCTGGCAATGGAGCACCCGGCCACTGAAGCAGAACAACTGCAAATGCTGCGTGATCGGCTGTGGGAGCGATTGCAAACCTACTTTGCCACCGCGCCGGGTTTGGCCCTGGAACTCAACGGCCACCCCAGCCTCCGCCTGCCGGGTAACTTGAACGTCACGATCGAGGGCTTGCCCAACGGAGCGGTTTTGAAAGCCATCCAGTCGATCGCCGCTGTCTCTTCTGGCTCCGCTTGCCAATCGGAAACCGGCCGCCAATCCCATGTGCTCAAGGCGCTCGGGCAGTCGGCTGGCCCCCTGACCACAACGCTGCGGTTTGGGTTGGGTCGCTTCCATGACTTCGCCACAATCGATCGAGTCGCGACTCGGTTAATTGGGGCGATCGAACAGATTCGCCGCAACGCTGGAACCCTAACGTGAAGGCTCTTCCACAGATTCAAAACGCATCCCAAATGGGCCACCCCTCGTTTAACGCCCCCGTTAACCATTGACCAAGCCTTTGACCAAGCCTTGATCCGGCATTAACCAGGCGCTGAGTCAAAAATCTAGCCAGTCCATGGCGGTCGGCCACGGTATTTTGCGCTAGGGACAGAATTTCCCCCTCAATTTCCAAAATTTCTGCTACCTTGCGCTGTATCGTGCCAAGGCCGCAATCATCGCTCACCCCGCCCCCGGCTATTCCAAACCGCTGTTCAAAGCCGCTGTTCAAAGCCGTTGTTCAAAATCTCCATGAACAATCCGGTTTTCAGCACCGAGCGATCGGGTTATGCAATCAAGGTGGCATAACCGGCGCGATCGGGTAAAACTGATGGGGAGTTTGCTGAAAGGCGAAGTAGCATTCCCATGCACCCTAAATATTTGCCTCTAAATAACCCATTCAAAATGCTTAGGAGTTGGTCAAATTTCTAATTTTGTCTGAATTTTGCTGTTCTTCATGTCATTTTTCACACCATTGCAGTTTCACCTTCAAAAACTTTTCTTGAACTAAACGGAATTTCGTTCTATTCATCATCCAATTCTATGGATTTAGAACCCTTAATTTTTAGCAACTGATAACCACCGATACCTATTGCTCACGTCCCCTGACCGCATCAACCCTCAACTTGCCTCATTCATCGTGAGTCTGTCGGTTAGTTCCGTTGCTCCGCGATGTTTTCTCAACCGCTATCCCTACCCTTCCGGCTCTTCCTGTTGCCCCTATGACTCGGCTGTTTTCTAAACGATCTGGCTCTTCGCGATCCCAAGCCGCCCGTGGCTATCGTTCCAGTAAGGTGGGGCAAAACTTCAATCAGCGATCGCGGTTTTCTTGGCGATGGTGGCTGTTGGCGTTGGTGACCTGTGCGGCGGTGTTGGGAGGCAGCTATGCCTGGACGACCAACAATGCTTCGCTGAAAACCGCCTTGGACAATTCCGCCGTGGCCTCTCAGTCGGCTCCGCCCCTTTCCCTAGGTGAGGCACTCGATCGCAGCATTGGTAACTTTCGCCAGCAAGTGACCAGCCAAGAGCAGGAAATTTTGATGGCTTTGGGGAATTTGCCCCAAGCTTTTGTGGGCAAACTGGTGCGGGATCAACGCCTGGCCAGTGGTGAGAAGGTCGTGGCGTTGACCTTTGACGATGGGCCAGCCCCCCGTTACACCGATCAGGTGCTGGACATTTTGAAACAGGAAGACGTGAAGGCCACGTTCTTTGTGATTGGTCGCATGTTCCAGGCCTTCCCGACGATCGGGCAGCGCGTGGCCCGGGAAGGTCACGTGATTGCGAATCACACCTGGTCCCATGGTTACCATCGCCATGCTCCGGCGGCGGCGGCTCGTGAAATTGACCAAACCGCCGCCATTATCCAAGCCAAAACCGGCCAGGTGGCTCGCCTCTATCGGCCGCCGGGTGGCGTTTTGAATAATGGGATGGATACCTACGCCCAAGGTCATGGATACGCCACGGTTCTGTGGGGCACGGATACGGGCGATTGGCGCAGACCTTCGGCGGCCACCATTGTCGATCGGGTGATGCGAACCATGCACCCGGGCGATATTGTGCTGATGCATGATGGCGGGGGCGATCGACACAACACGGTGGCAGCCTTGCCCATCATCATTCGGCAACTGAAAGCCCAGGGTTACCGCTTCGTCACCATGCCGGAACTCTTGCAACTGCGGGCCCAAGCCAGCCGCTCCGCCAGCACCCGAGCCACGGCCAAGCCCCAACCAACAGCGACCGCAACGCAACCGGCTAACCCTGGGCCCGGGGCGATCGACCCAACGGTCAACGCTCCCATGAATGCCCCCAATTCCACCATGGATTTACCGCTGTAGGAACCGCTGAAGTCGTTGCTGCTGTGTTCCCCGAATCGGCTGATTTGCCTGGGCCAAGTGCCAAATAGAGTCTAGGTTCCCCAAATCGAGTGATTTGCCTAGGCCAATTGCCAAATTAAATTGGCGCGCTATGGTGTATGGAACTTGTGCCGATCCCCGACAATTGCCTTGGGGATCGGTTCACGAGTGCCGCCCTATGCCAGATTTTGGCGCGAGGAGATCCCCTATGGCTAATGTGCAGACTTGCTCGACTTGCGGTGTGCGGATTGAAATGAATCCGCTGGGTGATCGAGTGCTGTTTTCCTATGGCAGCCCAGGCACGAGGGCGCGTCTCTGGAGCCGAGTTTGTAAATTTGTAGCCGATCGGGGAGGTTGCATTAACCAAGATCAAGGGGCGATCGGGGCCACTGAGCCAAGTGATGAATATAATCCGATGCCGGAAGGATAATCGAGCACGGATATAAAACTGAGAACGGAAGTGGCGGGTCAACCAACGACGATCGAACATGGGACAGAGAAAGTCCATCGGGTACTGCGTTGGGCCCGCCGATGGGGGCAGGGGATCGGCTGATCATCCCCTGCCTTTGGTTTTGGGAGAGCATTTTGAGCATGGGTCAAGATTTGGGCGATCGCGCCGGCCAACTAGGCAGCGGGTTCAAGGTTCACGGGTTCAGAATTCACAGGTTTCACCACTGGTTCCATCCAAACCATTGGCAAAGCTGGTGGCAGGGTAGGTGGCAGGGTAGGTGGCAGACCGATTGGGCCAAGCTGCTGGGTCTGTGGCTGTTGGTGTTGTTGGTCGATCGGGCTTGGTTCGCGATCGACCAATCAGCCCCCGCCTGGGATCAAGCGGAATATCTAACGGCGGCCCTGACCTACGCCGATGCCCTGCGGGATCCCCAGTGGTTGTCTGGTTCCTGGTGGGTGGATTTTTGGCGACTCTCCCCCAAAGTGCCGCCCCTGGTGGCCATCATCACCGTGCCGTTTTTATGGCTGTTTGGCCCCACGGCCGATGCTGCGACGGCGTTGAATTCCGCCTGTTCGCTGCTGTTGCTGGGGTCGGTTTATGCGATCGGGCGGCGATTGTTCGATCGCACCACGGGCTGGTGGGCCGCCCTGCTGTGTAGTGTGATGCCCGGTCTGTGGCGCGTGCGGCTGGACTATCTCACCGAATTCCCCTTGGTGACTGTGGTAACGGTGGCCTTTGCGGCCCTGGTGTTTTGGGCAACGGGGGGCCGGTTGGGCCCCTGGCGCGGACGTTTAGCCCAGTGGCTGTGGGCGATCGGGCTGGGGCTGTTGTTGGGAGCTGGGCTGCTGACCAAGCAACCGGTGGTTTTCTTTTTGGGGTTGCCCTGGGCGGGATTGCTGGCCGTTGCCCTCTGGCGATCGCGCTGGGAACGGGTCACCCAAGGCCTGTTGGCCCTGGGGATCGCCTGGATCGTAGCGGCTCCTTGGTATCAGGCAAATTGGCTCTTTGTGCTCAGTGGCGGCAAGCGGGCCACGGTGGATTCCGCGATCGTGGAGGGTGACCCGGCCCTCAACACCCTTGATGCTTGGATTTATTACCTGAAGCTTTTTCCGCAACATCTGTCTTGGCCCCTGCTGGGCCTGGCGATCGCGGGGGGCTGTTTGGCCTTTCTGAAATATCAACAACAACTGGCCTGGCCCGGTCGGCCCTGGCCCAGTTCACCAGTCCCCAAGGGCGATCGCCGGGGGTGGCTCTGGACGCTCGGCTTTTGGCTCGGAGCCTATCTGTTGTGTTCCTTGCTGGTGAACAAAGACTGGCGCTACGTTTTGCCCTATTGGCCCGTGGGGGCGATCGTCTTGGCCCGAGGCTGGTTGGTTTGGGGAGCGCGGGTGCGGTGGAGCCTGTTGGGGCTGACGGTGTTGCTGTCGGTGCTCAGTTGGTTGCCACCCACGGCCGCCGGGGTGGCTCCCTTGGTTCCCGGGCCAATGCGGGTGGTGCAATGGGGGCCCGCCTTGCCCCATGCCCAAGTGGTGCAGGCTGTGATCGATCGCGCACCCTATCTGCAATCCACCGTGGGTGTGTTGCCCTCCACCGCCGAACTGAATCAACACAACCTCAACTTCTTTGGAGCCGCCCGAAATTTTCAGGTTTATGGCCGGCAGGTGGGCACTGATCCGCAAGCCGTGGCCCAAGATGCCCGATCGCTCGATTGGTATTTGCTGAAAACCGGTGACCAGGGATCGATGCGCGGCCGACGACGGCGGGAAGCCCAAGCGGCCACCAGCCAGACCCTGCGCCAAAGTTCCGAGTTGCAGTTGGTGGAACATTGGCCCGTGGCGGCGGATTCCGAATGGCAACTTTGGCAGCGGCGATCCCCATCGGTGACGGTCGCCCCCTTGGCCAATCCGGCTCCCTTGAAGCTCATGGCCCAACTGCCGGAGCGGCTGCCCCCGGGCCAAGTTGCGCCGGTCACCTATCGTTGGCAGGGCCCGGCGGCCCAACTGCAAGGGGGCTTGGCCCTGTTGACCTGGCAGCGGGAACCCACGCCCGATCGCCCGGCGGGTCGCACCGGTTGGATTGACGATCGGGCCATTGGTCGCGGCCGGTTAATGACCCCTCTTCCCCCGTCCACCGGCCAGGCCTGGGAGGTTTGGGATCGATCGGCCATGGTCTTGCCGCCGGACTTGGCCCCCGGTCGGTATCGTCTTTGGGCGAGTTTGTTGCCCAACGATCCCCAATTGGGCGATCGGGCCCAGCCGATCGCGATTCCCACAGAGGCCACCGTGGTGATTGACCCGGCCGCCCCGGCCCAACCGGCCCCCGAACTGGACGGCGTGGCCCAACTGCGGCTGCTGGGATTGCAATTGCGATCGGGGCGATCGGGCTTGGAATCCGTGTTCAACACCATTGGCCGGATTAACCAATACAATCCCAATCAAACCTACGTGGCCCAAGCGGAACTGACCCTCCGTTATCGCCTCAGTCAACAGCCTGATCGACTCGGTTGGCGCTATGCCCTCGGCTTGGCCCAAGTGTTGGATCAAAACACCAGCGGCGCGATCGCCACCTTCGAGCAAATCACCCAAGCGGAACCACGCAACCCTTGGGCCCAGGCCTACTTGGCCGTGGTGCGGCTGTATGAATTTCAAACCGATGCCGCCTGGCCCGCCATCCAACAAGCCTTAGCCTTGGCTCCCCGAGTGCCCGAATTCCACTACCTAAAAGCCGTGGCCCATGCCCAACGCTGGGAACTGGGCCGGGCGATCGCGGAGTTGCGGATCGGTCAGTCCCTGGAGCCGGCCGCCACCCAAGGCCACCACCCCCGATCGGGTTAGTCCCGCCCATCAGTTGATTGCAACCTGTTGATCATGACCCGTTGATCGCGATCGGTCGCCTTGCCGTACAATAGGATGCTTGCTTATACCCTTTTTTGCCGCCAAGACCCAGCATCTGTTTAGGGCTGTGCAGTCCAGCGGTCTCAAGCATTAGCCCCTGTCGAGTTTCGACAGTCCAACCCTTAGTCAACAAGCAGAAACACCGCAATGGCTAAAAAGTCCATGGTCGAGCGCGAAAAGAAGCGCGATCGCCTGATTGCTAAATATGCCGCCAAGCGTGCCGATCTGAAGGCGCAGTTTGAATCCGCCCAGGATCCGATGGAAAAGCTGGCCCTGCATCGCCAAATTCAGCGCCTGCCCCGCAACAGCGCCCGGAACCGCCACCAAAACCGCTGCTGGTTAACTGGCCGTCCCCGTGGCTACTACCGCGATTTTGGTCTGTGCCGGAATGCTCTGCGCGAAATGGCTCACCAAGGCTTGCTGCCCGGTGTGGTCAAGTCGAGCTGGTAAGCCACGAACTGGCCAGCATCAGCAGTACCATTACCGCACCGTTTTAGGGCTTCTTGCCGAAGTCCATCCCGTTTTCACAAAAGCACGCCGATCCACCCGATCGACGTGCTTTTGGTTTTTGATCAGTCAGAATCAAAATAGCATCAGCCTTTAATTGAGACTGTGATCGCTAATTTCAAATATTTTTTCCTCGGCATAAATCTCCGATCGCCACTGCCGTCCCAATACTTTCAAACACCACCCGATCGCCCACGCCGAACACCACAACGACTCTACAGGCTGCCATGATCGCTATTCCAAACCACATCGATCCTGACGAATACCTACTGCTTGATTGCAATAGCAATACCCGCCATGAATACCGTCGCGGTCTTGTCTACGCCATGGCAGGCGGCAGCGACAGTCACGCCCGAATTGCCATTAATCTCCTCAGTTTGATTAACTTTCACCTTCGAGGCACAGCCTGCCGTCTTTACAACGGCGATGTCAAAGTCAACTACCGCGACGAATTCTACTACTACCCAGATCTCTTCGTTACCTGTGACCCACGCGATCGCGAAAATCGCACCATCAAACGCTATCCCAAACTGATTGCCGAGGTTCTTTCAGACAGCACCAAAGACTTTGACCGTAACCTTAAATTTACCGACTACCAGCAGCTCGAAAGCCTCGAAGAATACGTCCTCATCTCCCAAGACACTCAGCAAGTGGAATGCCGCCGTCGCCAACCCGACAATACATGGGCAACCACCGTCTACAAAAATGGCGATCGCGTCACCTTGAGCAGCATCGGTCTTGAACTTGATGTTGCCGAACTCTATCTTGATCTCGACTAATCATCACAAGACACTCACACCCCCATACAAATCCCCGATCGCCACCTCCAACCCAACACTCCCAAACTCCACTCGATCGCCCACGCCGAACACCACAACAACTCTATAGGCTGTCATGATCGCCATTCCAAACTACATCAATCCTGATGAATACCTGATCATTGAACGCGATAGTTCCACCCGCCACGAATACCGTCGCGGCCTCGTCTACGCGATGGCAGGCGGCAGCGACAGTCACGCCCGAATTGCCATTAATCTCCTCAGCGCGATCAACCTCCATCTCGGCGATACTGACTGCCGCTTCTACAACGGTGATGTCAAAGTCAGCTACGCAGATGAGTTTTACTATTACCCTGATGCCTTCGTGACCTGCGATCCCCGCGATCGCGCCGACCGCTACATCAAACGCCACCCAAAATTGATCGTCGAAGTCCTATCCCAAAGCACGCGAGCCTTTGATCTGGGTCAAAAGTTCGAGGATTATCGGCAAATCCCAGACCTAGAGGAATACGTTCTCATTGATCAGGATCAGCACTGGGTGGAATGCCGCCGCCGCCAACCGGACAACACTTGGACAACGGTGATCTATGGAACAGGGGATCAAATTACGCTTCAAAGTATTAATTTAACCTTCCCCCTTGAGCAACTCTATCGAGGCTTGGATTAGTGTTAGTTTGGGTCAGGCCCCAATGACTTTGAATGGGTTGATATTCCCGAAACAAACCTAAACGAAAAACAAACCTAAACAAAATAGAGGCGGCGTTCGCAGCGCACATCGGCTGGAAGGCGATCCTTGAGGGCAACTTCGGCGATCCGATCGGCGTAGTAAGTGGTAATCGGCAGGCGAATCACTTGGGTGCTGCCGATGTGCATTTCGCTGAGCCAATAGATTTGGGCAGCGATCGTCAGGATGTCCGTTTGGCCGTGGCGGCGACGCACCAAAAGGGGCTGGGGACTGGCGTTGGGGGCAACTTTGGCCTGTTTAGCACCGGTTGTGAGGACGATCGCCTCATGATCGTTGTGAACCCAAGCCCAACCTCGATCGGGGTTTTGCCACTGTTCTTGGTTGGTGTTGGGGTCGATCGCCCGCACCGCCGCCCGCGCCAACACATCCTTCACCACTTCCACCACCTCCAATTGCTCCAACCCATGGGGTCGCAATTCGGCTTCTAGGGCTTGCAGGGTGGCTAATTCGCTGTTTTTGATGGTTCCATCGCGATGAATTACCACGTGGCGCAGGGGTTCACCGCTTTGCTCAGTGAATGCACCAAATAAGTCGAGCAAAATATTGCGCAGGCTGGTTTCGCTGAAGGTTTCGCCCCGCTGCATGGAGGCGCTTGACCAGCCGATCGCCTGGCCTTGGCGGTTGACCACAAAGGCAGAAGCCCCGATCGTCCGTTCCTCTTTGCGGCCCAAATCTAGCCCCACAAAAGCTTGGGCAGTACCCGGCATTTGGTGCAACTGCCAGGGAGCATAGCCAAGTTTCGCCAGAATGCCGAATACCACGTTTTGATCGCGCCCATCATTGTTGATTTGGCGCATGGTTTCGCGCGTCACCATTTGCGAACAGTAACTCTGTTGATTGAGGATTCTTTTTAAGGTGAAGTAGGGGTTAACTTGGGCGTTGTAAATTGGGTCTGCTCCGTTGGGGACAAAAGCAAAAATTAGGTCATCAGCATTCACGGGCAAGTTCTGGCAAACCTGACGTAGGGAGAGGGAATTTTGCGGATCGTAGGGACGTAGATCGCCAGCCCTCGTGAGTGTAATTCCAAATTCTTGGAACCGACTTTTTAAGGCTGCCATATACTTTTTCACCTCTGCTTCCCAGGCTTGGGGATACAGCACTTGTGTCCGAATTTCTGCTGGTTTTTGGTGAAGGGCACGTTGCTTCCAACCACGCCAAGCTTCGTCTACGAGGATTGGTCGATCGGGCTGTTGTGGATCTGCTCCAAAGGATAGGTTTTTGGCCATGGAGCCAGCGGTCAATTGAGTGAGGCGATCGGGCTGCCAAGGGTGGGGATCAAATTCAATTCGATCGCCACAAATAAATTCTCGTTTGTTTAAAAGGTCGATGGTCTTTTGCATTAATTCCCGACGCTTAGCCAGTGGCAAAATGCAATGGTTCAGCGATTTGCTGGGTAGATCTTCACGGGCATAGATTCGTTTTAATAGTTGCGGTAAATGATGAAACGGTTGGTAGCGAGGCGGATAGCCCACTGCAACGGCGGGTTGATTGGGATCCAGTTGTGCGGCCAATTCTGGGGGCAGATTTTGCCGATCGCGGTGATAGTCCAATAGGCTTTGGTTGCCTAATTCTGCGAGGGGTTGACCAATGGTGATCGGTGCAACACCCAGAAATTGGCAACTTTTGCCATCGTAAGTATGAATCAGGCGCTGTTTGGGTGGAAACTGCTGCCAATCGAATTGGTCGATCGTGCCAATGGATTGATATTCATTCCGAAAGTGCAAGGTTAGGAAGAGAAATCTCGCCGAGTTTTGCCAAAAATCAAAGGTTAAATATCGTCTCGCTTCGGCAATGATTCGGCCTTGGGGATCCCGAATTTGCATCGGCGGTTCGTTAGAATAAATCCGTTTGCGAGTTTCTTGAACTTTCTTGGCGCTATGGGGATTAATGGTTTTGAAAATGCTGCACAACCGATAATTACAGAGTTGAAACAGCCAGTTCTGATATCTGGGTTCGCTCAGATCGATCGCCTCGCTCTTGAGGATCTCAATTTCCAAAGGTTCTGAGGAGGTTTCGCAAAACTGCCGCAAACAGGCTAATAAGTTCGCAGCCTGTCCCCGGTCTTCGGAAATCAGGGCGAGGCTGGATTGATCGTTGGTCACCCACTGATTGAGCCGAAATTTGCAGAATCTTGCGAGAGAGTAGAGGGTGTCGATCGGGGTGGCACTGCCGACGATTCGCAGTCGATCGCGCCGGGCAGGTACAGCGCCAAGGGGCTTACGCGATTGAAAGCTGAGTTCTCGAATATCCACAATTGAAGCGGCTATAATTAACGCATGAATTATATCACTTAAAGCATTTTGTTTTAAAGCACCTTGAAATTCATTCAAAGGTTATTATGAAACAATGCAACCCCACGCCCCCGATCGCCATTAAGTCGTTATCAATAGAATTCAATTAATCCGATTCAATTAGCCTAAATATTCATCTAATCTAATCAACAAAAATCAGCCAAAGTCAATCAATATAAACTAACCAAAATAAATGAGTAAATTCAGCCCCGGAATAGTTCGGGAAAGCGTCCACAAAAGCAGACCAATATACATTAAGCCCAAAGTCCATTGATACCAAACTACCAGTGAAATTTCGGCGGGTAAATGCTCATCTCGCATCCGCACATCGCTAAACCCAATCCGAAAAAGATTGATGGCGCTGAGGTCGTAATAATTCAGCCAGGCCCAACGCCGATTCCAAAGGAGAGGCATGAATCGTTCCCGAAAGAAGTGATAGCGCGGCATGAGGGGTAAACGGGCGATCGGGAGTTGCACTTGCCGAATTTCACCATTTTCCACAAAGTAGCTCACATCCATCAGGTCATGGAACCGGCCGCGCCAATAGAGCTTGATCAGCAGGGCGAGCGGGACGGGGCCGATCGAGATGGCAATGCTGGCCAGCGTCCACCAAGGTCGATCGCTGGTTTGGAAAATGGTTGCTAAACCCAGGCTGAACAACAGTCCGGCGCTGCCGCCCATCCAGAGGGTTTCGGGCCAGGTGGGCACGATCGGTTGGGGGCGCAACTTGCGAAGCCGATCGACCAACCAAAACCAAAGGGCGAAAAAGGTCATAGCCACCAACCCTACCCCCAACACGAGGCCGGCGCTGGTGCCAGCCCGACTCAGCAAAATCAACAGGTTGGTTCCCAGCCATTGCAGGGCGATCGTGCCCCAGGAGAGGGGGGTGCTGGTGCGATCGGCCGTGACCCGATCGCGCACTTTCACATAGGTTGCCAGGTCAACGCCCTCGATCGACAGCATTTCCGCCACGGTGCGCAGGGGTTGCCGATCGCGGGCTTGGGCGATCGCCTGGGCTTGGGTGGGCGAAAACCCGATCGACACCAACACCGCTGGCTTGGCCGCGTTCAGGTTCACCCCCGTGAGCCGCTGTTGCAGGGTCTTGAGCCGCAATTTAAACAGGGTGTAATCCACTTGGTTGGCATCAGCAATCTGTTCCACCCGCCGAAAGTTCCGCACCAGGGTTCGCAAAACCGTTTCATTGCCCTGCAAAACCGGTACTGACAAAATGCGCCCAATTTCCCCGGGGGAGCCAATTAGTTTTGCTTGGTCGCTGTCAAAGTCCAGCCCGGACACGTTGATATAGGCTCCGGGGGCAAAGCTGGCGCTGGTGAAGTCGGCTTCGTCCAGAATGGTGGCCCCGCGTAGGTTCAGGGGTTTGGCAAACCGCGCATTCCGAAAGGAGCTTTCGCCGTGGAATAGGCTGTCGATCGCATAAAAGGAACTGGCAAAACTGGCCCCATCAAACCGCACTTCGCCTTGCCAGTCGGCTTGGGTGAGGTCGGCGCTGCCATTCCAATGGCTTTTGCTGAAGTTGGCGATCGCCTGAAATTGCGATCGATAAAAATTGGCTCCCCGCTCAAAGGTGCTGGACTGAAAGCTAGCATTTCCGGCAAATTTAGCCCCATCGAACCGCGCTTCGCCCGTGAATAGGCTGTTCCGGAACTGGGCACTTTGGGCCACTAAACCGGAAAAGCGGGCCCCTTGGCTAAAGCGGCTGAGGGAACCCACCAAGGCTCCGCCCAGGCTCAGGCCCCTGGCTTCCACCGGTTCCAAAAAATAGGTGTTGGCTAGGCGCAGGGAACCACTAATTTGCAGACCTTCAAGGACGATCGGGCCGCGAAAGACGGAAATTTGCCAATCCAGGGGGCTACCTTCATCGAGCAACAGCGATCGAGACAATCGGCTGAGGTGCAAGAGTCGCAGTCGATCGCGCCCCAGTTGTTCCTGTTCCGTGGGGGTCAGCAAGGGCGACAGGGCCTTGCCATAGAGCGGCGCACGCAGGCCCAACCGAGCCAAATCCAAATCGCCCTGGATGCTGGATCCGCGCAAGTCGAGGCCCAGGCGTTCCTGTTGCAACTTGCTGGCGACCTGTTGATAAAAGGCTTCCCGAAAGTTGCCATTGTCGCTGCGCAGGTCGATCGCACTCTGGCTAAGGTCGATCGCGGGCTTGCCATCCAACAGTTGGGGATGTTCCAGGCGATCGCGCAAAACCTCCAGGGTCAAGGCCGGGCGATCGACCGAAGCCGCCTGCGCAGGACTGGCTGCCCACAGCCACCCACACCCGATCGCCAAAACCCAGCAGATCCCAACCCCCCAGATCCGCCAGCGGTTAAACCATTGCTGAAATCCTATCCCTCGCCCAATTGCCACCCACGCCATATCGCGTCTGCCACTCGCACCACGTCGCGCATTTGCTGAATATCATGCACCCGCACCCAGTCGGCCCCGCCGGCCACACAGGCCGCACAGGCCGCCCCGGTTCCCCAAACCCGCTGTTTCGGATCCGGTTGCTCCAGAATTTTGCCAATGAAGCTCTTGCGGGAGGGGCCCACCAAAAGGGGGTGACCGAGCGATCGCAAGCTGGGCAAATGCCGCAGGAGGGCAAGGTTTTGTTCAGCGGTTTTGGCAAAGCCAATGCCCGGATCGATCGCAATTTGGGCCGCCGGAATCCCCGCCTCGATCGCCGCCGCCACCCGTTCCGCCAAGCTCGATCGCACGGCAATCACCACATCGGGCAAGTGTTGACCAGGCAACTCACCCGACCCACTCTGGCCCGCAAAATCACTGTAATCCGTAAGCTGCTGCATGGTTTGAGGTGTGCCGCGCAAATGCATCAAAATCACCGGCACACCCAAGGTTGCCACCGTGGGCAGCAGTTCCGGGTCATACAAGCCCCCAGACACATCATTCACCACATCGGCTCCCGCCACGATCGCCGCGCGGGCCACGATCGCTTTGGTTGTGTCGATCGAAATGGGCAAATCCAACGGCGCAAAGTCCCGCCACCCCCGCCGCAGGGCCGCAATTACCGGCACAACCCGATCGATCTCTTCCTGGGCAGAAACCGGCTGGGCATCGGGGCGCGTCGATTCTCCGCCAATGTCTAACCAATCGGCCCCGTCAGCCGCCAGTTGCTGGGCCTGGGCGATCGCCGTTTCCAGTTGGTCAAACTGCCCCCCATCGCTAAAACTGTCGGGCGTGACATTCAGCACCCCCATCAAGTAGGTGCGATCGCCCCAAGTCCAAGGGCGATCGCGCAAAATCCAAGGGGTCAAAGCACCGGAAGACAAGGGCACATCCATAACCAACCGAATGGGTCAAAAAATCATCAAGCCGGAATCCGCCCGGCCCACATATCCACCCGGTCAAAACATGCTCAACCTTGACCGCAACCCAACACCAACTGCCCAACAAAAAAGGCAGCGAAGATCGCTACCTTTTACCTTGTGGACTGTTAGTCATCTGGGAGTGGAATGGCTCTCAGATCGGGGTTTTCGGACTTTCGCAAAACAGTTCATGCTGAAGAGTTTTCATGGAAACTGTTTGCAAATCGGAGCGGCGGGATTCGAACCCACGACCCCCACTACCCCAAAGTGGTGCGCTACCAAGCTGCGCTACGCCCCGATAGCCCAGTTACTATAGCATGTTTATTTGATTTGCCAAGGGCCCTGGTTAAATTTCTGTGTCCAAAGTGGCCAAGGCGGTCGATCGAGCTGGCCAGTCCGGGCCAGCGCGTTCTCAGAAATGATGAATTGCCCAGGCCCCAATCGTCGTAACAGGGGGCTTGAGCATCTTGTCCCCTCCGATCTGCCAACGGTGGAATCAGAGTTCCAGGCGATTGGACGACAGGCCCTAGGACTCTTCGGGCTTGAGGGGCTTGTCCCTTGCATCTGGGCCCGGACGACCATTCCGGCTACCCAATTGACGGCGCACATCGTCGATCGCGTCATTCAACTGGGCAATCTTGTCCTCCAGGCCTTGGCGCGCCGTTTCCATGCGGGCTTCACTGCTTTCGCTGGCGGCCAACCGGGGGCGACGGCGGGGACGCGGCGGCAGCTCGGCCCCTTCCCGATCGCCCTTTTCCGTCAGCTCTTCCAGTCCCTCATCGGAGTTGCGCGAGGCCAGGGCAGCCCCCACCAGGCCCCCCACAGCGCCCCCCAACAGGGCCCCCCAAAAAAATCCACTACCAAAACCCTCTCGATTTGCCATAACTCGTCCTGCGTTGAGAATGTTGCTTGTGCTTAGAAAATGATGCTCAGAAAGTAATGCTGGGAATGATGATCCGGGGAATGGCCTTCATCGCGATCGGCAAGTTGATCAGACCTATCAAACTAATCAAGGCGATCGATGAGACAAGGCAGAGACCGATGCTGAAGCGACGAAAACCCCTGAAAAACCCCTGAAAAACCCCCTAAGAAAACCACTCTAGAAGGTTCCAAAGGCGCGATCGCCCGCATCGCCCAACCCAGGCACAATCCAGCCGTGATCATTCACGGACTCATCGATCGCCGCCGTGTAAATCACCAAGCCTGGGAATTGCTGATTCAGACGTTGCAAGGCCGGAGGAGCCGCCACGATCGAAATAATCCGAATTTGCTCCGGTGTGAGGCCCCGTTGGGTCAATTCCTTCATGGCCGCCTCGATCGACCCACCCGTTGCCAACATTGGCTCTGAGATCAGCACCCGCGCCTCCGCCGGAAACTGGGCCGGTAACCGATTGAGATAGCAGGATGGCTCCAGGGTTTCTTCATTGCGCACCAAACCCAAGTGATAAACACTGGCCAAGGGCACTACGGGCAAAATCCCTTCCATCAACGCCAACCCTGCTCGCAAAATTGGCACCACAGCCATCGGAGTGGCGGGCGAAATAAACGTTGCCGGACAAGTTCCCAAAGGCGTTTCCACCTCTGCCGTTTCCGTGGGCAACCATTCGCGCACCGCTTCATAGGCCAGCCAACGCCCCAACTCCGTCAGCGCACTGCGAAACAAAGTCGGCGGCGTTTGGGCATCGCGCACCACACCCAGCCAATGCTGAATGAGGGCATGGGGTGGCACGTAAACGCGAAGTTGCAACGGCATGGGAAGAGCGAAGGGAAAGGTTTAAGGAGCCATCAACCCGGCCTGAAGCTGCCGACAACGGCCAAGGGCCGCAATTCGGCGACTGGAAATTTTAGGATGACGGGCAGATTCAGGTTGATTTTACCCGGTTGTTGGGACGGGCTTGCCGGGTACTGGTTGGATTGCGCGAGATCGATACGAGATCGATACAAGCAACACCCAGCAAGGATCGGTGGTGGGGCGATTGCGGGGCGATCGCGGGGTGCGTGGGGTCAGAAAAGAATTCTAATGAGAATATCTTGCAAGAGAGTTGACAAAGATTCTTAGTAGCCGCTATTGTATTGAGCGTGTTCTTCTCTCTAGTAAACGGCGGGTGGGGCTAGTCTGCAATTGCGGATTAGTCCTTTTTTTTTGGTTATTTTCCGGTTAAGACCGAGACCCGATCGCCCCCATCACTTCAACCCAGCCCGGCGATTCGGGTTGCACCTTGATCGATAAACTCTTGCAATAAATCCTGAAAAACCGTTGGCACACCCCAACCACGATCGGCTCCACAATGCCCCAGAGGCAACGCCCCGATCGGCCTCCGGTGTTGAATGATCAGAATCCTCGAACGCCCAGCAATTCAGCAGAGCCTTCGCTTTGGGTAATGGATTGGGTGATTAATCACTTTGGGTAATGGATCGCTTTGGGTGATTGCTTTGAACCTATTGCCCGATCGACCCGGGAAAACCAGCAGCAGCGGCATCTCTGGGCGATCGGGTTGGAGCCGCGCAACGAGAACGCTACACTCAAACATGGCCGCGCCCCTGGGCCTTGCCGTTGCTGTTTCGCCCTTTCCGTCGCCATGACCGCCGTGGATAAGCCCTCGATCGCCCCGACCACCACCGCCCTGCAAACCGACCCATTGCCCCGTGATTGGGATGCGATCGTCATTGGTTCCGGCATTGGCGGATTGGTCACGGCCACCCAATTGGCCGCCAAGGGAGCCAAGGTGCTGGTGTTAGAGCGCTACCTCATCCCTGGCGGCAGCGCTGGCTATTTTGAGCGCGAGGGCTACCGCTTCGACGTGGGCGCATCGATGATTTTTGGCTTTGGGCAACAGGGCACAACCAACTTGCTAACCCGCGCTCTGGCAGCGGTGGGCCAAACGATCGAAACCATTCCTGACCCCGTGCAAATTCACTATCACCTTCCCAACCAGTTGGAAGTGAAAGTACATCGGGACTACGAACAGTTTTTGCAGGAATTGGGCGATCGATTCCCCCACGAGCGCCAAGGCATTCGCCAGTTTTATGACGAGTGCTGGACGATCTTTAACTGTCTGAATGCGATGGAGCTGCTGTCGCTCGAAGAACTGCGCTACCTCATGCGGGTCTTTTTCCAAAATCCCTTGGCCTGTTTGGGCTTGGTGAAATATTTACCCCAAAATGTCGGGGCGATCGCCCGACGCTACATCAGCGATCCGGAACTACTGAAATTTATAGACATTGAATGCTACTGCTGGTCAGTGGTTCCGGCGGATCTCACCCCAGCCATCAACGCAGGCATGGTTTTCAGCGATCGCCACTACGGCGGCATTAACTATCCCAAAGGCGGCGTGGGTCAAATTGCCCAAAAGCTAGTGGCTGGGCTGGAAACCCACGGCGGCCGAATTCAATACAAAGCACGGGTAACCCAAATTATGACGGAAGGGGGCCGCGCCGTGGGTGTGAAGCTCGCTTCGGGCGAACTGTTGCGGGCCAAACGGGTGATTTCCAACGCCACCCGCTGGGATACCTTCGGCCAACTGCTCGATCGGGATCAACCCCTAGACGAAGATCGTTGGCAAGAACGCTATCAAAAATCCCCCAGCTTCCTCAGCATCCACATGGGTGTGCGCGCCGATGCCCTGCCCGCTGGCACAGACTGCCACCACATCCTAGTCAAGGATTGGGAACAGATGGAAGCCGCCTACGGCACGGTATTTGTATCAATTCCCACCCTGCTCGATCCAGACTTGGCCCCGCCCAATCACCACATCCTGCATGTGTTTACCCCTTGCTGGATCAGCGATTGGCTCAATCTCAGCCCCGAAGACTACCAAACTCAAAAGGAACAAAGAGCACAAGAACTGTGCGATCGCCTCGCCCCGATCATTCCCCAGTTAGACGCGGCGATCGACTACATCGAAATTGGCACTCCACGCACCCACCGCCGCTTCCTGGGCCGAGTGGATGGTTCCTATGGGCCCATCCCCCGGCGCAAGCTTCCCGGCTTGCTCACCATGCCCTTTAACCGCACCGCCGTTAAAAATCTCTATTGTGTGGGCGACAGCACTTTTCCCGGCCAAGGTCTCAACGCGGTGGCTTTCTCCGGGTTCGCCTGTGCTCACCGAGTGGCGGCCGACCTGGGCTTGGTTTAAAGTCCAAACCCAATCCATTCCCTGGCGCTAATTTGCCCTTGGGTTCTCAGTTCCCGATCGCACCCAATTCACAAAGGCTTTAATCGCCGCCGGTTGATTTTGGGGCTGAACAAATTGTGCCAACTGCGAAATTTCCAAAGCGGGAAAAAATTCGCTGCGATCAGCAATTTGGATCTCATCCCCCCGCAGGTTATAGAGCGTGAGTTGCTGATCTTGCCAAATCAAGACCTCTGGCACCCCGATCGCCCGATAGATCGCTAATTTGTCTAGCCCACCACTGGTGAGGTTAACCTCCACTGCCAAATCCGGCTGGGCTTTCAGGATCCCAACGCAATAGCATTCATCGGGTTCTAAGCCCGCCGCCTTCGATGATTGCCGAAACGTTGTGGAACCATAGGCATGAAGGTCAATTTCCACTTCTTCGGCATAGCGTTCCAGCAATCGGGCGATCGCCTTTTTGATTAATTCATGCTCTGGCGATGGCATAAAAACTTCTAGAATCCCATCCAAATACAACAGCCGTAAGCCCGATTCATCCCCCAGATGATCGAGCCAATGGCTATAGCGCTGCCAACTGATTCCCGGCATCAGCAACCGCTGATCCGATCGTCCAGCCTGAGGCAGAGCAAATAAGTCATCAGCTACCCAAATCGTCATAGACCCTAGAAGTGGCGAGCTTGAAAAGCTGGGAAACCATCAAAGAATTTGGAAATAATCTTTTTGCTATTTAATTGGCTCAGATAGCCTCAAGACCATCTTAATCGTTGCTTAAATTTTATTACTCATCAACACGCTAGCATGCAATTGCGGGGCCAACGTATATCTTATAAAACCATATACTAAGATCTTGAAGCTCAACAGCGATCTCTATCCGTAAACCGAGTGCTGAATAACTAAACTTGACCATTCAGCGCTCAATTACCTGTTGCCATTTGTCTATGAGAGAACGACTCCAAGGAAAAATTGCGCTGATCACCGGAGCGGCTCGGGGTATTGGCGAGGCGATCGCCCGAGCGTTTGCGGATGAAGGTGCTTTTGTATTGGTTACAGACCTCAATGATGTGCTGGGTCAACAGGTGGCCAGCTCGATTGGGGCAGGTGCTCAGTATTGCCATCTTGATGTGCGAGAAGAATCCGATTGGCAACAGGTCTGCGCCCAAATTACTGCCGAAAAAGGCAGTCTCGATATTGTTGTGAATAATGCTGGGATTACAGGCTTTGAAGAGGGCATTGTGGCCCACGATCCCGAGCATGCCACCCTTGAAGATTGGCGCGCCGTTCATCAAACCAACCTTGATGGCACATTCTTAGGCTGCAAATATGCAATTCAAACCATGCGATCGCGCGGGTCAGGATCAATCATCAATATTTCATCGCGATCGGGCTTAGTGGGAATTCCCGGTGCCGCGGCCTATGCATCGTCTAAAGCCGCCATTCGCAATCACACCAAATCGGTCGCCCTCTATTGTGCTGAACAGGGTTTGAATATTCGCTGCAATTCTATTCATCCCGCAGCCATTTTGACCCCCATGTGGGAACCCATGTTGGGTGACGGGCCCGATCGCGCGGCGCGGATGCAATCCTTTGTGAGTGATTGCCCCCTCAAACGCTTTGGCATGCCCGCAGAAGTGGCAGCCGTGGCCGTATTGCTCGCATCGGATGAAGCGGCTTATATGACAGGTTCTGAAATCAATATTGACGGGGGGATTCTGGCGGGTTCCGCTGCAGCTCCGGCGGCCGATTCTGATAGCTGAGAGGGGCAAGTACAACGCTCGCAAGATGCATTGCAGCATCAAAAATAGCCGTGAACCCTAAAAAGAACGGGACTGAAAAAGCTGGGAAACGGGCAACGAAAATCCAGGAATAATTTCTTCGCCGTCTAATTGATCGGTCAATTTCAAAAGGCGATCGGGTTCCGTTGCCGATCGATATACCAACACATGATTTTGACGCGGATTAATCACCCAGATCAGCCGAGCACCATTCTCAAAATATTCAATGAGTTTTTCGTCAATTTCCTCGATCGTATTGGTCGGCGAGAGAATTTCAACCACCAGATCCGGTGCACCCTCCAAGAACCCGATCGGTAAGTCATCTAATCCCTGAAGCCGCTCCTTGGCAAAGAAAGAAATATCGGGCGATCGCTTGTTGCCATTTTTCATCGTGAAGACGGTGCTGGAATCAAACAACGCGCCCAACTTTTGAGCCGCCACCACCGTCAATAAAGCTGAACTCAGCACAATCGCTCGGTAGCTATCTTTTGCGCCCAACTTGTCCGTATCACTGCAACGATCCTGCGAGTCCATCAGGTCGGGAAGCCTTGTGGGACAATCAATGCGATACATTATAAAACCGCCAACCGTTGACCTCAGGAGGATCGATCGCCGTGGACGCTCGCTATAACCCCAACGAAATCGAAGCAAAGTGGCAAGCCGTTTGGGCCGAGCAAAACACCGATCGCACGCCTGACCTAGCCGATCGCTCCCAGGAGCACAAAAAGTTTTACGCCCTGTCCATGTTCCCCTATCCCTCAGGGAATTTGCACATGGGCCATGTCCGCAACTATTCGATCACCGATGCGATCGCCCGGGTGCGACGGATGCAGGGCTACCAGGTGCTGCACCCAATGGGCTGGGATGCCTTTGGCTTGCCCGCTGAGAACGCGGCGATCGATCGGGGCGTGCATCCTGCCGTTTGGACGGAGCAAAACATCGCCCAAATGAAGGGTCAGCTTCAGCGCTTGGGCCTCTCCTACGACTGGGAGCGGGAAGTGGCCACCTGCCGCCCAGACTATTACCGCTGGACTCAGTGGATTTTCTTGCAATTTTTCGCCGCCGGGTTGGCTTACCAAAAGGAAGCCACGGTGAATTGGGACCCGATCGACCAAACCGTTTTGGCCAACGAACAGGTAGACAGCGAGGGCAAATCCTGGCGATCGGGCGCGTTGGTCGAAAAACGGTTGCTGCGTCAGTGGTTCTTCAAAATCACCGACTACGCCGAACAATTGCTGACGGATTTGGACAAGCTGACCGGCTGGCCCGAACGGGTGAAAACCATGCAGGCCAACTGGATTGGCAAATCCACCGGGGCCTTGCTGGACTTCCCGATCGTCGGCAATGCCGCCCTGGCCGACACCAAAATCACTGTCTTCACCACCCGCCCCGATACGGTCTATGGCGTGACCTACGTGGTGTTGGCTCCCGAGCATCCCTTGGTGGCCCAAGTGACGACGGCTGATCGCCAGTCAGCCGTGGCAGCCTTCGTGCAGGAAATTTCCGCTCAAAGCGAGATCGATCGCACCGCCGACGACAAACCCAAGCGCGGCATCCCCACGGGCGGCATGGCGCTGAATCCCTTTACCGGCGAAGAAATTCCGATTTGGATTGCCGATTACGTGCTCTACGAATACGGCACGGGCGCGGTGATGGGCGTGCCCACCCACGATCAGCGAGATTTCCAATTCGCCCAAAACAACGGCTTGCCCCTGAAGGTGGTGATTGTGCCGGAAGCGGGCGCGTCAGCCGAGGCCGCAGACCTGACGGCGGCTTACACGGAAACGGGCGTATTGGTGAATTCGGGGCAATTTGACAGCACGCCTTCCCCCGAAGCCAAGGCCAAAATCACCGAATTTGCTGAGGCCCAAGGCTGGGGCAAAGCCAAGGTGCAATACCGGCTGCGGGATTGGCTGATTTCCCGCCAGCGCTATTGGGGCGTGCCGATCCCGATCGTCCATTGCCCCAACTGCGGCGCAGTGCCCGTACCCGATGACCAATTGCCGGTGGAATTGCCCAGCAATGTGCAGTTTTCCGGGCGCGGCCCCTCGCCCCTGGCCAAGCTGGACGACTGGGTAAACGTGCCCTGCCCCACCTGCGGCACGCCAGCCAAGCGGGAAACGGACACCATGGACACCTTCATCGATTCCTCCTGGTATTTCCTGCGCTATCCCGATGCCCGCAACGAGTCCGCCGCCTTCGACCCGGCCAAAACCAACGCTTGGGCCCCGGTCGATCAGTACGTGGGCGGCATCGAGCACGCGATTTTGCACCTGCTCTATTCGCGCTTTTTCACGAAAGTGCTGCGCGATCGCGGCTTGCTGAACTTCGATGAACCCTTCAGCCGCCTGCTGACCCAAGGCATGGTGCAAGCCATGGCCTACAAAAATCCGACCACGGGCAAATACATCGCCCCGGCCGATGTGGACTTCAGCGATCCTAGCCAGCCGAAAGACCCGGCCACGGGCGATCCGCTGGTGTCGGTCTACGAAAAAATGTCCAAGTCCAAATACAACGGCGTTGATCCCGAGGGCGTGTTGGCCAAATACGGCGCGGACACCTCGCGGATGTTTGTGCTGTTCAAAGCGCCGCCGGAAAAGGATTTGGAGTGGGACGATGCGGATGTGGAAGGGCAATTCCGCTTCCTGAATCGCGTGTGGCGGTTGGTCAGCAACTACCTGGAAGCCCAGGCCGGCGAGGCGATCGCCCCCGATCCAAAAGCCGAAAAAGACCTGCGCCGCGCCATCCACACCGCCATCAAGGAAGTGTCGGAAGATTTGGCCGAAGACTATCAATTGAACACGGCGATTTCCGAGTTGATGAAACTCAGCAACGCCCTGAACGATTATGTCAACAAAACTACGCCGGTTTTTGCGGAAGGGATCCAAACCCTGGTGTTGTTGCTGGCTCCCTTTGCGCCCCATTTAACCGAAGAATTGTGGGGGGCGATCGGGCAGTCCGGCTCGGTGCATGCGGCGACTTGGCCCACGTTGGATGAATCTGCCTTGGTTGCCGATGAGGTGACGATCGTGATTCAAATCAAGGGCAAAACGCGCGGCACAATCCAAGTTCCGGCAGGCACCGACAAGGACACCCTAGAACAGCTCGCGCTCAACAGCGATGTGGCCCAAAAGCACATTGCTGGTCAGGAGGTGAAAAAGGCGATCGTCGTCCCTGGCAAGCTGGTGAATTTTGTGGTGTAGCGATCGCCTAGCCGCTTGAGTTTGAATAGAGATTGGATCAAGCAATGAGTCCGATCCAATCTTTGTTTGATCCACAATGTTTGATCCAAAGTCTTGTCAAGATCAATGGATATTAAGGCTTCGATTATTGATCAGCAGGTCGAGAGCCTAGCAGAACGCTTAAAACCCGAGTTGCAGGCACAGCTCGATCTTAATTTACAGGGTGATCGAGGACGACTGAAATCCTTAGCCTTTATCCATCTATGTGTTCGATCAATCCTAGATCTTGACGACCTAGCCACGCTTGATTGCATTGTGGATGGGGGGCAAGATTTTGGTGTGGATGCGATCTATGCCTCTGAGGAGCAGGATGGCGAATTCACGGTTTCGCTGTTCCAGGGTAAATATAAACAGAAACTGGATGGAACCAGCCATTTTCCCGAAGAAGGGATCAAGGGCTTAATTAATGCTATTCAGTATTTATTTGATCCAAGTATTAATTTAAATCAGAGCCTGAATCGCCGACTCCAAGCTAAAGTCGAAGAAATTAGAAGCCTGATTCGGGATGGCTATATTCCCCAAGTACGGGCGATCGCCTGTAATAACGGGTTGCGATGGAATGAACAGACCGATCGCCTGATTCAAATTGCGGGATTTGGTGATCAAGTGGAGTGGGAGCACCTCAACCCCGATCGCCTGATTAAATTACAGCAATCCAAGAAGCCCGTTAATGATACGCTCCAGCTTTCGGGAAAAATTCTGGTTGAGGATATTGAATTCAACCGAATCTTAGTGGGGCGAGTCGCCATTAGCGAGATTGCCACTTTGGTCGATCGCCATGGAGAGCGGTTATTTGAGCGTAATATTCGCCGATATTTGGGGCTTCAAAATAATCGAGTTAATGATGGCATTCGCCAAACCATTGAAACCAACGCCAACTATCTCTATTTCTATAACAATGGTCTGACGCTGATTTGCGACAAGTTTGAATACAACACTCTACAAGGCAGCGATCATCAGGTACGGATTCAAAATCTACAAATCATCAATGGTGGTCAAACTTGCATGACCATTTATAAAACATGGGTCAATGCACAACAACAGCTACCACTCGACCAGGCTCGCTCAGCGAATGCCTATATTTTGATTCGCCTTTATCAATTATCCAGTTTCAACACTGATTTAGTTCAGAAAATCACCTTCGCTACCAATAACCAAAATCCGGTTGATTTGAGAGACCTGAAGGCAAATGATGAGCGTCAAGCGCAATTAGAGCTGGATATTGCGCAACTGGGTTATCGTTATTTAAGAAAACGCAGCTCAGAGCGCCCAACTCAGCAGGATATTACTTCATCGGAAGCAGCCGCAGCCGTTTTAGCTGTTTGGAGAAAAGCCCCTCATCAGGCAAAATCTTCTACTCGTGAGCATTTTGGGAAACTTTATAATCGAATTTTTACTGGCAGCTTAAATGGCACACAGATTATAAGTGCTACTTTGCTGTATAGGATTGCAGATCATCGTCGTCGCCAACCGGCAAATAGTGACCCGGATTTTGTGCGTTATGCTTCTTGTTTTATTGCCATGCAAATGGGGAAATATCTTTTACAAGATTTGAAACTACAGCGAGTGGATGATTTAAATCATCAGCACTTTTTTAAAGTACAGGAGCTAATTCAAAATCAGGGATCCGAATATTTTGATCGCAGTGTCAAAAATATTGAGGATGCAATTCACCGTCTTTATTCAGCTTCCGCCCTCTCTTTGCAGCAATTGTCTGCAACCTTTCGGAGGGGTGATCTGATTAGTCAGTTAGCCGACTTTTAGACTGGGTTTCAGTCGATTGTTAATTGCATCCTTAACGATTGCTGAGTGTTGCCCAAACGTTTCTTTGGCTCTGCCCAGCAACCAGCCCAGCTTTGCATGATTGGGTTAGTGGCTGGCGGGTCGGGTGGGTTCGAGGCCGAGGGACGCTTCGAGGGCGATGAGTTCGTCGCGGTGGGCTTTGACCCAGAGCCGGGCGATCGCCCCTTGATCGTTGGTTTCGAGCTGCAATTGCACTTGTTCGGTGCGCTGGGCTTTGCGTTGATAGAACCAACCGGCAGCCGGGGCCAGGAGGACTAGGGCTAATCCAGCGTTCTGGATTTGGGGAATGGTCATGGACAAAACGAGTCCCAGACAAAGCAACCCGCCGGCCGCAAGGATGCTAAGGAAAATGGCAAGGGTGGGACTGGCGGCCACCAGGCCTTCAAAGGTGACGCGATCGTTGTCTGCATCCCGATTCACCAAGCGATACGATCGCCCTGAGAAGTAGCCTCGGAGCCGATCGCGCAGTTCGGTTTCCGGAATGGTTTCGGGGATGTAGCAAGCCAGTTCCGTGCGGTCTTTGGCGGAAGCGCGGATGAAGAAGACCAGGCCGATTAACATCAACACCGTCAAGAACAGCGTGGACGAGACAACGACATCGTTGGACATGGCGAGTGACGGGATGTGGGGCGATGGGGGATGAGGAAGGTGCTGGGCTGGTGGCGTTTCTGGCAACAACTGCAACAATTAGTTACAAACCCAGCTCCCATCAGCATATCGGACTCGGGGCCGCGCGATCGAGCATGTTAAGGTGATCAGTCGTGTCCGCTCCCAGCCCACCGTGGTTAGCCAAGTTGAACGCATTGCCCGCCTGATGGGTCGCACCAGCACCATCAGCTTTTGGATCCAAATTTTTCTTGGGGTGATCGGCAGTATTCTGCTGTTGCTGACCACGCCCATGCTGTTTGCGCGCACCAGCCCCACGCCCGGTGCAGTTCCGGTGGGGCCGGGCCCGGGTTCGATCGGAGGGTTGGCGGTGGCCGTGGTGGCGATGCTGACTTTGCTGGCCAGCATCTATTACACCTTCACCAACACGCAACATGCGCGGCGGCTCCAGGCCCCAAAAAACGCCCGACCATCCAAAGCCGATACCCTCAAGCGGCTCCGGCTGGGGGTTTTGATTAATCTGTTTGGTCTGGGGTTGGCGCTGGTGGGGGCGGAGGCCGTGACGGGCCAGCTCACGAATAAGCTATTGATGCAAAGCAGTCCGTTTAATTTGGGTTTTGTGGATCCGAGTCGCTTTATTCAAGCGTTGGATGTGTTTGTGGTGTTGGGAAACACGCACGGGATGTTTGCCCATTTTTGCAATTTGACGGCCAATCTTTGGCTAATCGATCGCATCAGCAAGGCTGGGTCAAGCGGCGATTGAGGCGAGCGCCCTGAAAGGGGCTTGAAAACGTCCCCATTGGCTCTTTGTTGATTTCAAATTGTTGATTTCAAAGCCAATTTTCAAAAATCCCACTTTCAAAAAATCCCAATTTTTAAAAAACAGTTACTCAAAACAACAGTTACTCAATTCCAACGGAGCTATACCCATGTCGATCGCCCCTTCCCCTGAGCTGTCTTCGGATTTGTCTCCTGATCTGTCGCAACTCATCCGGGCGGTGGATGAGGCGGACTCGGTGGCCAAGATGGTTGGCGCGGTGCGATCGCTCGCGGCGGCCCAGGATCCGGCGGCGATTCCTACCCTGATGGCCGTGCTGGGATACAACAACCCCGGAGCGGCGGTGGCAGCGGTGGAAGGGCTGGTGGCCCTGGGGGAAACGGCGGTGGAACCAATTTTGGCCCAGGTGGATGGCTATAACTACACGGCGCGGGCTTGGGCCTTGCGAGCGCTGGCCCAAATTGCCGACCCTCGGGCTTTGGAACTGTTGTTGGCGGCGGCTGAAACGGATTTTGCCCCCAGCGTGCGGCGGGCGGCGGCCCAAGGGTTGGGGGCGTTGCGTTGGGCACGAATGGCAGCGGAGCAAGTGCCGATGGCACGCGATCGGGTGTTGGCGGTCTTGACGGTGAATGCAACGGACTTGGAGTGGGTGGTGCGCTATGCGGCGATCGCGGGGCTGGAGGGGCTGGCGCAATCGCAACCGACGCTGGGCGATCGCGTGTTAGGTTTGTTACGCGATCGGGCGACTGCTGATACGGATCTCGTGGTGCGGCTGCGGGCCCAATGGGCGATCGAGCAGTTGGCGGCCAAGGGCTGACCCAGCACGCGATCGTTTCGTTAGCAACCCGTTAACCACCAACCGTTAATCACCACTCGTTAACCATCTATGAGTTAACAACCAACCGTTAACCATCCATGAGTTAACTAGCAAATTAACTAGCGAGTTAACGACCCGCAACCCACAGGCCCATTGGCCCATCCACAGGCTGCGGGTCAAAAACCACTCAATTGAACGGTCGCAACCGTAGCCTTGCCCCTTTAGCCCCCGGGATAGACTATGGGAAATCTTCAGGGGCCGCCGAGTGAGCGAAGATGAATTTTCGCGATTTTCCTGCATTCCGAGACCTGACCGCTGAGCAGTTTCAGCGATTTCTCTCCTCCTGCCAGTCGGGAACCATCCCAGCCGATCGCACCATCATTCACCAGGGGAAACCCGGCAGCCACATCTTCTTCCTATCCAGCGGTCAGGTTCGCATCACCTTAAACACTGACTTGGGTGAGCGGGAACTGAATGTGCTGTCGGCTCCCACGATTTTGGGCGAAATTAGTTTTTTCAGTGGCGAGCTGAGTTCCGCCAATGTGACCACGGCCACGGACGTTTCCGCGATCGCCATTGGGTTCAACACGTTGCGGGCCCGGCTCTATGGCGGCGATGCGGCCTGTGCCATCGTCACCCTCCATTTGGCTTCCACCATTGCTGAGCGGGCCGCCCACATGACCCAAAAGGTTGTGGACTTTTATGGTCACCAAGCGGAGATCCAAAGCACAACCCACAATCTCTTTGGCGAATGGAGTTTTCTTTAAACCGGCAATCGCAAAACAGGCGATCGCAGTCCATATTTCAGATGACAGCCCCCAAAAGCAGTGCATTTCGACGCTGTTTCCACCAACGCCTAGTAGTAGGATTGGAGCTTTCCGGGACGCGGCTCGATCGGGAGACTAGCCTTTGGCGACGGCACAGCAGGAGCCAGCCCCTTGGGTTGGCCGTGGCTCCTGGGCTGTTGGCTGCTTGCCCTGGCCCGATCGCCCCATCACAACAGCCCCGTACCAAGCCCCATCACCCAACTCCAAATTTCTTGGGAATATCGTTTTATGGATGCCATCCCAGCACAACTTAAAGGGCGCAGTTTCCTGAGTCTGGCGGATATCGATCGCGATGAACTACAAGCGTTGCTGTCTCTGGCAGCGCAGCTCAAAGCTGGGACGATCACGCCCATTTGCAACAAAGTGCTTGGTCTGTTGTTTTCCAAAGCTTCAACCCGCACCCGCGTTAGCTTCACGGTGGCGATGTATCAACTGGGCGGCCAAGTGATTGACCTGAACCCGATGGTGACCCAAGTGAGCCGAGGGGAACCCCTGGAGGATACGGCGCGGGTGCTGGGGCGCTACTTGGATGTGATGGCCATTCGCACCTTTGACCAAGCGGACTTGGAAACCTTCCGGGATTATTCCGGCGTGCCGGTCATTAATGCCCTCAGCGATTTGGCCCACCCTTGTCAGGCCTTGGCAGATTTGCTGACGGTGCAGGAGGCCTTTGGCACTTTGGCGGGCCTGACGGTGACCTATGTGGGTGATGGCAACAATGTGGCCCATTCCTTGATGATGGCCTGTGCTATGGCGGGGGTGAATGTGCGGATTGCCACGCCGCCGGGCTATGAACCCAATGGACAAATGGTGCAGCGGGCGATCGAGTTGGCGGGTGATCGCGCCAGTGTTGTGGTCACCACGGATCCGATCGCGGCGGCGGCCGGGGCCCAAATGCTCTACACCGATGTGTGGGCCAGCATGGGCCAAGAAGACGAAGCGGAAGCCCGCAAGAGCCTATTTGCTCCCTATCAGCTCAATGAAGATTTGCTGGCCAAGGCGGATCCGGAGGCGATCGTGCTCCATTGCTTACCCGCGCACCGGGGCGAGGAAATCACCGATGGGGCGATCGAGGGATCTCAATCCCGGGTTTGGGATCAGGCTGAAAATCGGCTGCATGTGCAAAAAGCCCTGTTGGTCAGCATTTTGGGCCCCGATGCCTAGGAAATGACATCCTGAGGCCGATCGGTTGGGGTGCAGCCCCGTGGACTCATCGCGGATTAACCGCCTCACCCGATCGCCTCACCCGATCGCCTGGGTCGATCGCCTGGGTTAATTCCCTGGATCGATCGCCTTCCTCACAGGACTCAGCCCGGAGAAAGTTAACGTTATTTTTAATACTTAAAATTCAGAAATAATCTCGGAGATGACCAGCCCAGCCCCACTCGATCGCCCTGGAGCCGATCACGAGGCCGCACCGCCAGCCTCGTCCTGCGCTGCCCTGGCCTCTCCCCAGCGGTTCAGGGAGCCATACGGTTACTATTGGCTGATTTTGTGCAATCTTCAACGGTTTTTTGAAATTTTGCCATGATTCTGTCGCGGTTCTCGGTGCTTGTATCTCGATCAAGAATCTGCCTAGAATGGACTTAAAGGCTCATCGCTTGCTCTGACAAACTCGCCCGAATCAGGCAAAAATCAATCCAAACCGCTCCAAGCTACTCCCAGTTGATGCCGGTTGATGCTGACCGATTCAAATCAACTACGAAAGTGAGGAGAAATGGTTGCGGAAAATTCCAAGGAGATCAGCCCAAAAAATCAGCCACAATAATTCATCACAGCCGATTTTGCTTTGGGGTGCATTGCAATTTTCAAAACTTTACCTTTGAGCATTTAGGTCTGGTTTTGCATGTGCCTTTCTTGGTTTTTCGGTGAATTATGGTCAAGTTGGCATCATTGCATACATCAAACTACGCAGACTTTTCTCAACAGTTCGCGGTAGGAGTCTGATCCATCCCAAGCGCTCACCAGTCAACCCATTCACGCCAAGATTCTGGTCAAATGCGAGCGATTCCTGGTTTAACCCAAGCTGCCCAGGAAGGGCTAGGGACTGGCAAATTTCTATCTCAAAAGGCGATTCAATTGATTGCTGTTTTGGGTAGGGTAAAAGTAGGGTGAATGATTAAACATCACTGACAGGATCGGTTACCTCAAGATTGCCTGACTTGAGAGGGCCAGCGGTGGATTTCCTAATCGTTGGTCAAGATCGTGATCAATCCAACCAATCGCCCAAGCCGCAATCGATCATGATTCCTTTGGAATCTCGATCGGGCGACGGGTGATGAGGGTTGACCACTGGGCGATCGAGTCTTTAGACCCCAAGGCGATGGCGCAACGGAGAAGAACGGAACGATGCTGTCAACTAATTTGACGGGGCCCACGGCGGCTTCCGGCCGCTCCCGTGCCCGAGAGTTACCCACCATCCGGGCCATTTGCTTTCGCTCCGGTGGATATGAGTTCGCGCTGCCGATGGCGGTGGTGCTGAAGGTGACGCACTGTCCGCCGCTGGACAATGGTGATTGGAGTCGATCGGGCTTGGTCTACATCGACAGTCAGCTTATTCAGGTGCTGGACTTGGCTCTGCTGCTGGATTGTCCGGAACGATCGCCCAAGGGCATGGGCCAATTTCTCGTGATTGCTCGATCGGGAAACACGCTCTGTGGACTGCCCACGGATTCGCCACCGGACTCGATCGATCTGCCGCGCGATCAGGTGCTGCCGTTGCCGGCCCGCTTTGAGCGATCGCCCCTGGCTCACTTGGCCCAATGTGCCGTCGTGCTGTCTCCAGACACCACCCCACGCACCCTCTTCTTGCTCAGCCTGCCCCAGGCCCTCGACCAAGCCAACGCCGTCATGGGCACAACAGCTTCCAGCTCCCCAGGCTCAGTCAGTTGAGACATCAGCAAACCAGACCGGCAAACGCCAGCTCAATTCATTGCTCGATCGTGGAATCAATCGTGATCGTCAATTTTGACCATCGGAATCGTTAATTTTCGATAATTTTTATAATTTCGATTCTGATCGTCAATTTCGATCGGGTGCATGAGACCAACCATAACCGCATGACTCTTCCATAACATCGCCCCTGTGCGCTTGGCCCGCCAACCCCAACTTTGACCATGACTCCAGACGATGCGACCCCCAACACCCTGAATGAATCGCTCGATCGATACCGACAGCAACAGTTCACCGGTCAAATCACCCTAGTTCCCACCAAAGGCAATCAACAGCGTTGGTCATTCTTTTTCTGTCTCGGTCGTTTGTTTTGGGTCGATGACGGCAAAAGCGATAACCGCCGCACCCTGCGCCTGTTGCAGGCCGTCTGTCCCAGCATCAAACAAAAGCGCTTTGCACTGCGGGAAGGGGATGCTTTTGCGGCCCAAAACTACAGTCTGTTGATGGTGTTGTTGCACCGCCGTGTTCTGTCCCAGGAACTGTTTTGCCAGGTGGTGAATGGGGTGATTGCCGAGGCGGTGTTTGATTTGCTTTGGCAAACCGGCGGCGCGGTGCAAGTGGGAACCGAAGTGCCCTACGACCCTCTGGACGTGCTGAAGATGGCTTCGGTGACGGTGAAAAGCCATGCGGCAATTACGGAAGCGGCCCAGGCCTGGGCTGCTTGGCAAGAAGCCCAACTGGGCGATTTTCATCCCGACTGGGCCTTGGCCATTCGCAGCACGGATCAGTTGCGGGAACGGTTGGCCCCGGAGGTTTATCAAAAACTGGCCTTGGCGATCGATGGCCAACGCACCGTCCGCGATCTGGCGGTGCTGATGCGGAAGGACGTGCCCACCATTACCCGATCGCTGGTTCCCTACATTCGCCGCAACATCATTGATCTGCACCCGATCGAGGATTTGCCATCCTTGGTGGTGCTTCCCACGCCGGGAGCAGAGGGCAACGGTCGATCGAGCGATCGCCGCCAAACAGTCCCCACCCCCGCCGCTGCCACCACCGCCACCGCCGCCACCGTCGCCTGCATTGACGACAGCCCCCAGGTTTGCGCAGCCATGAGCCAAATCATTGAACAGGCAGGCTATGTTCCCCTTTGCATCCAGGATTCCACCCAGGCGCTCACGGTGCTGCTGGAGCGCAAGCCCAAACTGATCTTTCTGGATTTGATTATGCCCGTGGCCAATGGCTACGAAATTTGTGCCCAAATTCGGCGGGTGGCCCTGTTTCGGGATATCCCGATCGCCATCTTGACCGGCAGTGACGGCATCATCGATCGCGTCAGGGCCAAAGTGGTGGGAGCCACGGATTTTGTCAGCAAACCCGTTGAAACCGAAAAAATTTTGACCCTGATTCAAAAATATCTGAGCGCCGCCACCGCTCCGGTGAATAGTCCCGCTGGGGCAACGGCTGCCAGCTTGAACCCCAAAACGGGCTAAAAATTGCTCGTTTGGAGCCAAAAAGCTCGCTTTTCAGCGCTTTTGGTCGATTGATGCCTGAAATCTCTGTTTTTTGAAGTTTTTGAGCCGATTTGGCACGGTCTCGCCCCCATCCCCCTCGATTTTTGCTGTTGTTTCGCCCCCCATGTCCCATGCTGACTCCACCGCCAAGCAATTTCCGATGCCTGAGAAGGCAGAAGGTTCGCGATTCTCGCCCCATTCTGGGACATGAAATGACTCAGGTTTCCATCGTGAATCAATCCCTTGACCCCTCGCAGTAAACGCTTAGAATGCACGATGGAGATTTGCTCTCCAATTGGGATGAGGGTCGATCATTATTGGGTCGATCGCCATTCAAGCGTTAGCAATTCAAATTTGCTGCTTGACTGATGCTTTTCTGCTTAGTCTATCTATTCTGTTCACCGCTGTTTACTCTGTTGGATTGGCTCTGTTTTTCGACTCAGCATTGACCGAAAATTGACTCAGAATTAGTCCAGCGTTAGCCCAAAGTTAGCCCCAAGTCAGCCCCAAGTTGACGACGAATTGACTCGGAGTTGACGCTCAGGGTTGACTCCAAGTTAACGAAGCATCATCCTTTCAAACTCCTCCTCTCAGCCTTCTCCCTATGCAAACGATTTTGGTTGTTGAAGATAGCCCGACCGATCGCGGCGTGATGATTCGATATCTGCAAGACGCTGGTTTGACGGTGGTGGCCGTGGGCAGCGGGGAAGAAGCCCAGAAGGTTTTGGACACCCAAAAGCCCGCCTTGATTGTTCTCGATGTGATTTTGCCCGGTCAAAGTGGCTTTGAAATTTGTCGGCAACTGAAGCAAAGCGAAGCCACCAAAAGCATTCCCGTTGTGATTTGTTCCACAAAGGGAACGGACGTAGACAAAACCTGGGGCACGATGTTGGGGGCCAATGCCTATTTACGAAAGCCAGTCGATCCAGATGAGCTGATGCAAACGGTGCGGCGCTTTGTGCCCTAGCGGATTGCGTTGACTTGCGAAATTGGTAATCGAGCAGGATGAATTCCAGGGTGGTTGAAGGGGCGATCGATTGGGTTTCGGCTGAAAATGGCAATTTGTCGATCGAACCCACAGCGGACGGGTCTGTGACCTTTCGCTCAGAGCGGTTTGGCGAAACCTTCCACAGCCGCCAAGGGGCCTGGCAAGAGGCGCTGAGTAAGTTTGTGGAACCCACCCATTTACCCCAACGGGCAACCAGTCAACCGGTGATTCGGATTCTGGATGTCTGCTATGGCTTGGGCTACAACACGGCGGCCGCCCTCACCGCCCTCTGGGCCCTCAATCCGGCCTGTGCGGTGGAGTGGGTGGGCCTGGAACTGGATCCCGTGGCCACAAGGGCGGCTTTGCCTTACCTGTTGGCCACGGCGCGATCGGCTGGGGCAGCGTTGGGGTTGGCGGAACCCATCCTCGGGGCGATCGCCCAATTGCTGACCGATCTGGCAGAACAGGGGCAAGCTGCTTGGCCGGCTCCGGCCTCTGTCACTCCAAAATTCAGCACCCCGGAATTAATCACCCCGGAATTAATCACCAGCCCATCGCCAACCCCCCAATTTCGCGGGCAACTGCTGTGGGGGGATGCGCGGCAAACCTTACGGCCCGTCCTCGATCGGAGCTTCCGGGCAGATGCGGTGTTTTTGGATCCCTTCTCACCGCCCCGCTGTCCGCAACTGTGGACGGTGGAATTTTTGGGAATGGTGAGCCGCTGCTTGGCTCCCGACGGCCGCTTGGCCACCTATTCCTGCGCGGCGGCGGTGCGATCGGCCCTGTTGGCAGCGGGGTTGCAATTGGGGGCTACGGTTCCCTTTGGCCGGCGCTGGCCGGGAACTGTGGCGGCCTTTGTGCCCTTAGATTTACCGCCCCTTTCAGCCCAAGAACAAGAACATTTGCAAACCAAGGCCGCCGTTCCCTACCGCGATCCCCACTTGACCGACGATGCGGCAACGATCCTCGATCGCAAAAACCAAGAACAGGCGCGATCGCCCCTTGAACCCACATCCCGCTGGAAGCGTCGCTGGTTTGGCGATTGTCGCGCCAAGCATTAATCACGCCAAGCATTAATCACACCAAGCATTAATCACACCAGGCATTCATCGCACCAGGCACTGCACCAAATATCCAAAATCATTTAACCCATCAGTTATTTAACCCATCAGTTCACCGCCAGCCCGCTCAAGCCCCAGAGAACCACTGGCACAATCGAACAACACCCGTGCGGAAATCCTGATCCGCCACAGAGTTGCATTAGTCTGGTTGAACGACGTTGCGACGATAGGTAACGATCTGGTCTATGGATTATTTGAAGCTTCCTGAAATTTTCTTGGCGCTGCTGCTGCTCACTCCGCTGCTTTATGCCTTGACGCATTTCCTGTGGGAGCTGAGTCCGGTGCTGGCGGTCATGGTTTACTTTGTTGGGGTTTTAGGCATGGGCATCCTGGGCTTTCGGATTGTGGATGAGTCTTGAACATGGCGCGGTGGCCGAAATCTGCCCAAACCGGCCCAAATCTACCCAAATTTTGGGATTAATTAGCCCAGAGCGCACCCCGTCGCCTAAAACCTAGGCCGACTGAGGTGGGGCCGTCAGTTCTGGAGCGGTGGATTCCGTCTGTCGCAACAGATCCAAAATTTGGTAGCGATAGTCCTGAAAAGCGCTCGATCGCCGCAGGGCCTCGTCCCGTTCCGCCGGTAGCTCGATCGATAATTCTCGGCGAATCGTGCCCGGCCGCGCACTCATCACATAGACCCGCTGCGACAGAAACACCGCCTCTTCCACGTCGTGGGTGATGGTCAAAATAGTAGTGCCCGTATTGCGCCACAGTTCCAGCAGAAAACCCTGCATCGACTCGCGGGTTTGCACATCCAGCGCCCCAAAGGGTTCATCCATCAGCAGAATTTTTGGCTGGGAAGCCAGGGCCCGGGCGATCGCCACCCGCTGTTTCATCCCACCGGACAACTCTTTGGGCAGGGCCTTGGCAAAGGGCAACAATCCCACCACATCCATGTAGTACCGGGACTGTTCGTAGCGATCGGCGATCGGGGCCCCCTGCAACTTCAACCCAAAACCAATATTTTCCTCAACGGTCATCCAGGGGTAGAGCGTGTAGCTTTGGAACACCATGCCCCGATCGGCTCCCGGCCCCGTCACCGGTTGCCCATCCACCAACACATCCCCCGCCGTGGGCTGCTCCAGCCCCGCCACAATTCGCAGCATGGTGGATTTTCCCGATCCGGACGCACCCACCGCACAGACAAATTCACCCGTTTCCACATGCAAATTAATATCTTTGAGAGCGACCACCGGGCCGCGACGGGTGGCAAATTGCTTATACAAATGCTTGACTTCTAGATGCATTGCTCATTGATTCCGTACTCATTGATCCCGTGCTCATGAATTTCGCGTTCAATTCCAATCAATTCCAATCAATTCGATCGAGCGATTACTGTGCCCATTGATTCTGCGCTCAGTTCAAATTAGCTTGATCGAGGGATGACTGTTTTTTCATCTGTGGGATTATTTCACCGCCCATCGACAGGAAAAGCGCAAAAACATCCGAAACAAAATATCGATCGCCAAGCCAATTAAACCAATTACAATCAAGCCCGCAAAAATCTCGTCGGTTTTCAGAAAGCGTTGAGCCACGCTAATTCGCCGCCCCAAGCCCTCCGTAGCCGCCACCAGTTCCGACACAATCACCAAGTTCCAAGCCGCCGCCATATTCACCCGGCAGGTATCGATGATTCCGGGGGTGATGTAAGGAAAAATGACTTGAAAGAGAACCTGTAATCGGTTGCCGCCCAAGGTATAGGTGGCTTCAATCATTTCCTTGGGGACAAACTTCACCGAGTCCATCACCATCAAGGTATTGAAAAAGAGTGTGCCAATAAAAACCAAGAGAATTTTGGGCACTTCTCCGAGGCCAAAATACAAAATCAACAACGGAATGAAGGCGGTGGCGGGCATGTAGCGAACAATGCCCACGATCGGCTCCAGGAGCGATCGAATGCTGGCGAATGTGCCCATCAACGTGCCCAGGGGGATTGCAATCACCGTGGCCAGGGCAAACCCACCCAAAATCCGCATCAAACTAAATTGAATATCCTTAGGCAATGCACCGCTGTTCCAAAGCTGCCCGATCGCCCCCACCACTTGGGCCGGAGAGGGCAAAAACAGGGGCCGCACCCAGCCCGTGCTGGCCAGCAGCCACCACAGCACCAAGGGCACCCCGATCGACAACCCCATCAACAACCAACTGAGCCGGGACGGAATCGGATCGGCGATCGTCCAAAAGGTGCTGGGGCGCAGCATCCGAGCGGGCCCCGGATCGCGCACTAGGGGCGGATTGTGGGGAATGGGCACATGGGAAGTCATGGTCTGAGGAAAGAGGGTGAGTTTGCAGGGCCATGAAAGGAGCGATCGGGCAGCAGATGACAGGCTCGCCCTAGGTTGCCGGTTGGCGTTTGGCGGCGTAGGCCTTCACGAAGCGATCGTCAAAGAGTTTGTTCAGATTCGGCTTCGATTTTGCCAATCCAGAACTGGTTAAAAAGTCCGAAATTTCTTGGGCAGCAAACACCAACGAAGAGCGATCATTTCCCGGCTGGAAGGCCTTCAAATTGTCCTCCAGGGTAAAGATCTTGGTTCCCGCTTCATATTCCCGATATTCCTCAACGGAAACTCCCGCCCGTTGGGCCATGATGCTGTAGGATTTTTCGGGATTTTGCTTAATGTAATCCAGCGTGGCAAACCAACTATCCACCAAAGCTTGCACAGCCGCCGGTTGCTCATCCACCAGCTTGCGGCTAACTGCCAGGTGATCGGAAATGGCTCCCGGGAAGTCTCGAGAACTGAAGAGTTCACGGCTGCCGGGTCGCTCCAAAGCCTTCGTGGTGAAGGGTGCAAAAACGCCCACCGCATCCACCTGACCGGCCACAAAAGCCGCCGCCGCCGCGCCAGTTTCCAACGGCTGAATTTGAATATCTTCCGGGGCCAAGCCGGCTTTTTTCAAGCCCAATAGCAATAGGAAATGGTCAACGGTTCCTTCTTCAACGGCAACCCGTTTTCCTTTCAAATCAGCAATTGTTTTAATCTCAGCACTGACAATAATTTTGTCATTGCCCGTGGAGTTGTCATTGGTTAAAACAATCACCTGATCGGCCCCAGCGGCCAAAGAACTAATCGTGTCGTTCAGGGTTTGGGCATTGGCATCCAACTGCCCCGCATTCAGGGCGTTAATTGAATCTAAATAGCCGTCAAACCATTTCAAATCCACATTGACTTGATTTTGATCGAAGATTTTGGCTTCTTGGGTCACCTGCCAAGGAACCCAACCGGGCCAAACGCTAAAACCCATTCGGACGATCGGGGCGGTGGTGCTGCCGGGAGTGCCGTTGGGACTGCCACCGGAGTCAGGCGCGGGCGCACAGCTAATGGACAGAAACAGGGCGGCCAAAAAACAGCCCAACCAACTGAGCAATCGACGACGTTTCAGGGCATTCAGCTTGAGGGCATTCATAGGCTTTCAGGGGCTTTCAGGAGGATTTTCGTGAATGGACAGTTTTCGTGAATGGACAAAAAGATGAGAAATTCAAAACCAGGGGACTTAAAACAAGGGAACTCAAGGCCATCGGCTCCAGAGCCAGAAGTTGAGCAAACGAGATTGCCTCAATCCTTAACCCTCCAAAAAACACAGGGCAATTCCGAAGAACTGCCCTGCAAGGTTTTAGACGGTGGCCAGGGTGGCGACCCGATCGCCCGGTTGAGTCGTGGCCGGCTGGATCGATCGCCCCGTGGCCTGGCGCACCCAGTTCAACCAATCGGCTAACCCTTCGCCGGTTTTGGCGCTAACCGGGAAAATTGCCACCTCTGGGTTGATTTGCCGCACGTTGGCCATGATTTGATCGAGATCCACCTCCAAATAGGGGGCCAAATCCGTTTTGGTGATCAGCAAGCAGTCGGCCTCCCGAAACATCACCGGATATTTCAGGGGCTTGTCTTCTCCCTCCGTGACGCTCAGGAGCGCCACCTTGGCATGTTCCCCCACCTCAAATTCGGCGGGGCAAACCAAGTTGCCAACGTTTTCCACCACGACCAAATCGATCGTTTGGGGATCCACCAACGTCTTGAGCTGATGAATGCCCCCAGAGACCATCCGCGCATCCAGATGGCACGATCGCCCCGTATTGATCGCCACCACCGGCACGCCACACCGCCGCAGTCGATCGGCATCCAGTTCCGTGGTCATGTCCCCTTCAATGACCGCGATCGCCAACTCCGATTGCAACGCGCTCAGGGTCGCCTCCAACAGGGAGGTTTTCCCTGCTCCGGGGCTGCTCATCACATTCAGGCAAGTGATTCCCCACTCGTCAAAATGCTCGCGGTTGTGGTCTGCCCCCGCCTGGTTCGCGTGCAGCAGGTTCATTTCCAAGGCCGCGTCAAAGGTTTGGTGCATGGCGATCAACTCCTAGGGCAAGCAACAGCAAAACGACAGCAAAACAAAAAAATGGCAAGAAATCAGGCAAGAAATCAGGCAATGAAAAGGAAAACCAATAATCAGGATCAAAAGCCCGATCGCCCAAAAATAGCCAGACCTAGCAATAGCCAGCATTCGAGATCGCCAGAAACGGCCGCTCAGGGTGGATTGGCGTTAAACCAAATTGGGATCAGCCGTTTCAATGCCGTCCCTCTGGAGGGGATCCGCCACCGCCACCGCAGCGCTCCCCTCGGCAACGCCACTAGGCCGCAGCCCAGCGATCAGTTTGGGTTTCCTGATGAGCGTTCTGGTATTCGATGTGGGAAATTTTCAGCTCCCGACCCGATCGAATGTCCTCCATCGGTGCGTCACAAGTGGGACAGGCGTAGTGCAACCCCACCTCCGGCCGATATTCCGCTTGGCAAGTGTGGCAAAAGGCCACCAGCGGCACCGACTCAACCACCAACTCCGCCGCCGCCAGAAATGTCCCTTCTCGATAAGCATCGAAGGCAAACACTAGCCCCGCTGGTTCCACGCAGGTGAAATCTCCCACCCGCAGATGTACCCGCGAAATTTGCGGGCGATCGGGCTGGGACTCCCACCAATCCCGCAACGTCAACACGAGCGATCGGGTCATATCGACTTCATGCATGGGCGCACCTATTCCTTAACTGGGTTAGAGGTCTGGCACTGGGTTGAGATATCAGGTACTGGGCGAGATATCTGAGGTTCATGACCAATCCCCAAAAACGTCAGGGCCACTAAAGGGCCACTAAGACCAGCCATCCTCAAAAATCTGCGCTTCCTCATGGATATAGGACGGCTTTTCCCGGCGCGGCAATTGTCCCGACAGCACCAAATTCGCCATCGCATCGCAAATCACCCGCGTTGCCATCAGGGAAGTCATGTCGCTGATATCGTAGGGCGGCGACACCTCCACCACCTCCAAGCCACAGATCGGCGCTTGGCGAATAATCCGCGACAGTAGATACAACGCCTCCCGAGGCAGCAACCCGCCCGGCTCCGGCCAGCCCGTTCCCGGCACAAACCCCGCATCAATGCAATCAATATCGAAGCTGATATAAACGCAATCGGTGCCGTCCAAGGCGCGTTCCAAGGCAAAATCCACCGCCGCGTCTAGCCCAATCTCCGTGATATCCGTCACGGTCAGAATGTTGGTGGCCCGTTCTCGACAAACCTTCACGCCTTGGCGCGGCACTTGCCAACCGCCAATGCCCAACTGCACCAGGTTCTTGGCCGGCGCATTCTGAATGTTGGTGGCGTGGAACCAAGGACAGGTGTGCATCCGCTCATCGAGGTCGGTTTCTTGGGTATCCACATGGCGATCGAAGTGGATAATGCCCACTTTTTTGTCCCCCAAATGGCGACAAACGCCCCGCACTGTGGGATAGCCGATCGAGTGGTCACCACCCAAAATAATCGGGAACGCGCCCGATGCAAAAATGTGGGCAATTCCCTTAGAAATCTGATCAAAAGACTTCTCATTGTTGGCGGGAATTGTGAAAATATCCCCCACATCACAGAGGGTAATTTGTTCCCGCAAATCAATGCCCAGCTCAAAGTTGTAGGGCGTGTAAAGAGCCGAAATGCGCCGAATTCCTTGGGGTCCAAACCGCGTTCCGGGGCGATAGGTTGTGCCGGAATCGTGGGGCACGCCCACAATGGCCACGTCATAATTTCCCACCTGGTTCACATCTTCCAGATAGGGCGCTTTCATGAAGGTATTAATTCCAGCATAGTGCGGCAATTCTCCCCGAGAAAAGGTCGAAATTGTCCGGTCTTTGATGCTGTCGGCGGCTTCCAAACCAAACCGCAGGGCCTGATCTACTTCCTGCTGCCAGCCGGTCATGGGCAGCCGAGCTTCTAAATCCAAGGCACGTTTTGCTTCGGATTCGCCACCCTGATAGTTGGGACGTTCAAAAATATTCATCGATCGCGATGGGGGTTTGGGTTTGCAAATGACTACGGAAATGGGGCCGAATCGATCGCTCCATTCGGCTGAGGTCACCTGCGCGAACTTCCCGAAAATCCGAACTACAAAGCCCGGGGGTTCCAGGCAATCCACGCGATGTGCCTTTGACCTCCCGGGCTTTTATCCCGCCGTGTAGCTGATGCTCAAAGCTGGTTTTCAAGGCCAGAGAATTGGGGATAAATCCACTGGTCACGCCACTGAGCCATCAGCTTGCTTCTCTCGGACCAGTCACAGCACTCTGAAATTCTTTTGGAATTACCTGGAAGCTGCCGGAACCCTAGAAGCCATGTATGTTTAGCTTACCCTCAAACATACCCTAGGCAAAAGCCAACCCAAAAGTTGTATCCCCCACTACGGGATGCAAATTAACTAACCCGATCGCAACTCAAAATAACAACTCAAAATGACAACAAAGGTTACCAGTCAATTAAGAATCATCTCGCTGCATGAAAAATCATGGCCCACCACCCTCCTCCTCAACGCTAAATCCATCGTCAAATCCATCAGCTCCCCTCCCGATCCATCCACCCACAGCCTCACCCACTGAAGCGATCGGCCATGAAGACGTTCTTGAGTGCTTCCCCAAGGCGGCTTAGGCACGGCGCAGCTTAAGCACCGGTCATAAGCGTCGGTTAACCAATGCAAATTAATGAAAATTCGCGGGTTAGAAAATTCGCGGGTTAATTGAGCGGGTTAATCAATTGGTCGATCGCCCGCTGCCTGGGTCAATTTCCGTCCCGATCGCCCCGTCATCACACCTTTTTTAATCACTCCGGGGCCCCACTCAGGCTCCCAAAGACTTCCCCATGTAGCAATTCCACGGTCTGCTTGCTCCCATTCCCCTCTGGTGAGATAGTGTAGGGGCTAACTCGGGCGGTCGTAGTCCATCTGCCTACTGCGACGCGCGCTCTACACCCCGGGATTTAGCTGTTTCTTGAGATCGCGGCGCGCGCCGATCGCTGTCCCCCACTCACCTTCTCCAGTCGAACGAGTTCGAGCAAGTATGGCTGTCGCTACCCAATCCCTCGACGAACTGTCTATTAATGCCATTCGCTTTTTGGCGATCGATGCCGTTCAGAAGGCGAACTCGGGTCACCCCGGTCTGCCGATGGGCGCGGCTCCCATGGCCTATGTGCTGTGGAATCAGTTCCTCCGTTTCAATCCCAAGAATCCGAACTGGTTTAACCGTGATCGCTTCGTATTGTCGGCTGGCCACGGCTGTATGTTGCAGTATGCGCTGCTACATCTGACGGGCTATGACAGCGTGACCATTGAAGACATCAAAAATTTCCGTCAGTGGGGATCGCGCACGCCCGGCCACCCCGAGAACTTCGAAACCCCCGGCGTGGAAGTTACCACCGGCCCCCTGGGTCAAGGGATTTGTAACGCTGTGGGCTTGGCCGCTGCGGAAGCCCACTTGGCTGCCAAATTCAACAAGCCCGATGCCAAGATCGTCGATCACTACACCTACGTGATCCTGGGCGATGGCTGCAACATGGAAGGCGTGTCCGGTGAAGCTTGCTCCTTGGCTGGCCACTGGGGCTTGGGCAAGCTGATCGCGCTGTACGACGACAACCACATTTCGATCGACGGTAACACGGATATTTCCTTTACCGAAGATGTCAGCAAGCGCTTTGAAGCCTACGGCTGGCACACGATCCACGTGACCAACGGCAACACGGATTTGGCCGCGATCGCGAAGGCGATCGAAGAAGCCAAGGCCGTCACCGACAAGCCGACCCTGATCAAGGTCACCACCACGATCGGCTACGGTTCGCCCAACAAAGCCAACACCGCTGGCGTACACGGTGCGGCGCTGGGCCCCGACGAAGTGAAGCTGACCCGCGAAAGCTTGGGTTGGAGCTACGGCGAGTTTGAAGTGCCCGCCGAAGTGGCCGAGGGTTGGACGAAGAAAGCGATCGAAACCGGTGCCAGCCTGGAAGCCGAGTGGAACAGCATCTTCGCCCAATACAAGACCCAGTACGCCGCCGATGCCGCTGAATTTGAGCGGTTGCTGCGCGGTGAACTGCCCCAAGGTTGGGATGCGGATCTGCCCACCTACACCCCCGCTGACAAGGCGGTAGCAACCCGGAAGCATTCGGAAATCTGCCTGAATGCGATCGCCCCCAAACTGCCTGAATTGATCGGCGGTTCGGCGGACTTGACCCACTCCAACCTGACCGAGCTGAAGTGCTCCGGCGACTTCCAAAAGGGCGCTTACGAAAACCGTAACGTCCGCTTTGGGGTGCGCGAGCACGGCATGGCCGCCATCTGCAACGGCATCGCCCTGCACAACTCGGGCTTGATTCCCTACTGCGCCACCTTCCTGGTGTTCGCCGACTACATGCGCGGCGCAATGCGTCTGTCGGCCCTGGCGGAAGCCGGTGTGATCTACGTGTTGACCCACGACTCGATCGCCCTGGGTGAAGATGGCCCGACCCACCAACCGGTGGAGACGATCGCCTCGTTGCGGATCATCCCCAACATGCTGACCCTGCGCCCCGCCGACGGCACGGAAACCTCCGGTGCTTACAAGGTGGCCGTGGCTAACCGCAAGCGTCCCAGTGCCCTGGCCCTGACTCGCCAAAACCTGCCCAACCTGGCCGGTTCCAGCGCTGACAAGGTGGCCCAAGGTGCTTACGTGATCGCCGATTGCGAAGGCACGCCCGAACTGATCCTGATCGGTACTGGTTCGGAAGTCAGCCTCTGCGTCGCCGCCGCCGAGCAACTGACCGCTGCCGGCCACAAGGTGCGCGTGGTGTCGATGCCCTGCATGGAACTGTTCGACGAGCAAAGCGCCGAATACAAGGAATCGGTGCTGCCCGCTGCCGTCACCAAGCGGTTGTCGGTGGAAGCTGGCACGACCTTCGGTTGGGCCCGCTACGTGGGTTCGGCCGGCGCTTCGATCGGGACGGACACCTTTGGCGCTTCGGCTCCCGGTGGCGTGTTGATGGAGAAGTTCGGCTTCACCGTCGAGAACGTGTTGGACAAGGCTAAGGCCCTGCTCGGCTAATCCCCGCACCAACACTCAGCTTGGATGTTCGGTTGCAAGGGGTCACGGCCCCTTGTGACCCGGCAGACCACTGAATCTCGTTCGACAATTTATTTTTTGAACAAACAATCGGGTTAGTCTTTGTGGCTAGCCCGATTTTGTTTTTCGCGTTTTGGTCTTGTTTTTGGTTGCTTGGACTTTGTTTCTCAAGGAATTGCTTTCCCAAGAAAAGCGTTCAGTCGTTGAGGTCGTCGAGCAACTGACTGGCCATGAGCCGAACCAAGGAGGCCGCCGGGCCGATCGGCTCCAGCCATTGCACATCCACATCGGTGTGATCGCGCTGCCAGCTATATACCTGCTCAAATAAGGCATCGGTGAGACTACCGGCAAACAGGAAATAGGGAAAGATGCCGATCGCCCGGTGGCCGGCAGCAGCAAACTCCGTGAGCCGATCGAGCAGCGTTGGGGCGATCGCCCAGTAAGCCAGCGTGAGGCCCAGTTGCTCCGCCAACTGTTCCACCAATTGATTGCCCAGCGGATTCCGGCTGCCATGGGCCACCAGCACCCAAGCCCGGCGCGGCAACTCCACCGCAACCTTGCGCCACTCCTCCGTCATGACCCGATCTAAGCCGGGCCATACGCCCAGGGGAGGATAGAGCTGCCATCGATCGCCCCATTGGGGCCCCATGCTCTGGGTTGCCAAGGCCACTTCCTCGGGGACATCCACCGTGGCATGGACTCCCATCGACAAAAAGAGGGGAATGATTTCCACCCGCACCGCCCCGGCCGATCGCGCACGTTGGGCGAACCCCACTAACTGCTGATGCAGCGGCGTGCTAGCCCCCTCCAACTGGGCCACAGCCACAATCGATCGCACGTTGGCCGCCGCCAGCGTTGCCGAAAGCCGACTCGCCAACAACTCCACCGCTTGACGGGGACGATGATCGCGACTGCCATGGGCTACTAACACCACAGCACGCAAAACCGGTCGCGAAGGATCGTTAATCGATCGGGGATAGCCCATGGAGTCTGTCGAAAACCGCTAAACGAAGCGTCATTAGTCGGGGGCGATCTCCGGTCGTTTCACATGCCAGTGAGTTGCCTGTTCATAAGCATGGGCCACTTCCAGCACCAAATCTTCCCGCAGCACATCGCCAATGATTTGCATCCCGATCGGCATCCCGTTGCGATCAAAACCACAGGGCAAGCTCAGGGCAGGCAAGCCGGCCAAGTTCACCGGAATTGTCATCAAATCCGACAGGTACATGGACACCGGATCATCAGTCTTTTCACCCGCCTTGAAGGCCGTGGTTGGGGCCGTGGGCGAAATCAGCACATCCACCCTTGCAAAAGCTCGCTCAAAGTCTTGCTTAATCAGGGTGCGCACCTTTTGGGCCCGCAGGTAATAGGCATCGTAGTAACCCGCTGACAGGGCATAGGTCCCGATCGCAATCCGTCGTTTGACCTCGGAGCCAAATCCGGCGGCGCGGGTTTTTTCATACATCTCGAGCAGGTTCTCGCCGGGGGCCCGGAAACCATACTTCACCCCGTCATAACGCGCCAGGTTCGCTGAAGCTTCCGACGGCGCAATGATGTAGTAGGTTGGCAGCCCGTAGCGGAATCGGGGGCAGGAGACCACCTCAATTTCAGCACCCAGCTCCTGAAGCACCTTCAGGGCATCTTCAACGGCCTTTTCCACTTCCGCGTCCAGGCCAGCACCGAAGGTTTCTTGAATCACCCCTACCTTTAGCTTGCTCTTGGGGCGGAAATCCGGAAGCAGGCTTTTGGCATAGTTGGGAATCGGCACATTCAAGCTGGTGGAATCTTTGGGGTCATACCCCGCGATCGTCCCCAAAAGCAGGGCCGTATCTTCCACCGATCGCCCAAAGGGCCCGACTTGATCCAGCGAAGAGGCAAAGGCCACCAGCCCATAGCGGGACACCAGGCCATAGGTGGGTTTCAGGCCAACCACTCCACAGAAGGCAGCGGGCTGACGGATCGAGCCACCGGTATCAGAACCGATCGAGACCAGACATTGGCCTGCTGCAACGGCCGCCGCCGACCCACCGGAGGAACCACCGGGCACACGCTCCAAGTCCCAGGGGTTCGCTGTCACTTGGAAAGCGGAGTTTTCTGTGGAGCTGCCCATGGCAAACTCGTCCAGATTGGTCTTGCCGACCATCACCGCGCCCGCATCGAAGAGCTTTTGGGTCACGGTGGATTCGTAGGGCGGCACAAAGTTATCCAACATTTTGGACGCGCAGGTGGTGCGAATGCCGCGCGTACACATGTTGTCTTTGATGGCGATCGGGATGCCAGCTAGGGGGCCGATCGACTCGCCCGCTGCAATTTTGGCATCCACACGCTGGGCTTGCTCCAGGGCCAAATCAGCCGTGAGGGTCAAGAAACTCTTCACCCGTGGCTCGGTCTGGGCAATGTGGTCAAGCGCTTCGCGGGCGATCTCGACGGCCGAGCGCTCTTTGCGAACGAGTTGTTGGTGTAGCTCGCGGATGGATGCCATTGGGAATGCTTCAGGATGCGTAGAAAGGCTGCAAAATTCTCAGGCTTTCGGATGGATTAGGCAAGCGGCACAGCGCCCAATTGCATCAATTTGGGTCATCAATTGCGCCATAAACCAGATCTGATTAGGAGGTTAACAAGATCCGCTGGGCAACATTCTGACAATAATCGATGGAAAAAATAGGACGACTGCACAGATGGCCGTCTCTAGGATACCAAACCATTGTTGAACCCCCTGGCCCCAAAGGGGGTTCTGAGGGTGGTTTCTCCATTTCGGCCCTGGGGAGGTGGGCAACCAGGGATCGATCGCCCCGATCTCGCCCCTAGGGAACCTCGCCCCTAGGGAACCATGGGCAGATGCTGCACCCGCGACAGGGTTTGAGCGATCGCCCAAAGGCTATGGCAACTGGGTTCCTGTTCCGGGGGTGCTCCCTTGGCGGAAGGCTTGGGAGAAGGCAGGGCCGCCTGATAGGCCGTGCGCAGTTGCTGGAACACCGCCGCCCGATCGCGCGCCCCCGTGGCATCCAGCCGCACAACCAGCTCTCCACTGGCCCGCTGCTCAAAAGACTGCAAGCCCAACTGTAAGTCGGGATTCACCGCACTCACGGATTGACAGGCACTCACAAAAGCAGACCAGTCAATTCCCTGGGGGAAAGTCCACTCGATCGCCATCAGCTCGTTGCGAACCGTTTGCTCAAACTCGCCGGGCATGAACGATCGGGTTCCTTCCGGCAGGCGATCGCCCCTCGTCAGGTACAGATAATCGCAAACCGCGTCACTGAGGGACGTTTCAGAATCAATTTCCCAGCCTTGGATGCAAGCCCCCGTCAGCACCGTTCCCATGAACCTTGCGCCCCTTGCTTCCACCTCCGTCAAATCCGCCGAAGACAGATTCGCCCGGGTGAAATCAGCCTTATTCAGCTTGGCTCCCGTCAAGGTCGCACTGGTCAGATTCGCGCCGGTTAACTGGGCACGCCACAGATCCGCCCCAATCAAAATGGCATCGGCAAAACTGCACTGGGCCAAGATGGCATCGCTAAAGTTGGCTTCCAGCAACTTTGATCGACTGAAATCCGTCCGGCAAAGTACCGCATCCATAAAACTGGCGCGGCTGAGTTTGGCATCGGCCAAGCTCGCTTCGCTGAGGTCAGCCCCGATAAATTCCGCTTCGATCGGCTTCGATCGCCGCAAATCAGCCTTGCGCAAATTGGTTTCCACCAACTTGGCCCAAATCAAATCCGTATCGACCAAGATCGCTCCCTGCAAATTGGCCCGGGTCAAGTTTGCTTGGCCCAAATCCGCCCCGGTCAGGTTGGCCCCGGTTAAGTCCGCCCCCGAGAGATCTGCCCGAATTAGCTTGGCATGGCTCAGGTTCACCCCCTTGAGATCCACACCGCGCAGATCAATGCCACTGAGGTCGGGTTTCGCCTCCGACTGACGAGAGCGCCAGTGGTTCCAAGCGTTCACCCCTTTTTCCAAATGCACCAGCTCAGAATTAGCCCAGCGCCACTCACGTCTCGCGGTGGCGATCCGTTCAATCAGGGCAAGCCGTGGATTGTCAGTCAAGGTGTCCTCCTCAGTCGGATCATCGTCGATGGCAATTGCAAAAGGATGGGATCGGGGGATTTCAAAGAAATTTCAGGGTTTTGAGGCAAATTTAAACCTCCTGATTCTTTTTCTGTTGTACTTCAGTGCTCCGATGCGTTGTTGGTGGGTCGGGCCCCTTCAATCGCCAGTCATGGGCGAGGAAATTTGGGCTAGCGCAACCGATCGGGCAAAAGCCGAACAGCACCTGAGTAGTCACTGAGTAGTCACTGAGCAGTTACTGAACTGTGATTGAAAAGCAATCGCTCAGACCGAGAAATTGCACTAAATTTGGCTGAGACGGCGATAGACCAATGCCAGCGCATTGGCATCGCCCACATTGCCCGGGAATAAAACCACAGGCAAGTTCGGAAACTGGGGATGATGGTCGGCGGTTCTGACGACGGAAACACCGGGCAAGATCTGGCCTAGCAGTCGAGCCGATCGCAAGGCTAAACCGTCGCTGAGGGTGTCGTTGGAGGTAATGCCCCCTTTGCTAATGAGGTAACCAATATCCTCCGGCAGTCCCCGCTCGATCGCCATCAGCAGGGCTGAGACCGCTTGCCCGAATTCCAAGCGAATGTCCACCGTCTCAAAGGTCAGCTCCTGGCGGCTGGTGTAGATCACAGGTGTTTTACCATCAGCACGCACCCGCTGCACCTCTGTCAACGCGCGATCGCACAGGCTAGCGGCAATGGCAGCGCGATCGGGCCCTTGCAGTTCTGCCACGGGCACTTCAATGCCCACCACCCCCGGCTCCGCCAGCAATTGCTGAAGCTGTTCGGTGGTTTTGCGCACATGGGAACCCACAATCGCCACTCCCGATCGCCCGTCTCGGACATACTGGGCCATCGCTTCAGCGGCCACCGGCTGGGGTGGCAGGGCCGCCAAAGCCGTCAGGATGCTAGCGGCCGATCGAAACAGGAATCGCTTCCCCTGGCTTGCCTGAGACAACAGGGCCGCCGCAAATTGATTTAAATCGGCCTGCACTTCCCCATCCACCACGCAGCATCGATTCCCGGTCAAGGCTTGCAGTCGTTGCTCCAGGGTCAGCCGGTCGCCGCGCAAATCGGCCAATTGAAACCGCTCCACCTGGTCTGAGGGAATGCGCCCCGCCGTCTTTTCCGCCACGTAATCCGGCAAGTAGCTGTGGCGATAACCAAACACCGAATCGCGGGCAAATTCCGTCTCGTGGACGGGGGTATCCACACCGTTCACCTTCAGATAGTGCACACTGTCGCGGGTGACGCGACCCCCTTCAAAAAAGGCCGGCACCAGGAAATGAGCATCAAAGGGCCCCAACTCCTCCGCGATCGCGTCAGTCTCCACGGGGTAGTGGCCACGCAGGGTTGAGTCCGATCGACTCACCACCAGCCAATCCGTCAGCGCCACTTGGGCGATCGCCTGCTTCAAATTACGACAAACCTCCCGCGTCACCGCGTCGGCCGCCTCCGCCGTCAAAGCCCGCGTATTAGTCAGCACAAATACAATTGGCGACGCATCCTCCAACCCCAAACAAAGGGTTTCCACATCCCAACGCATTAACAGCAAGCAACTATGAACCGTCTGGGATCCCGTTGGGTCATCGTCCAAAACAATTATTTTGGGCGCTTTGGTCTGGTCAGAGGGAGAGGCGCTAGACATTGCGGTTCGCTCAGGGAAAATCGCAAGACAACCTTTCTATTTTGCCTGCAATAGTCCTGAAAATCACGCTTTGCAGCAAGATGATGCTAGAGCTTAAATTTCTGAGCTGGTGATTAGCTTTTAATGGGTCTTATTCAATTAACCAATCTGATTGATTAGCAAACTCAGCTTGCCAAGTTTCTGGGAAATGCTGCTTTAGGTAATGCTTGAGATCTTGATTGGCTTCAAGGAATCGTGATTTAAGGCGCTCATAAATTACGAGATCCGGAGTGGGATAGTCACCGGCATTATATTTAGTAAATCCTGAAAATTCATGGGCTGGTAATCCTAAGAATTGCACAACTCGCGCCAGAGTTCCTTGGGGATGTTGGTAGAATTTTTCACTGTTCAGAATCAGCAGTTGATCAGATCCGAAGCGCGATCGCCAAGGTTCGAGCTGCTCGGCGTAGCGTCCCCGAGCCACATAGCTGTAATGCTGATAGGCATAGCTTTGATAGGCTGGATCAGATAGAAAACGATCAGCTTCGCCAGCCAAGCGCTCCGATTCCGCATTCAAAGCCGCTTCCAAGTCTAAAGATTCAAACTGCCACCGCACCTCATGGTAGTAGTGGGACAGGGCGCGATCAGCTGGATTTCGTAATAGAACAATAATTTTTAAGCTTGGATCAAATTCCCAAGCCCGTTGAGCCACCAAAGGATGAAAAATATAGTAGGGACTGGCTTCACCAGTCATTTCATGAGGTTCTGAATTGGCAGGAAACTGTTGCAGATACCAATCAATTCCCTGGTTCCACTGCAAATCGAAGAAATGGACTTCTTTAGTTGCTGCCGATTGAATTTGAGGATGTTGCAGCAAATATTGATAAAGAGAAGTGGTTCCTCCCTTTTGCACACCAATAATTAAAAAGCTAGGCTTCATACTAAACTAGTTTCTTGAAACTACTTGTGACTGAAATGGTTGATAAGTTAGGAATTTTTCTGATTTTAACCTGGCAACCGGCTTTGAGTTAATGAATAGACTCTTCAAAGAATTGATTGGTCAAAAATTGATCAAAAACCAACCCAAAACTAGTTAAGCATTAGACCACGCTTAAGCCGTCTTTTGAGCCGCCGCCACCAGGACATTTGTGCCGTTGTTCGGGTTGATTCGAGGGTGGTAGACATTTGCTGAAGTTGCATTTGTTGCGCTTGAATTTGCTCTGACTGAGCCGCACAATGTACAAGCAGGCGATCGAGTTCTGCTTTCAGAAACGATTGCGATTGTCGCAACTCAGCTAACTCAGCCAGGTGACTGACTTGGCGATCGTGCAACTGTTGCAGTCGATCGCGCTCTAGGGTTAACGCCTCTTGAGCATCCAACAAATCATTTTGCAGCCGCTCACACTCAATCACCGCCGCTAGTCTTTCCGCCTCCTTGCCCGCAAATACCGCTGGAAAATGTGTTGCGTAAAGCTTGGCATGTTTGGCACAAATATATTCAAACAGGCGCGATCGTTGCTCGGGAATATTACAACCGCTGACCATCGAAGCCGGGCGACAACGATAGGCAAACCCCACCGCTTCCAAGTGCAAAAACTGCCAGCCCCGTTCAGCAATACTAAGCCAAAAATCCCAGTCTTCATAGCCCAATTGATCGGGAATTTTGGAGTCATAACCGCCAATGTCTGACCAGATTGAGCGACGAAACACCGCACAGGCATCGATCGCATTACCTCGCAGCAGCAAATCCACTGAAAATCGAGGCACTTGTACCAACCCAGATTCGGCTCCAAATCGCTCTAGGTTGCCATAAACAACACCCACGTCTGGATGTTGCTCTAACAGTTCGATCGCCCGAGTCAGGTATGGAAGCTTGACACAATTGTCCGCATCCAAGGGCAAAATATAACAACCTTTTGCTGCTCGAATTCCACAGTTTCTGGCTGCCGATAAACCCTGGTTTTCCTGGTCAATAACTTGATAGCCCTGAGCTTTAAGAACTGAGAGTTGCTCAAGAGTCAGTAGATCCGTTGAGCCATCATTCACAACAATAATTTCCCAATGACTCCCGCCACAGCTTTCCACACTGGCGATCGCCTCATTCAGAAATTCGCCATGGTTGTAGCAGGGAATCACCACAGATAACAGCACTGGCTTTTCAACAACCGTAGGAATCACAAATTCCTGTTGAGGCATACCTGAGTTCATGATCTAATCGCCCTACACAAACTTGGCTTTCAGACGTTTCAAAGCTTGCTGCATCCGCCAACCTTTAGATTGCTCAACCGTTTTGAGCTGCGCTTGCGTCTGATCTAGTTTTTCCGCAAACTGCTGAGATAGTTGATGCATTTCCTGTTGATGGCGAAAATTATTCTGAATCAAGCAACCATGCAGGGCCAACACAGCACGTTCTGGCGGTACACCGTCATAAATCGGTGGATTGTCATCAATACTGGGCGCAACAGTGACCCAATCCGGCATAGAACTGGATAGATCTGCTGCTTGATCTAAGGCTTTTAAGAGTGAAAAGTATCGCGGCGCAATTGTATAGAGCGATCGCACCAGCGGGTAATCCCAACCCAAGCTTGCAAACAGTTTAGGGTCAAAAATTTGAGAAAGAACTTCGGGTTCAGCTTGATCTGCTTGAATAGCTAAGTTCAGCTTAGTTTGTAGTAGCTTTAGCCCAGTTTCTGGGTTTTCTAAAAAAGCGTTGACATTAATCAGTAAACTTTGGTCTTGATGTTTTTCATAAAAGCGCAGGAGCGATCGATTATAAACATACCAACTTCGTAGCGCATAATCGGGGTTTGCCACAAATGTTGGATGATTAACTCGCAACACTGAATCTGCCACATCCCAAGGGAATCGATACACCAGCAGATAGCGAGCATTGGGCAATAAATCAGCCCAAAAATCTAAGAGCAGCGTTGTTCTTGGGTCTTTCCATCCCCACAATCCTTGACTCGATCGACTGGCAATTAAAGCTTTAGCATCCGGCAGATAAGCATCCAGATTTTGTAAATTGAGCTGCTCGCTTTCCGTCCAGCCCCAATCTGGCCAACCCAGATCATTCGCAGGCGATCGCTCCTGCAAAATTCGGCGTTGAAATTCTAGGAAATCAACATCCTCAAAATAGCCCTTGGCATTATGAATATCGCCATCTAACAGGCGATCGCCCAAATCTACACCGAGCGCTCCCACTACCGCCGTCATCAGAGAAGTGCCCGATCGATGCATTCCTGCCACAATCAGCGGCATGTTACTGGGCAGTAAATTTTCAGATCCCGAATGAGCCATAACCATTAACAAATAAATCAACAGATGAATCAAAAAAACGATGGCAGTGCTTCCAGTAGGATGCAAATTACCCCATGGGTTAAATGATTCAGAAAAATGTCAATCCTTAAACCAATTAAACCTTCAAAACTCTCACGGTTCTGAAGCCTTGAGCGGCAATGTCACGGCAGATGCAGGCCCCGCATAAACCGTCACATCAGGATCCACTACCCAATCAATAATGCCACTAGCATGGGAAAAATCTTCCACCTGCACCTTAAACATGGCCGCATCAATCCAGCGATCTAAATAACCAAAATGCCCATCAATTGTTCCAGAAACTCCAGCATTCATAAAGTAAGCACCTGCATTTAACAGGCACTTAAATCGAAATTTGACCTTGGCAACCGAGCCAGCTTTCACCTGCTCGATCGCAAAGTTACGCCCCACCAACGATGCGCCACCTAACTCCAAGCCGCTCACAGTTTTAATGAGCATTCCGAAGCGCACTTGCGTCACATCTTGCTCAAATTTCACGGTGTAAGTGTACAGATACTCATCCCGACCAACAAGATAGTTCACCACCTCGCCATTTAAAGTTGTAATTTTTGGATCCTGAATCTTCGCGCCCCGAGAAATATAGGCGATTGTCTGTGGCGGCTGCATCTGAGCATCAAAGTAGGCCTTAAGCCGAGTTGTTCCCAGGTGCTTCTGCGGAGTCCGGGGCGCAACCGGTTGCAGTAGATCCGTTGAAGCTGCCATGCTTTCAATAATGGTCAGTTCTTTGTGGCTAAAAACATTAGCTTCTGAGCCGTTTAAGCGCCGAATTTCTTCTCGTAGCTCCTGAGCTTTATTGGGTGGAGCGTAGCTAAGTTTTTGATACTTATCAACAACTAATTTCGGATTACCATCTAATAGCAATTCACCGCGATCCAGCAAGATAGCGCGATCGCACAACTCAATAATTGTCGATGCTCCATGAGAAACAAAGAGAATCGTTCCTCCTGCATCTCGCACTGCATGAATCTTCGCAAAACACTTTCGCTGAAAAGCCTCATCTCCTACCGAGAGAGCTTCGTCAACCACCAAAATATCAGGATCCGAATGAATGGCAACGGCAAATGCTAGCCGTACAAACATGCCACTCGAGTAAGTTTTGACTGGCTCATCTAAAAATTCACCGATATCCGCAAATGCAGCGATTTGGTCAAACTTTGCCTCTACTTCTCGGCGTGACAGACCCAACATTTGGGCATTGAAAAATACATTTTGCCGACCCGTAAATTCTGGGTTAAAGCCACTTCCTAACTCCAAAAGTGCGGAAATTCGCCCCTGCACTTGCACAGAACCACTGGAGGGCTGCAACGTTCCCACAACCATCTGTAAGGTTGTACTTTTCCCAGAGCCATTTCGGCCCACAATACCTAAGGTTTGTCCTCGGGGAACCTCAAGGTTAAGATCTTTAACCGCCCAAAACGCATTCGCTTGCTGACGATTTGGTAACAGCAACTCCTTTAGGCGATCGACCGGCTTCGCATACCGCTGAAACGACTTGGAAACACTCTGAAGCGAAATAACAATATCGTTCATTAGGGCTAAGGACGGTCAGACTCCAACCAAGGATAGTTACCAGATCTTCGCGCCGCGACACAGATCCGGTAAACCGCGAATTTGCAGGTTCCAAACACCTTAGCAGAAACTACTCAGCATTGATGCATTCACCCGGTCGGATCCAGCGTCTCCTAAAGCACATCCGCAAAACCTGGCCGCAACCGGCGATAAACCCAACGCCCCACAACATAAGCCACGAGCGAATAGCCAACCGTTGCCAGCCATTCTCCCCAGTGCGTGATTTGCCCTACAATCGCCAGCTCTCGGTAAATTTCAACGACTACCGCAGCCGGATTCAGCCACAACAACCAATCACGCCACTCAACCGGCACAGCTGAGAGTGGATAAACAATTGGGGTCAAATAAAACAGCATACTCAGCACAACCAGTAAAGACTGCGCTAAATCTCGAATAAAAACCGTTAAGCCAGCAACCAAATAACTCAGCCCGATCGTCAGCAATAGTTGTGGAATCCAAATCAACGGCATCAAAATTAAAGTTAACTGTAGTTCCTGGTGACTTACTGCTAACATCGCCACCAAAAGCAGAAACCCTGCAAGACTCTCCATAAATGCAGATAGTACAGGAACAAGGGGTAATAACCCCAAAGGAAAAACAACCTTCTTAACTAGATTCGGTTGGGTTAAAACAACCGTAGACGCTTGAACAAGGGCATTCGTAATCGCAGTCCAAGGCAATAGTCCCGCGTAGAGCCATAGACCAAACGTAAAGCTATTTGAATCAACTCCAACGAGATTGAGCTTAACTTTGAGAACAATTGAAAAAACATAGGTATAAATAAAAATTTGGGAAATTTGATGGGCGATCGTCCACAAATTTCCCAAACTTGATCCTTTATATTTAGCCTCCAAGTCTCGAACAACTAGAGCACGCAACAACCCCAATTGCTTAACTTGCTGATCGCTGAGTAATAACATTATCAATCATCTCTGAACAACACAGACCGGGACTGCTACAGCCTACGGTACAGACTAGCTCAGTTTATTTTCTTATTAAAGAGAACCAAGAAATTCTCAAAATTGGTCAAATCTCACCATTCATTAAACAGCGCGAAAAAAGGGGAAGGGGTTCTAGAGCATTATCTAGACCCCCCCTCCCCTCTCTTCAATTATTAACCTGGCATCGAGCTATTTTCGCAGGGGGCTACCCCCCAACTATCGTCGCCGTAACAGCGTTTCACAACCGAGTTCGGGATGGATCGGCGTGGGACCACTGCACCATTGACACC
>NZ_JACJQD010000030.1:2500-5231 GCF_014696485.1 Limnothrix sp. FACHB-1083 | reverse complement strand
GCGAAAATTTTTTTTCAAAAAGTGTTGACAAGTTCGAGAAAGGTTGTTAATTTAATAAAGCGCTGAGGGGGAAGCGAAAGCGAAGCGAACCGGAAACGGCGGCTGAAGCGAAGCGACCGAAGCGCGGTGAACCTAGACAAAAGAATAAGTTTGAGAGCCATTAAAGCACAAAAGCCTCGTCAAAGCAACTTAAAAAGTCGCAAGACGAGTTCCGGTGAAAACTGGAGCTAAATGAAACTCTTCTTCTCTAGAAAATTCCAAGACTAAGGTTAAGGAATTTTCAAAGACAGAGAAACCTAACATGGAGAGTTTGATCCTGGCTCAGGATGAACGCTGGCGGTATGCTTAACACATGCAAGTCGAACGAAGTCTTCGGACTTAGTGGCGGACGGGTGAGTAACGCGTGAGAATCTGCCTTCAGGTCGGGGACAACGACTGGAAACGGTCGCTAATACCCGATGTGCCGAGAGGTGAAAGGTTAACTGCCTGAAGATGAGCTCGCGTCCGATTAGCTAGTTGGTGGGGTAAGAGCCTACCAAGGCAGTGATCGGTAGCTGGTTTGAGAGGACAATCAGCCACACTGGGACTGAGACACGGCCCAGACTCCTACGGGAGGCAGCAGTGGGGAATTTTCCGCAATGGGCGAAAGCCTGACGGAGCAATACCGCGTGAGGGACGAAGGCCTGTGGGTTGTAAACCTCTTTTCTCAGGGAAGAAGATCTGACGGTACCTGAGGAATCAGCATCGGCTAACTCCGTGCCAGCAGCCGCGGTAAGACGGAGGATGCAAGCGTTATCCGGAATTATTGGGCGTAAAGCGTCCGCAGGCGGTCTCGTAAGTCTGTCTTTAAAGCGTGGAGCTTAACTCCATAAAGGGGATGGAAACTGCGAGACTAGAGGTAGGTAGGGGTAGAAGGAATTCCCAGTGTAGCGGTGAAATGCGTAGATATTGGGAAGAACACCAGCAGCGAAGGCGTTCTACTGGACCAAACCTGACGCTCATGGACGAAAGCTAGGGGAGCGAAAGGGATTAGATACCCCTGTAGTCCTAGCCGTAAACGATGGACACTAGGTGTTGCACGTATCGACCCGTGCAGTGCCGTAGCCAACGCGTTAAGTGTCCCGCCTGGGGAGTACGCTCGCAAGAGTGAAACTCAAAGGAATTGACGGGGGCCCGCACAAGCGGTGGAGTATGTGGTTTAATTCGATGCAACGCGAAGAACCTTACCAAGGCTTGACATCCTGCGAATCCTGGCGAAAGTCGGGAGTGCCTTCGGGAGCGCAGAGACAGGTGGTGCATGGCTGTCGTCAGCTCGTGTCGTGAGATGTTGGGTTAAGTCCCGCAACGAGCGCAACCCACGTCCTTAGTTGCCAGCATTCAGTTGGGGACTCTAGGGAGACCGCCGGTGACAAACCGGAGGAAGGTGTGGATGACGTCAAGTCATCATGCCCCTTACGTCTTGGGCTACACACGTACTACAATGGTCGGGACAGAGGGCTGCAAGCTCGCGAGAGCAAGCTAATCTCGTAAACCCGGCCTCAGTTCAGATTGCAGGCTGCAACTCGCCTGCATGAAGGAGGAATCGCTAGTAATCGCAGGTCAGCATACTGCGGTGAATACGTTCCCGGGCCTTGTACACACCGCCCGTCACACCATGGGAGTTGGTTTTGCCCGAAGTCATTACCCTAACCGCGAGGAGGGGGATGCCTAAGGCAGGGCTGATGACTGGGGTGAAGTCGTAACAAGGTAGCCGTACCGGAAGGTGTGGCTGGATCACCTCCTTTCAGGGAGACCTTACCCACCTCAACTCGAAAGCACAAAGCAAATAGAGAGAGGATTGGTCAACCTAGGTCGGTCGAGGAATTTGTGTGGCTCTCAAACTTGTCTGGGTTTACTTCTAAGAAGAAGGGAAACGAGGGCTATTAGCTCAGGTGGTTAGAGCGCACCCCTGATAAGGGTGAGGTCCCTGGTTCGAGTCCAGGATGGCCCACCTTCAAAACGCTCAAGAGAGAGATACCTGTTGAGGTAGCTTCGTCTCTAAAAACAGACTTCTGAATCAGGAAGTCGAAAGTTTTGCCTTCAAAGAAGAAAAAACGTGAGTTCAGCAACTTCTAACGATTCAGAAGCCTGCTGAACTAATGTTCAGCCAGAACCTTGAAAACTGCATAGCAACAAAAGCCAAAGCAAGGTAGTCGAGAGTCAACAGCGATCAAGCTACAAAGGGCTCACGGTGGATACCTAGGCACACAGAGGCGAAGAAGGACGCGAATACCGGCGAAACGTCTCGGGGAGCTGGAAATAAGCATTGATCCGAGAGTATCCGAATGGGGCAACCCTTAACACGGTCAACTGAACACATAGGTTGACACGAGCCAACCCGGTGAATTGAAACATCTTAGTAGCCGGAGGAAGAGAAAGCAAACGCGATTCCCCTAGTAGCGGCGAGCGAAGCGGGAACAGCCTAAACCAGAGGTTTTTACTTCTGGGGTTGTGGGACGGCAACGTGGACTTGGCGAACTAAGCGAAGTAGTTGAAAGCTACACCAAAGAGGGTGAAAGTCCCGTAGTTGAAAGTTCAAAGAGCCTAGCCGGATCCCGAGTAGGCCGGAGCACGTGAAATTCCGGTTGAATCAGCGAGGACCACCTCGTAAGGCTAAATACTCCTGTGTGACCGATAGCGAAAAGTACCGCGAGGGAAAGGTGAAAAGAACCCCGGGAGGGGAGTGAAATAG